>JAEEQE010000025.1 GCA_016285145.1 Bacteroidales bacterium | reverse complement strand
TGAAGGAGGGGAAGGTGTCGTTGAGCTCGCGCCGCGACTTGGCCGCGATGGTGTCCAGCACCAGCGACGACTTGCCCGACCCCGACACGCCCGTCACCACGGTGATTTTCCCCTTGGGAATCCTGACGTTGACGTGCTTGAGGTTGTTCTCGGTGGCATCGTGGACGATGATGTAAGTGAAATCGTTAGTGGGTTCTATGTGATTCATACTATCCTGATGAGATTTGAAACAACGTTATCTTTAAAAATGTTCATGATTATTTTCTCCACTTTCAGTTCCATGACGCAGATGGCGATACGGCGGACCGGAAAGGAAATCTTTCGAGGGTTTGAGGTTTTAATTATCCGTATTTTGTAAAATATTTCAATATGAAGTGTTTCACCGTGATTCCTTTTATCTTTTATTATTCAGCAAAAATAAAAAAAATCACATACATTGTTACATGTAACAAATCTATATTTTCACCCCGTTATTGGCCTTTTATCCAATGACAACTCGTTGTTCTCTCTTTTTTCGTACTTTTGCGCCCTTTTGTTAATCCACCCTTTTCAGGATGAAACCGTATAAGATTTTCATATTCATCATATTAATAATCAGCGCACTGGCTGCTTTATGCTTCTTTTTTCCGAAAGACGGTGTAAAGATCGGCAAGGCGGAGTTGCGGTTCCCATCCTTCGATGACGTGCTGGTGGGCGATACCTTGAAGAACGTTGAAATCAAGGAGGTGGACTCTGTGGAACTGAAACACCTCAACGACCTGAAGGACACGCTGCAGCAGTACCGTCAGGCGGTGACTGAGCAGAGCGGACGTTTTTACCTCCCCAATGATGATGTCTCCTTCTTCGACCGTTTCTTTGCCCGTGCGGAGCAGGCGCGTGCCAACCACGAGGTGGTGCGCATCCTTCACTACGGTGACTCGCAGATTGAGATGGACCGCATCTCCAACAATATCCGAAGCTGGTTCCAGCGCACTTTCGGTGGTGGAGGCCCGGGCATGGTGCCCGTCATCCAGACTATTCCGTCGTTCGCGGTGAGCCAGTATGCCTCCGGCGACCTCACTCTCTATTCGTCATACGGCGACGGAGCGCGCACCAACGGCAACTACGGCCTCATGGCTAAGTGTTACCGGCTAGGTGGCGGCGCCACCTTCGGGGCCAACGCCTCTCGCCATAGCGACACCGACCCGCGCGTGAAGCGATTTTCCAACATCACCCTGTTATACAACGACCGCACAGGAAACTTTTCCGCCACCCTCAAGGACCGCAAAAGCCGCTACGACAGCACCCAACAGGTGGGACTGTCCGGCATACACACATGCCACTGGCTGATGGACTCCGCCACCACCTCGTTGCAAATCGCCATGCGCGGCTCCGCCGACATCTACGGCATCATGTTAGACGACGGCTATGGTGTGGCCGTGGATAACATCCCGCTGCGCGGCTCCTCCGGCAACCAGTTCACCCTCATCAACGACACCCTGCTGCGCAGCTGCTATCGACAGGCCAATGTGGGGATGATCATCCTTCAATTCGGCGGCAACTCCGTGCCAGTCATATACAACGAAAAGTCGCTCAACAACTATTGCGAAAGCATCGATCGGCAGTTCAAGCGCATACGCCGCAGCTGTCCCGGCGCCACCATCCTCTTCATCGGGCCTTCCGACATGAGCACGCGCCGCGGCGGCAAGCTCGACACCTACCCCATGCTGCCACGACTCATCGACAGCCTGCGTACCATCTCCCTGCGCAACCATGCCGCCTATTGGGACATCTACCAGGTGATGGGCGGCCAGAGTTCCATGGTGACGTGGGTGCGCAACGGCCTCGCCGGCCCCGACTACGTGCATTTCACCCCCGCCGGCGCCCGCAAAGTGGGCCAGACTTTGGCCAACAACTTCGCCACCATGTACGAGTTATACCGTACGCGCAAAAATATGCCCAAACAACAATTCGACACCCTATGGAACGCATCGGCAAAATAGCACTCGCTCTCTCCTTCCTGATTCTGCTGGGTGGCGCACCTCTCTGGGCTCAGGTGGACCTCACCGCCTCGGACTCCATTCCGGAGATTCCGACGTTCACCGACACCTTGGTGGTGGACACTATCGTCATGCCCCAGGAGGAACCCGACGAGGCGGATGCCGTTTCCGAAGAGACTCAGATCCAATTCGATATAGACACACTTTACTGGGGTCGCGACAGCATGACGTTGGTGCGGTTTATCACCAAATTGGACCAACTGATAGCCACCAAACAGGGCAACGTGCATATCGTGCAGATGGGAGGCTCGCACGTGCAGGCGGGCACCATGACACATCGCATACGAACACACCTGCTGGACGAGTTCGGCGGGCCGCCCGCCTCAAGGGGACTCGTCTTCCCTTACTCCGCCGCTACCAACTGCAACAACCCCTACGACTACCGCACAAGCAAGGCTCAGACGTTCAACCTTATACGCAACGTTTACCAAAACTATCCATTCCCACTCGGGGCCGCTGGCATCGCAGTATGGAACGCAGATGCCATGAACTCCATCACCATCAAGATGAACGCGCCAGAGTACGACTTCGTGGCCGACACCATCATACTCTTGGGCAAAGCCTACGGATGGCCCATCGACCCTATCCTCAAAGAGGACACCATCTACCATTTCCCCGACAGTATCGACTTTTACAATGACCGATACTATTTCTACTTTGACCGGCCTGTGAAGGACTTCACCCTCTATTTCCCGTGCAGCAAAGGCGATACCTTTGTTGTGAACGGCATTTTGCTCAAAAACAGCAGACCGGGCTTAACACTCTCATCCATAGGGGTGAATGGCGCGCAAACCTCATCGTATTTGCGTTGCGAAAACCTCACACGCGACATGCGCCTCATCCATCCCGATCTGGTGATTTTCAACATCGGGGTGAACGATGCTTTCGGCAGCAGCTTTGATTCTGTGGTCTTCAAGAACAATTACTTGAAGTTAGTGGCGCGCATCCGCGAAGCCAACCCCGACTGTGCCTTCATTTTTGTGTCCAACAACGACACTTGGAAGAAGGGGAAGAAAAACCGCTATTACGTGAACAAGACCGGCCCCATGGTGCAGGATGTGATGTACCGGCTGGCCAACCTTACCGGCGGGGCCGTGTGGGACCAGTTCGCCGTGATGGGCGGCCTGAAATCCATGGAGACATGGCGCAAGAAGGGCCTGGCTCAGAAAGACCGTGTACACTTCACCGCCGCCGGCTACAACCTCCTCGGCGACCTGTTTTGGGATGCCTTTATCCGTGAACTGAAAAACGAGAAGAAATGAACCTGGACAGCTTGAAAATATTCTTGACAAACCTCTTCTCGTTCAACGAGCAGTACCCGCTGTTGTTCACGCAATTCAACTTCTGGGCTTTCTTCGCCCTGGTGTTCGCCTTCTTCTCCCTGTTCCACAGCAAACGACTGCTGCGCAACGGGTTCCTGTTCTTCGCCAGCATCTTCTTCTACTACAAAACCTCCGGCCTCTTCGTGCTCATCCTCCTTTTCGACATGATTCTCGACTACCTCCTGGGCATCTTCATGGACCGTTCCAAGCGGCAGGGGACACGGAAATTCCACATGATTGTCGGCGTGGTCATCAACTTATTGGTACTCTGCTACTTCAAATACGCCTATTTTTTCACAGATGCCTACAACACCATCGTCGGCAGTAAATATGAGGTCATCAACTGGTTGGCGCAGTGGACTAACGATCTGAGCGGCAAAGAGTATTTCGATGCCTCCAAGATCTTGCTGCCGGTGGGCATATCATTTTATACTTTCCAGAATATCAGCTACTTGGTAGATGTTTACAAGGGCAAAATCCAGCATGTCTCCAACATATTGGATTTCGGCTTCTATGTCACTTTCTTCCCGCAGCTGGTAGCCGGTCCCATCGTGCGTGCCGACCAGTTTGTACCGCAGCTCTACAAGAAATTCTTCCTGAGCCGCCGACAATTCGGCATTGCCGTGTTCTGGATTCTCAACGGCTTGGCAAAGAAGCTGATTATGAGCGACTATCTTGCCGTCAACTTCGTGGACCGCGTCTTCAACAATCCTTCGTTGTTCACGGCCTTTGAGAACTTCTCCGCACTATTCATATACTCATTGCAGGTATATGCCGACTTCTCGGGCTACACTGACATTGCCATCGGCGTGGCCATGCTGATGGGCTTCTACCTGCCAAAAAACTTCAACTCGCCCTACAAGGCCGACTCGCCAAGCAACTTCTGGAAACGGTGGCACATCTCACTCTCCAAATGGTTGCAAGACTATCTATACATCCCGTTAGGAGGCAACCGTAACGCCACCATCGGCACATACCTGTGCATCCTGATGATTGGATCGGTTATTATATTGTTGACCAAGAACGCCGTCATCACGAGCATCATCATCGGGTTGGCGGTCATCCTCACCATTGTCTCACTAATCAGCAAGAAGGCAAGGCTAAAGATCAGCACCAACATCAACATGATGAACACCATGCTGTTGGGCGGATTGTGGCACGGCGCATCGTGGAACTTCATGATCTGGGGAGGGTTGAACGGCTTCGGCATCTTGGGATTCAAGATATGGCGACACTTCAAGCAATGGTTGCGGAGCGTGGTCTCCTTCGTTGTTTTCGCCGCTTTCTTCGCGTGCAACTGGTTCTGGCCCAGTCCGGTGCTGATGATTTTCACTGTCTGGTCGGGGGTATTTTTCGGCGGCACGCTCATCCGTTGCATCTACTCGTCCATCTGGCCCGACAGGGACATCAACTGGTTGAATTTCAGTTGGAATGTCTTTATGACATTCGTGTTCATCTCTTTCACGCGTTTGTTCTTCCGATCGGGTTCCAATTTGGATCCGGCGGTGGCCAACGAGACGGCCTGGAACACTGCCAAGGCGATGGTGAACAGCATAGGCGGACATTGGAACATGGCGGCCATCCCCGAAATTTTGGCCAACTACTGGATTGTATTCACCTTGTTTGTGTTGGGCATGGTCATCCATTGGCTGCCGGAGCGTTGGAAACGCTGGTACAGGGTCAACTTCGCCCTGTTGCCCATCTGGCTCATCGGCCTCATCGTGGTGGCGGCGGTCTTTGTGCTTTATCAGTTCATCACTGCTGATTTGCAGCCGTTTATCTATTTCCAGTTTTAAGAGACAATGAAACGAATCAGACGAAATGTGAAGCCATTGGCATACAGAGCAAAGTCTGTTTCTGTTTCGATTTTCGTAGTTGTTCTTTTGTTCTTGATCCCATCCCTTTATGGTCAACGGCAGGCATCTTTGCTAAAAAAGGCCTATAAGAACCAGTCAAAAGCGCAGTTGCTTGAGTTTTTCGACAACTGGTCCAACGAGATAGCATCCAACGAGAACGATGCCCCCAATCCATGGGTGGCGGAAGCCCACAGGGTGTTCGCTGCATTTTACCAGCCGCTGCAATGGTATCGGGAAAATTGTGTGGACAAAGATCTGTTCCCCAAATTATATCAAGATGCACCATATTTCATTGTGCAGAGTTCGCTATGGGAGATTCATTTGGTGGACAGCATCCAAATATATTCTCCTTCTGCATTTTACGATTACGGGATTACAAATGACACCTTGATACTTTCGGACATACCTTTTCGTCCTCGGGTGCATTTCCCCGACAGGAAAATTGTCTATTTGACAAACAAGTACAAACGGCTATTGGACAGATTCTTGAAAGACAAGCATATTAATATGGGGCAAGACAACATAATGCATCCGGCTAATTCCAAAAATCAAAGTCATGAAAAGATGGAGTTCATCCAAAACGCAGCCGGGATCATATACGGTCACTGGGGTGGGTATTGGCAATATGAGACCTATCCGAAGGCCAACGTGATTATTTTGGATCGCGAAATGAATCGTGCCATTGTCAAATTCCGGTTCGTCTATGAAGGGGGGCATACCATCTTGGAAAAACAGAATGGTGTTTGGGTCGTTGTCTCCTCGAAATTCACATGGATAGAATAAGGGGGGATAGTGAAAACTTCTTCCATTCCACAATTAAAACCGCACCCCACCCCATTGAAATTTCCCCGCTTTTTTGTACTTTTGCACCTCCGTTGGATGTCGCGGACAGACCTCAGGAAACCCCTGAATCCCAACAACACATCCACCTGTAAACCAACTGATTATAATTATAAAATCATAAAATACCATAAACATGAAAGACTTGAAAGAGCAATTAAAAGAGCTGGGTGTCCTGGACCCCGTTGAGATCTACCACAACCTGTCGTACGACGAACTGTACGAGCATGAAACCAATCCCGCGCTGACGGGCTACGAGAAGGCCTACAAAACCAAATCCGGCGCCCTCTCCGTGGACACTGGCATCTTCACAGGCCGTTCCCCAAAAGACAAATACATCGTCATGGACGAGAACACCAAGGACAACGTGTGGTGGGCCGACCCCAACAAAAAAGGCTCCGACAACAAACCCATTGACCACAAGACCTGGGAACATCTGAAGACTATCACCCAAAAACAACTCACCGGCAAGAAGGTGTATGTCATGGACGGCTATTGCGGCGCCAACGAGAACTCTCGCATGAAAGTGCGCTTCGTCTCCGAGGTGGCTTGGCAGGCTCATTTCGTGAAGAACATGTTCATCCGTCCTACCGACGAAGAACTCAAGACTTTCGAGCCGGACTTCGTGGTGCTGAACGCCGGCAAGACCACCAATCCCGATTGGAAAGAGATGGGCTTGCACAGCGAAGTGTATGTGGCTTTCAACCTCACCGAGCGCATGGCCCTCATCGGCGGCACCTGGTATGGCGGTGAAATGAAGAAGGGCATCTTCTCCGTGATGAACTATTTCCTGCCGCTGCGGGGCATGGCCGCCATGCACTGCTCTGCCAACCAGGGCAAGAACGGCGACACGGCCATCTTCTTCGGTCTCTCCGGCACAGGCAAGACAACCCTTTCCACCGACCCGAACCGCGCCCTCATCGGCGACGACGAGCACGGCTGGGACGACAACGGCGTGTTCAATTTCGAGGGCGGATGCTACGCCAAGTGCATCAACCTCAGCGAGGCCAAGGAGCCCGACATCTTCCACGCCATCAAGCGCGACGCCCTCCTGGAGAACCTCGTGGTGGATGCTGACGGCAACATCGACTTCGACTCCGCCGCCAAGACTGAGAACACGCGTGTCTCCTACCCCATCTACCACATCCAGAACATCGTGAAGCCCATCTCGCGCGGCACACACCCCAGCAAGATCATCTTCCTTTCCGCCGACGCATTCGGCGTGCTGCCCCCGGTGGCCGTTTTGAACCGCGAGCAGACGATGTACTACTACCTGAGCGGCTACACCGCCAAACTGGCCGGCACCGAACGCGGCATCGTGACCCCGCAGCCCACCTTCTCATCGTGCTTCGGCGCGGCGTTCCTGCTGCTGCACCCCACGAAATACGCCGAGGAATTAGCCAAAAAACTGGACCAGCACAACGCCACGGCCTATCTGGTGAACACAGGCTGGACCGGCGGCGGCTACGGTGTGGGCGAACGCATCAGCCTCAAAGCCACACGCGCTATCATCACTGCCATCCTCAACGGCGAGTTGCTGAACTGCGACACCGAACTGGTGAAACCCTTCAACCTATACATTCCCAAGCATGTAACCGGTGTGGATGACAGCATCCTCAACCCCGAGAACAGCTGGACCGACAAGGCCGCTTACACCGAAAACGCGAAGACCTTGGCCGCCTCGTTCATCAAGAACTTCGAAAATTTCAGCGACACCGAACAGGGCCGCGCCCTGGTGCCGTTTGGACCGACATTGTAAAATTTCAAATTTTATCCCATAATCCCGGTAGAGACGTGACATTGTCGCGTCTCTACCATTATATAATATTACATACTTGTCCATAGAGACGCGACGATGTCACGTCTCTACCATAAAAAAAACATCATGAAATTTTCCGCCGCCATACATTCCATGCGCCTGCGCACCCTGCCTTTATCGTTGGCCGGGGTGGTGATGGGCATTTTCCTGGCTTGCGCCGGTCACAGCGTTTCGCCGTGGGTCATCGTCCTGATTCTGCTCACCACCGTGTGCCTGCAGATCCTAACCAACCTCTCAAACGAGCTGGGCGACTACCTCAGCGGCACCGATGGCGGACAGCGCGAGGGACCTCTTTACAGTCTGGCGGAAGGCAACATCAGCGTGGATGACTTCAAACGCCTCATCGTCTTGTTTGTCTTCCTGTGCTGCTTCTTCGGGAGCGCCATGACCTTGACGGCCTTCGGCACGCTGCTATCACTGAAGTCCATCCTGATAGTCATTCTTGGCGCGTGCGCAATATGGGCGGCCACACACTACACGTTAGGCAAGCGTCCCTACGGCTATCGCGGACTAGGAGACATCTCCGTATTTATCTTCTTCGGATTGGTATCCGTGATGGGCGGCTATTATGTGGCTGCCGGTTCCTTCGACAACTGGACCGTCCTTTTGCCGGCCACCACCATCGGCTTTTTCAGCGTGGGCGTGCTCAACACCAACAACATCCGCGACATGGAGTCGGATGCGGCCACACGCATCACCATCCCATTGAAAATCGGGGAGCAAAAAGCCAAGATTTATGAGACCGTGCTCATTATAGGCGGGTGGATTTGTATGATTGTCTTCACGATGCTCACCTACACCTCAGCATGGAATCTCCTGTATCTGTTGACATTACCCTTGTATGTAATACATCTTATCGGTGTATGGAAGCATCACGGCAGCGCGTTGGACAAATACCTGCCCATTTTGGTGATGTCAACCTTCCTTCTCTCCCTGCTGGCCGGCATCGGATATATGCTGTAGGATTCCCTTTTCTCCTATTTTATTATTTTTATTGTTGTATTAATACTATGTGAATGTCATCACGTTCATTCGCATACAAGTATTATACCCTTCTGTTCAGCCATTCAAATTTAACTATTAATTGTAAATATTCGCTTATTGTAAAATATTTTTCAAAATATGCGGATGCATATTAAAATATTTGTTATTTTTGCGGCATATTAACAAACCATAAAATATACCACAATGAATAACACTACAGCTATCAATTATGACAACCTTGATTTGAACGGAATCATTGCATCCCTACGTGAGGCCAACAAATTGGCTCAAGAAACCACCAAGCAGATGAAAGAAACAGACCGACTAATAAAGGAAACGGACCGGCAAATGAAGGAAAACGCAGAACAAATGAGGGCAAACGCAGAACAAATGAAAGAGACCGACCGTCGTCTAGACATAACCTCACAAAGGGTTGACAAGCTGCATCAGTCGGTGAGCCAGCTCAACAGCATGTACACTTCCAACTGGGGCAAACTCATTGAGGCGCTTGCAAAACCGGCCTGCCTGGAGCTTTTCAAGAACCTCGGCATCGGCATCACGCAAGTTTATCAAGAAGCGCGTAAGGGAGAATTTCCGGACGGCTCCATGGAGGTGGACGTGATTCTGTGCAACACCACCGTTGCCGTCGTGGTGGAAGTGAAAACCACCTGCAAGGTGGAGGATATTAACTACTTCCTGAATCAGATGGATCATTTCAAAACGGCGTTCCATCCTTTCGCCAACTACACCGTATATCCAGCGGTGGCAGCCATCAAATACGACGAGGACTCCGACAAGTACGCTTTCCGCAAGGGCTTATTTGTACTTCAAAGTACAGGTAAAGACATATTCACACTCAAGGTCCCTCAAAACAAAAAAATATACTAAAAAAAATCCCGGGGCAAGCGCTCCGGGATTTTTCACATTTGGCAATTACCTGAAATTAGCGAGCAACCGTGAATTTCTGGTTGGACACGCCGTTTTCAGTGTGGATTTTCACCGTATAAACACCGTTGGCGAAATTGCTGGTATTGATTTGGGTATTCACATCGTTGGCATCGAAAGAGGCAACCACCTGACCCATCACATTGAACACTTCCACCATGCTGATATTGGAGTTAGCGTTAATATTCAATACATTGTTAGCCGGGTTCGGATAGATGGTGGCAATATTTTCATGATTGTCAACACCAACAATAGTACCTGTAATAGTCAAGTTATTAAGCCACAAATAATACTTATAGTTGGAGAGATATTTGAAAGCCACATAACGGGCACCGGCAGGAATATCAATCACTTCAGTCTCAAAATCTCCAGATGTCGTCAGATAATCTCTTTGACCCAACCAAGTAAAGGAAGATACATTATTATCGGTGGTGGAATAACCAATATCCATAGTCTCTGCGCTGCTTTGACTGTAGCTCAACCAGTCGAAGCTGACGGTCAAACCGGTGTTGTCGGGCAGTTCGGGCGTAATCAGATATTGGGTATAGTCAGAAGCCTGGCTGTAAGAATTGAAGCCGAAGACATAGTCACCCGAGTTTTCATCCCAAAGACCAATACGCATCGGGTTAACTGTGGGATCACCATTGGCATACACCATGGTAACACAAGGAGGAAGATTGCCATTATGGTCGAAAGTCTCGACATAAGGAAGGGTGATGCCGGAGCATTCGTATGCCTCACCTGCAAGATTCAGGGTAACATTGGTGGCACCTGCGGAAGCGAGGGTTACACTACCTGCATGTTGACCTGCGGCAGTAGGAGCATAACGGATATACAGGGTATTACCTGTCAGAGTGGCAGTTGTGCCGAAAGTGGTTCCATCAGCGGAAACGGCGAACGGAGCCGTTGTGGTGGCAGTTAAAGCACCCGTGAGGTTGTATGCGTTCACATTCGCTGTCACATCCTCATTCGTATTGACTTCCGCATAGAAAGAGAATTCATCCTCTGTTGCCACGATGGTGGGATCGTTATAAGCATACATATTGAGGTTGGAGAACAAGACCTGACAAAGGCTTCCCTCTGCAGCAAATTTGAGCACCACGTTAGACTGACCTGCCAAAGAGCTCAAATTCACAGTGGTCGGCGTAGCAGCCCAGGTATCGAATGCGGATTCCTGACTCAAAGACCAAAGCGGTGTGGTACCAAACGTGACACCACCATCCGTACTGGCATACAACTTCAAATCAATCGTTCCGTCAGAAACGTATGAATAGTTGCATCTGTATTCAAAATCCAACAAAATAGTGTGGGTGTAATTTGTAAAATCAAATTTATTCGTAATAAGCTGTTCAACACGCGGTTGCGTAGTACCAGAACAAGAAGCCCAGTTACCGGAAGTGCTTTCATAAACATCCCATGTGGTATCGGTGGCGGCAATCACATCCCAGCAAAGCGGCGGGAAAACAGTACCTGAGAAATCTTCCGTCCAAGGCAGTTGGCTTACAGCTTGGGAGCAGTCGATAGCCGTACCGGCCAGCGTGATGGTAGCGGTAGTAGAATCAGAGGTAAGCGTAATCGCACCGGTAGAGGCACCGACAACATCAGGTGCATAGCGCACGTAGAGCGTACCACCTAACGTGTCAAGAGTGGCCGTAGCGGCGTACGTGACATTATTGCTGGATACGGCGAAGGGACCCGTAACCGAAGCCGTAATATTATTCGTAAGATTATAAGCGGTAACCGTAGCAGAAGCATACTTGAGGTTGCCAAGAGCTGTGGCCGGGAACGTGATAGATGTCGGATTAGCAATCATGGTTGGACCGGTAGGCATGGCAAACACCTCAATGTCATCAATATTCAAACGGAACATGTCTGTTACATTATGGTGACGGAAAGCGATGTAAACCGTTTGGCCCGTGTAAGAACTCAAATTCACCGTCTGCTGAGTAAGCGTGCTCGTAGCCACCTGATTATTCAAAACCGGTGTAGTAGCCGTGAAAGCAGCCACGGTGGGGGCATTAGCTACATAAACGGAATAATGTTCTGCGGCATAGCTGGCATCCTGACCCACAACATAGAAAGAGAGGATTGCATTTCCCGTTAGATTAATGGCAGGGGTAATCAACCAGTTGTCCGGTGTAAGGGCTCCCACATTGTTGATGTAAGAAGCGGACGCGATACATTGTGAGCCATGACATTTATCTGTCAGTGTAATCTCCCAATTGTTGTTATCACCATCACTGTCGATAACCGTCCAACCGGCAGGAAGGGCTGTCCCTTCGAAATCTTCAAACAGAAGCTGCTGGGCATTCAACGCCACAAAGGCGAATAACATTAATGCCAAAGTAAAGATTTTTTTCATACTGTTGTTGTTTTGATTTGATTAATAATTAAGTTGTTATGTTATTGGATTAAAGCTTCCCAAGCATATTATTATTTACCAATAATAAATTGGGCAAAAATAATCATTTTTTTGCATATAAACGTCATTTTTAACATAAAAAAAGTGAAAAATGACATTTGAAAAAATCTCATTCTTCACATTTTTTTAGCATTTTTGTCGTATAAAACGACAAAAAAATTATTTTCAAAGATTTACATCCTGTCCAATGGCTCAACGCCCTTTGGTCGCTCCTTCACGCAGAAGATTATCAAAACAAAAAGCGTGATGGCGGCACCGATGGCGTAGCCCGCCGGACGCGGGATGACGGAACCGAGGCCCTCCTTTTCCGCCACAAAGAGAAAACAGCCGGTCACCATCGTCATGAAAAGCCCGGGCAGCAAAGTGACCAGATACCAGGCACCCTTCTTATTGCGCCGAAGATACACGGTAATTGCCCACAGCGTGAAAGTGGCCAGCAACTGATTGGCCCACGCGAAATAACGCCAAATCACGTCAAAGCCCTGTTTGTCGGCGAGGCTGTACACTAATGCGATGGCTGTGATCACAAAAATGGGCACCGCCACCATCAGACGATTGCGTATCGGTTTCTGGTCAATATGCAGGAAGTCGCTGACTATCAGTCGGGCGGAACGCAACGCCGTGTCGCCAGAGGTCACGGCCGCACTGATAACGCCCAAGATGGTAATCGTAGCGATGACGGGAATGAACCACGTTTCGGCGATAATGCCCACCATGGCGGGACCGCCCTTGCCGGCGGTGTCCACCGGACTTTCAGGGCCGAAGAAATAGGCGGCAGCAGCAGCCCAGATGAGCGCCACCACACCCTCGGTAATCATCGCACCGTAAAAAATCGGCCGTCCCTGCCGCTCGTTGGTCATGCATCGGGCCATCAGCGGCGACTGTGTGGCGTGGAAGCCGGAAATGGCCCCACAGGCGATGGAGATGAACATCATCGGGAAGATGGGATTATGCGCCGCATCAGGATGCGTGTTCTGCAAACCGTCCCACACCTCCGGGATAGCAGGCTTGTAAATAATGAAAGCCACCACAATGGCCACAGCCATACCCATCAGCAGAAATCCGAAGATGGGATAGATGCGCCCGATCAGCTTGTCGATAGGCAACAGCGTGGCTATGAGGTAATAACCCAAGATGATAATCACCCAAATGTAGATATTCCAATTGGGAGTGAAATGCTGGTTGAGCAGGATGGCCGGGGTGTTCACAAACACCACGCCCACCAGAATCATCAGCAGCACCATGAAGCCGCGCATGAACTGCTTGATGCCCGTGCCCAGGTACTTGCCGTGGATTTCCGGCAGACTGCATCCCTTGTCGCGCAGCGACATCATGCCGGCCAGATAGTCGTGGACTGCACCGGCGAAAATGCTGCCGAACACAATCCAAAGAAAAGAGGCCGTTCCGAACTGCGCCCCCATGATGGCACCGCAGATGGGCCCCACACCGGCAATGTTCAGGAACTGTATCAAGAAAATGCGCCACGGCTTCATCGGCACATAATCCACCCCGTCAGCCATATACTGGGCAGGGGTTTCACGCTTGGGATCCGCTCCGAAAAGTTTCTCCACAATTCGTCCGTAAACAAGATAGCCGACAACCAACAAGGCTATTGCAACAACAAATGTTATCATAACAAACAGATATTTTGGGTTTACTTTAAAATCACACGATCATCTTCGGTGGCCGTGACAGGCTTTGACATTTTTTTGATTTCCCGTATTAAAAAATTGCGGAACACAACAGGCGTATATAATACCCGCTCATACTCCACTCCACGGAGGATGTTATCGCCACCCTCGGAAATGAAATTCAGCGTCACTAATCTGTAGATGCGATCGTCACGCAGAGGTTCGCCCCCAATCAGGATGCGAACGGGCTTGTCGCCCTGAAACGTCATCTGTACACCGGCAAACGGGGCATTCTGCGTCAACGGTTTGAAGCGTTCCAGCGCCTTTCTCAACTCTGACCCCTTCAACTCAACAAATACCAAATAATTATCAAATGGGGAAAGAGCATAGATATCACCTATATGAATATCTCCGGCGGAGAGTTGGGAGCGGATGCCGCCGAAATTGAGCATCGCGATGTCGCAGCGTGGGAAATCCTCAGATTGTACATATTCCGGACTTTTCTCCAACAGAAGATCGGTCAAGAAATTGGAGAGGGGACTTTGTGGCGGCGCAGCGTTCAGCGTTGTCTGGCAATGCCCGATCACAACCCCCATTTGCTTGTCGAGTTTTGCTTTCTGGCGGGCCACGTAGCGTGCCAGCTTCGCATCCGTCTTGGCATCCCACGAGGAATCAAGGCGCACCATTGTATAGGAGTAGCGCACAGGCTTCCCGCCAACATTTTGGGCATAGCCGCCGATGGCTATGCCCAAAATGAAAGTCATACAGATCAATATTCGTATCGTGCGCATCGTCTTATTTCTCAGTAGGATATCCTATAGGTTGCGCCAACACGGGATCGCCATCAAAAGGAAGAATCTCTCGAAGGGCATCGCGGTCGATGGCACCCATCACCACCGTGCTGAGTTTGTTGGCAGCGCAGTACAGATACACATTCTGGCTCACATAGCCGGCATCCGTGCATCCGTAGAAGCGGACAGCATCCTCGTCGAAGCCGTCCATTTTCGCACGGTTCGCGGCAAACAGCAGGCAAACGGGGGCTTTTTCGGGCATATCGCTGCGCGAGCTCACCTTGCCGCGCATATCCTCTTCGGACAGCATCTGCAGACCGTGCTTTTCCGGAATGTACAAATACACACCTTTATCCCAAAAGACCAGGATCTCAATCTCGCGGGCGTTGCGTGCGGACGGAGCCGTGCGCTTGCCATCTTCACGATTCACCCCGTTGGCGCACCAAAGCAAATCCGAGATCTGCTGGATGCCGAGTGGCTTCTCGGCAAATTTACGGTTGGTCTGCCGCATATTCAGGGCCTCATACAGAGGCATGCCGCCCTTACGCTGCGGAGTTGGCAGTTCAATATACGGTTGGGGTTCAATGGACTCAAGTTTCTGACCGCCCTTCGAAATGGCTCTCTCTTGTGCAAAAACAGATGCAATTGACATGATAAGAATCAGCGTTATAGATAATTTTTTCATTGTTATTTGGTATTGGGTTTGGGTTGATTCGACTGGCCTACCTTGCTGATGCCTTCGCGCATCTGCGTATCGGCCTTGATATTTTCAAGTTTATAATAATCCATCACACCGAGGTTTCCGTTGCGGAACGCGTCGGCGAGGGCGAGCGGCACCTCTGCCTCGGCCAAGATAACTTTGGCACGAGCCTCCTGGGCCTTGGCCTTCATCTCCTGTTCCTGGGCCACAGCCATAGCACGACGCTCCTCAGCTTTGGCCTGCGCGATGTTCTTGTCGGCGTTGGCCTGGTCCATCTGGAGCATAGCACCGATGTTCTTACCCACATCCACATCGGCGATGTCGATGGAGAGAATCTCGAAAGCCGTACCGGAGTCCAAGCCCTTGGAAAGCACGAGTTTGGAAATGGAATCCGGATTTTCGAGCACCATCTTGTGGGTTTCGGCGGAGCCGATAGCGGACACAATACCCTCACCCACACGGGCGATGATGGTCTCCTCGCCGGCACCACCCACCAGCTGGCGGATGTTGGTACGCACGGTCACGCGGGCCTTGGCGATGAGCTGGATGCCGTCCTTGGCCACGGCGGCCACCGGCGGCGTGTTGATGACCTTGGGGTTCACGGATGTCTGGATGGCCTCCAGCACATTACGACCGGCCAGATCAATGGCCGTGGCCGCCTTGAAATCCAACGGAATATTGGCCTTTTCAGCGGAAATAAGGGAGCTGACCACCGGCTTCACATGACCGCCTGCGAGGAAATGAGCCTCCAGCTGGTCCCGGTTCAGCTTGATGCCGGCCTTGGTGGCCGTAATCATCGAATTGACAATCATATCTGGCGGAACACGACGCCAGCGCATCAGGATGAGTTGCACCAGTGATACATGAACGCCATTCAGGATGGCGATGAACCATAGGCGCAACGGAACCATCCAAAAGAAGAGAATCAGCAGCGCAAGTACGCCGATGATGATAAATACTGTCTGTGTCATTTCACTACAATTTTGGTTTTACATATATTTTACTTGCCTCAATTTTCGTAACTTCGATTTCTGTATCCACATCTATAAAATCCTGCTGAGATGTTACTTCCACTACTTCCCCGTCAAACTCGCCCGTCCCCATCGGGGCTATGCGCGAGATGGCCCGGCCAGACATGCCGACTTGCACCTTGGTGGGATCCACCTCATTCATCTTGCCGTCAATCTGTGTGTTGAGCTGCAATTTGCGCCACGTCTTGGTGCGCATCATCATCACAAAAGAGCCCACCACCGCCACCGCCGTGAAAATCAGGCACAAGAATCCGGCCACGGAGCCGTACTGCACGAAGGCCGCCACAACGCCACCCACCATGCACAGAACACCCACAATAGCTACCACGCCCCCTGGAATCACCAGAAAGTCAAGTATCATCAGCAGGATGCCGACGATGATGATGAATATGATACTACCCCAACCCATGGCAATGATCAATTAACAATTAAAATTAACAATTAAAAATGGAGGTGTTAAGAGATTTTGACGATGTAATAGTTCTTCTTTCCCTTTTGCACTAAAACATAGCGTTGGTTCAGCAGGTTATCCACTGTAACAGTTGCATCCTCTTTCACTTTGGCCTTGTTGATGGAAACGCCATTGTCTTTGAGCATCCGACGGGCTTCGCCCTTGGACACGAAGATCTTCGTATGTTCGGCCAAAAAATCTACCACGCCACAACCGTCAGCGACAATGTTTTGCGGTACCTCAAATTGCGGCACACCATCAAACACGCTGAGGAAGAGCTGTTCGGGCAGAGAGGCCAAATCCTCGGTGGTGCCTTTTCCGAAGAGGATTTCGGAGGCTTTCACAGCAGCATCGTAATCCTCCTGAGAGTGCACACGTACAGTCAAGTCCTTGGCCAGCGCCTTCTGCAGCACGCGCAAATGCGGAGCTGCCTCATGCTCCTGTTCCATCGCCTCGATTTCATCCTTGGTGAAATGGGTGAAAATACGAATATAACGCTTGCTGTCCTCGTCAGAGCAGTTGAGCCAGAACTGGTAGAAGGTGTAGGGCGAAGTGCGGTTGGGATCAAGCCAGATGTTTCCCTTCTCCGTCTTGCCGAACTTGCTGCCATCGGCCTTGGTGATGAGCGGGCAGGTCAGGGCGTAGGCCTCGCCATTAGCCTTGCGACGGATAAGCTCGGTGCCGGTGGTGATATTGCCCCATTGGTCGGACCCGCCCATCTGCAGTTTGCAGCCGTGATTCAGATACAGATACAGGAAGTCATATCCCTGCACTAACTGATACGAAAACTCCGTGAACGACATGCCGTCGCCTTCGCCGTTGAAGCGCTTCTTCACCGAATCCTTGGCCATCATGTAGTTGACCGTGATGTGCTTACCGATGTCACGGATGAATTCCAAAAATGAGAATTTGCTCATCCAATCGAAGTTGTTGACGAGAATGGCGCTATTAGGTTCGCCCGTGTCAAACTTCAGGAATTTGCCAAGCTGTTTACGGATGCACTCCTGATTGTGGCGCAAAGTCTCTTCATCAAGCAAGTTACGTTCTTGGGATTTGCCGGACGGATCACCAATCATGCCCGTGGCGCCACCCAGCAGGGCTATGGGCCGATGACCGCAGCGCTGCAGGTGCGAGAGCATCATGATGCCCACCAGATGGCCTATATGTAAGGAATCCGCCGTCGGGTCGATGCCCAGATAAGCGGAGCAGACTTCTTTCTGTAACAATTCTTCCGTTCCAGGCATGATGTCGTGCAACATGCCGCGCCATTTCAATTCTTCTACAAAGTTCATTGGATTTATGGATAAATGATTATATATTTTAAGTATTAAAGTAATTTAGGGTTATGGGTGGACGTATAAGATTCCTATTGGTTCTTCACATGTGCAATCAGGTCCACGACCCATTTGCCATCCTCTTTGCAGAGGCAGCAGTCCACATTGCGTTTGGCACCGTCCTTTGTGTAATGGCAGCTGCATTCGGCCAGCGAGTCGTTCTCCATCTTGCAGGTCACATTCTGAAATTCCACCTTCACATTCTTCATACGTTCCCGCTGTGCGTCATCTGTGGTCTTTTCCAGCTGCTGGATAATCTCCTTGTTGTTGGAACGGGTATATTTGTACATATTATTAAAGTCAGCCGTAATAAACGCTGTCACAAAAGCCTTGGTCACTTCTTCAGGAGTTTCCGCCTTTTCTATTGATTTACAGGAAATTAAAGAAATAGCAACCAAAAGTACAACGAATAGATATCGCATCTGTTTCATAAACTTCAATTTTGTGCGCAAAAATAACGTATTTTTCCGTTTTTTCAATCCTAAAACACTTTTTTGTCAAAACACAGGGAATGTGTCCACCAATTTCAGCTTGAACAAGTTGTTATGGTGCATCCGGTCGATTTTCGCTTTAATGTCCTGCTCGGGTTCCTCAATGCCGCGGATGTAGCGATCCAAAGTGGCGTAGGTGAAGCCGAATTTTTCCTCATCAGTGGCGGAGTGCGGCAGGTCGTCGGTGGGCACCTTGTGGACCCACTCGTAGGGGATGCCCATCAAATCACCGATTTGGAGCAGTTCCGTGACGGTGAGGTTGGCTAACGGCTCCACGTCGGAAGCCCCGTCACCGAACTTAGTCAGGTAGCCGATGTAGTTCTCGCTGAGGTTGCATGTACCCATTACGCGCCCGTTATTCGACTGGCTGATAGCGTAAAGCGTCACCATGCGCAGGCGCGGGGGCATATTCTGTTCAGCCTGCACCGACATGTCAAACCACCAGGGATCGGTGGTCTTGGTTTTGCCGTCGGAAAACATCCGGCGCAAGGCTTCTGTCATTCCTCCTATGTTGGCCTCAATGAAGCGGATGCCGAAGTGGCGCGCGATGGCATCGGCCCCATGCAGGTCCTGGCCCGCGTCGGGCATACCCACCCCGATGACACGATCCTTACCCAACGCCTCCACACAAAGGGCGCACGATATGGTGGAATCCTTGCCGCCCGACAATCCGATGATAGCATTGCAGCCCGGCCCGTTTTGTTCAAACCAATTGCGGATCCATTCCACCAGCCGGTTTTTCGTTTCTAAAGCATTAAATTCGTACATAGTATTTCATTAATTATCATTACATTATAAAACTATTAATCCCCATATCCATCGGGGTTGTTTTTCTGCCAGTTCCAGCTGTCGCGGCACATCTCAACGATACCGTACTGGGCTTTCCAGCCCAGCTCGCGTTCCGCCTTGGAGGGGTCGGAGTAGCACTGCGCGATGTCGCCTGCCCGCCGCGGCTTTATGACGTAAGGGATCTTCATCTGATTGGCCTCCTCGAAGGCATGCACCACCTCCAGCACGGAATAGCCATGCCCCGTCCCGAGGTTATAGACAGCCAGTCCGCAATGGCGATCAATGGCTTCCAGCGCCTTGACATGGCCTTCCGCCAGATCCACCACATGGATATAGTCGCGCACGCCGGTGCCGTCGGGCGTGTCATAATCGTCGCCAAACACGCCCAAACATTCGCGCTTACCGATGGCCACCTGGGTGATATAGGGCATCAGGTTGTTGGGGATGCCGTTGGGGTTCTCCCCTATCCGGCCTGACGGGTGTGCCCCGATCGGGTTGAAGTAGCGCAGCAGCACCACGTTCCATTCAGGGTCGGCGGTCTGCATGTCGGTCAGGATCTGCTCCAACATGCTCTTGGTCCAGCCATACGGATTGGTACACTGGCCTTTAGGGCACTTCTCCGTGATGGGGATCTGCACCGGGTCGCCATAGACCGTGGCAGAGCTGGAGAAGATGATGTTCTTGCAGCCGTGACGGCGCATCACATCTATCAGTGTAAGCGTGCCCGCGATATTGTTTTCGTAATATTCCCATGGTTTGGCCACGGATTCACCCACGGCCTTCAGCCCGGCAAAATGGATGCAAGCATCAAATTCATGTTGGGTAAACAAGGCTTCCAAGGCATTCCGGTCGCGAATGTCGGCGCAACAAAAGGGAATTTCATCCCCGCCCGTAAGTTCCGCCACCCGTTCAAGGGATTTGGGACTGCTGTTGCAGAGATTGTCCAGCACCACCGCCTCGTATCCGGCCTTGCGCAGTTCCACCACCGTATGAGTTCCGATGAATCCTGCGCCTCCCGTAACCAAAATTTTCTTTTTCATCTCTTTACAATAATTAATTATGGTAAAACGGCGTTCCGTCTTACAAGTTGCAAAGGTACAAAAAACAGCGGAAATACCGTCCTTGGCACAAAAAAAAGCGTGCCATATTAGCACGCCTCATTTATCAGATTCACATTTTCAGTGGCCAACCCCGCAAGTTTTAGTATTCGTCTTCGTTGAAGAAAAAATCCTCTTTCGTGGGATAATCGGGCCACAAATCGATGATGGAATCATACGACTCGCCTTCGTCATCAATCTCCTGCAAATTCTCAATCACCTCCATAGGTGCACCGGAACGAATCGCATAATCCAACAATTCTTCCTTTGTAGCCGGCCATGGAGCATCTTCCAATTTCATTGCTAATTCCAGTGTCCAATACATAACTTTTACGATTAAAATTTATACGAATTTTAAGGGGTGCAAAAGTATAATATTTATGATATGACACCGCAAATTAATGAAATTTTATTTAACTGACACATAATAAGTTTCGGAAATTTGATATTTCACATGGAAAAAACGGGCCAAAATAAAGAAATAATCCGACAGTCTATTCAGCACTTTTTGCACCTTGTTGTAGGCTTCTTCGGAGGCCATGAGGGCGACCACATTCCGTTCGGCGCGGCGGCATACGGTGCGACAAACATGTGCGGTGGCGATCACTTCGTTTCCTTGGGGCAGGATGAACCCCTTCCATGGTGGAAGCTGGGCCGACATAGCATCGATTTCATGTTCGATGTCCTCTACGAAAGCATCCAGATCCACCTGTTTCCAATACTTCTCCCACAACGGAAGCGGCGTGGCCAGCATTCCACCCACCACAAATAACTTTTGTTGGATTTCTTCCAAAAAAGGGACACGTTCTTTCGAAATCAGCACCCCGATGAACGCATTCAGCTCATCCACGGTACCGTATGCATCTAACAGTTCACAACTCTTATAAACCCTTGATCCATCGGACAATGAGGTCATTCCAGCATCTCCTGTTTTCGTATAAATCTTCATAAAAAAATTTTTTTTGCAAATGTATAAAAAAAATGTATCTTTGCCGCCGCAAAAGCAAAGAGAAAAAACAAGTCTCCTTAGCTCAGTTGGTAGAGCAATTGACTCTTAATCAATGGGTCCAGGGTTCGAGTCCCTGAGGGGACACTGAAAGCACTCCAAACCTAACCGTTCGGGGTGCTTTTTTTATCTTCACCAATCCCTAAAAACACCCCAAACAATGAAAAAATTCCTGCTCTTGATACTCGCCCTCGCCGCCGTGCATGCGTGGTCGCAATCGCAACATGTGAACCCCTTTGTGGGCACTGACGGTCACGGGCATACCTTTCCCGGTGCCATTGTCCCTTTCGGGGCCGTGCAGGTCAGCCCCGACACACGTCTTGACGGCTGGGACGGCTGCTCCGGCTACCACTACAGCGACAGCCGCATCTACGGTTTCTCGCACACGCACCTCAGCGGCACCGGCTGCAGCGACTACGGCGACATCCTCATCATGCCGTTTACAGGCACGCCTTCCATCCACAACAACGAGTATTCCTGCACTTTTGCCCATAAAAACGAACTTGCCACACCCGGCTACTACCGCGTGCTGCTGGACAACGGTGTGCAAGTGGAGCTCACCACCGGCAAATATGTGGCCGTGCACCGCTACACCTTCCCCAAGAAAGGACCGCGCGGCATTATCATCGACCTGACCCATCGAGACAAGGTGCTCGCCTCCGGCATCACCCATCAGGGCAACGAATTCTTCGGCTTCCGACGCTCCGAAGCCTGGAATCCTGACCAATACTGCGCCTTCTCCATCCTACCGTCGTCGCCCGTGCAACGGGTGGAATACTTCTACAACGACCAGCCTGCCGGCGACCACGACGTGCGTGGCGAGAACTGCAAGGCCATTCTCTACTTTGCCAACAACGTGCGCACTGTGACCCTCAACGTGGCCATTTCCGCCGTGGATATCCCAGGAGCCATGAACAACCAAAAGGAAACCCAGGGTCTGACCTTCGACCAAGTGCGGAACAACGCCGTTTCGGAGTGGAACCGCGAACTGGGCAAGATAAAAGTGGAATCCTCTAACGAAGAGTATCTTAAAACATTTTACACAGCCTTATATCACTGTTTCACATCCCCTTACCTCTACTCGGACCTGGATGGTCGCTACCGCGGCATGGACGGCGAAATCCACGATGGCGACGGCAAGCACCAAGTGTACACGGTATTCTCGTTGTGGGACACCTACCGCGCCCTGCACCCGCTGCTAAACATCATTGACCGGAAGCGCTCGGAAGACTTTCTCTATACTTTCATGCAACAATACCGTCAGGGAGGGATGCTGCCCGTGTGGGAACTCTCGGCCCATGAGACCTGGTGCATGATCGGCTACCACTCCGTGCCCGTCATCCTGGACGCCTATGTCAAGGGCATCCACCCTTACGATGAGAAGGAAATGCTGCAGGCCATGGTCCACAGTGCCACCCTCAACAAGCTCGGACGGCCCGAATACGCGCAACACGGTTACATTCCCGGCGATGCCGACAACGAATCCGTGTCAAAAACGTTGGAATATGCTTACGACGACTGGTGCATCGCCCGGTTCGCCACAAAGATACACAATTTAGAAGTGGCCAACGAGTTCGAGCGGCGAGCCTTGTCCTATCGCAATATTCTGGACCCGAACGGGTTCATGCACGCCAAGATCAACGGCGGATTTGTCACCCCGTTCGACCCCACGGAGGTTAACAACTTCTACACCGAGGCCAACAGTTGGCAGTACTCCACCTACGTGCCGCACGACCTGTCGGGCTACATCTATGAAATGGGCGGAAGAGAACGTACCGAGATGTTCCTGAACCGTCTTTTCCACTCCGACTCCAAGATGACCGGCCGCGACCAGTCGGACATCACGGGCGTCATCGGACAGTATGCGCACGGCAACGAGCCCAGCCATCACGCTGCCTACCTCTACAACGAAGTACTGCGTTACGACAAGACCTGCGACATGGTCCGCAAGATCATGACGGAGCTATACACCTCCAAACCCGATGGTCTCTGCGGCAACGAAGACTGCGGCCAGATGTCGGCGTGGTACGTGTTCAGCGCCCTCGGATTCTACCCCGTCTGTCCAGGCAGCAACCAATACTCGTTAGGCTATCCGCTTTTCGACCGGGCGTCCATCACACTCGAAAATGGCAAAAGCTTGGTTATACGGCGGGAAGGCAAAGGCGACAATGTCGCCAATATCACCATCAACGGCAAATCCATCGTCAATCCGTACATGCGCATCAGATTCGAAGACATCAAAAACGGTGGTGAAATCGTCTTCACCATGAGTTCATTGCCCACCAACCGTTTCATGGGTGCCCGCGACGGCTACGTGACCAAAATCCCGACCCCACCCGTGCCCTACTTCTCCACCGACAAACGGAGTTTCAGCGAACCCTCGCAGGTGGAAATCCTCAACTACCGTCCAAACAATCTACAGCTGAAAAGCTATGAGGCGGACACGTGGGCCGAGACCGACATTTATTATACGACCGACGGCAGCACGCCCGCGCCCACGCACGGCACACGGTACGACAAGCCCATTACCGTGGACAAAGAAATGACAATCAAAGCGATAGCTTATCATAAAGAGCTCGGGGCCAGCCCCATCGCCGAGGCTCATTACGTCTTCTTCACCAAAGACAAAACGCTCACCTACCTCACCCAACCCAACCCGCAGTACTTCGCCGGCGGAAACGACGGCCTCATCGACGGCATCCGCGGCAAGGCCAACTGGCGCGTGGGCAACTGGCAGGGCATCCAGGGCGATTTCGAGGCCGTCATAGACCTGCAGGAGAGCAAAGAGATCAACCGCGTGACCATCAGCTGTCTGGAAGATGTGCGAGCCTGGATATTCTTCCCGTCCAAAGTGGAAGTTTTCATTTCCGACGACGGCGAGCTCTACCAGCCCTTCGGCACAGCCAATGGCATCGGATCCGAAAAGTCAGAAGAAGCCAAGCTGCACGAGTTTGTCGTAACAGGAAAGGGTAAAGGACGTTATCTGAAAGTGAAAATCTCCAACTACGGCAAGCTGCCCGACTGGCATGTGAGTGCCGGCCACCAAGCGTGGTTGTTCATGGATGAGATTATGGTACGGTGATATCCCCCGTAGGCGACTACAGCACCACCTCGCCGGTCTCGGCATCCAACAGCAGCGTCTGCATCGGTTTCAACGACAGGCTGATCGTCCTGCCATTACGCAGACGTATAGTACGCGGGCCACCGTCTTTCGTGTGAATCATCACCAGTCCCGAACCGGCCACCACGGCATCCGAATCCTCATCGTAGATATGGCATCCGGCATCCCGGAACAGATGCTGCCACAGGCGGCAGTCCACCATCGGAAGGCCCACAAAACAATCCGTAACGCCATCGTGCTTCTTGCGGGCGGCGGCCATCGAGCCATCTGGATAACAGGCCAGCGGCACCGCCGCATCATCCGTGACACGGAAAAAAACTTGCCGCCAAGTCATTCCACCCCTCTTTTCACTCATGAAGATCGTCTTACCCACCTCGGCAATCCGTTCGCCCGGCTGGAACAGGGTATCCCAAGCGTTCACAAATTGCATATCAGGAATCGAATCCGCATAAAAAGCTTCCATCTCTATGCCTACACACTCCCGCACGTGCCGCACATCCAAGGTATGCCCGTCGTTGTATCCCGGGGCCGTCAGCCACACTAAGGTGCGACCATCACGGGCCACCTCGCGACGAATCCACTGCCGAAGTTCCGGCTCTATATGAAAACAATTCACGAAGACCACCACCTTGTATTTTTCCAACAGCATCCGTTTCAAATCCGACAAATAGCAGGTGGCCACGGAAGCGCCGGACTTGAACGCCTCTATTGCAACCACATTCACAGAAGTCTGGTCTGTGATCGGGTCATCCGTGTCACGACTGGCTGTATAGTAAAACACTTTCGTATCGAACACCATCAACACATCTGCCGGATTATCCTGATTATGATGGAAATAACGTTCTTCCACCTGTTTCATTCGAGCTATCTCCGCCATATAGTCAGGGTCATCCCACCAGCCTGAAGTCATGATAGGGCCGAAATCATAATACCACATTCCGCCACCACGCAGGAAGGGATGCAACACGAACTTACGCAGAATCTGGATGCTTTCGTCCTTGGGATAACGCTGCAGACCACCAAGCATGATGAAGCCGTAATGGCTGGGCTGGTCCATCTCATCGAGCCACAGTTTCCCATGCAGGTTCACGGATTCCACCAAGCCGCGTGACAGACCCGGTCCACCAGGCAGGCGGCTGTTTTTGTTATAGGCCTGCGGGGCAGACAGGAAATCGATATATGGTGAGTTTAGCACATCCTCCTCGCGGAGATGACCGCCCGCTGCCTGCCGCCCGAACATCGAGAGATAGTAGCCGTAGAAACAACCCACCACTACCGGACGCGGCCATGATTCCTTCACTATCTTGGCAAAATAGTTTATACTGTTTGTAACGGCCTGATGCTGACAATCATAATAATCGACAACAGACTGTTCGCGCTGCGGATCGCGGAAGATGCCCGCGGAGGTCTGATGCCGCTCCATGCCCGGCACCGAGGCGGTGGCCAAGGTCACACTCTTGTCATTCCAGGCTTGCTGTAATATTTTATCTGTACTATATTTATCCGAAAGATAGGAACGGAAATAGCGTTGCATCGGTTCCGACACGTCAGGGTCGTGCCTCACGAAGGCCCAATAATGGTTTTCTCCATTCACGCCCATCGTCAGTTGAAGGCCCATCACATGTTCGCCTTCCGGCGTGCCGGCAAAGTCACGGCAGAACTGCCGCACCATCGCTCCCATCTCCTTCAGCCAGCGTTGAGAGGCATAGCTGCATCGCGGCACAGTGTCCAAATCCTTCCACAGATAGTTCTGATAGGCTGGGCGGTAGGGCTCTTCCGCCAAGCCTGCATCGGCAAAGCGGGTACACTCTTCCGGATGTTCTTTCAGCCATCGGAAGGTTGGATTGCAATGCAGCCGGAACATCACAGCCGCCTTCGGACAATGCGCCAGCACGCCGCGCACCTGACGTTTCGCCTCACCAACATCCAACGAACCATCCTCCGCCACCATATCCTCAAACCAGATGTCCAACTGGAACAACGTGAAGCCCGCATCGGCAAACAAGGCGATATTATGCGACGGTCCCGCCTCGTAAGAACGATTGCCCGTCGGACGGTCGGTAAGCGCATAAAACTGGGGTACCACAGGTACATCATTGATATAGAGTGCCGGCCGTCCCTTGTAGGGTTTCACCTCTGCCCGCTTCACCCGATAGTCCACACCCGTCTGCGCAGACAATGAACACACCCGCCCGAGCATTCCTATGCACAGGCAAACCCACAACATTCGAATCTGTTTCATACGAATCGACTTGGAAATTTATTTTTTTACAACCTTCCCACTATGCAACACCATTTTAGCATCCGATATTTTAACCATATACACACCGGCAGGCATATCGGAAACATCCAATCGGAACGAAGATCCTTCCATCGGCACCGACTTCATCAGTCGTCCGCTGATGTCGTAAAGTTCCACACTCAAATCCATAGCAAAGCCTTCCGGTGCCGTCAGAACCACATAGTCAGTTGCAGGATTCGGGGAAATCGCGAACATAGACTTGTCATGCTCTTCCACCCCGTATGTTACCGGCACCAAGGCCACGTCCTGCCAAAGAGTCGCATGCGTGCCCACCGTGAGTGTCATTGTTTTGGAATAATAGCCGGGAGCCGAATATATGACATTATAAGTACCCGCCTTGATGGGACGATGGTAGTCACCCGCCGGCAGATGCGATGAAACCTGAGAGTTGTCCTTGTCGTGGTTGAGTATCGTAACCTGCGCCTCGATGGGAAGACCCGTCACCGAATCAGTCACAATGCCCCGAATACCGTAAAGGCTCTCCTCGATGTAATTGAGCAGAGAGGATTTAATCCAATTCCAATAGTTGGGCAACAGGTTGGAGGATACCACCTTGTCTTCACTCACCTCAATGGTCATCTCTCGACACGACTGGAAATAGTTGAAATAATCCTGGCGTGATCCTGTGATCACATACCAGTCGCCACCCTCGGTCACACCGTTGGACTCTTCTGTCATATAGGAACTTTGATACTTGTGGCAGGTGTCGGCGAAACGGCGGGAAACATCCAGCCACCATAAGACATCGGCATGGGAACGTTGGTTAGATGTCCAAGTGTCCCACGGATAATTGCACACTTCAGCACCACCATGAAAGTTGGCCGACATTGTGAAATGATGCTGCGTGCCGAATGCCATCATCCCTTCTATTTCCGGTTCGTAACTGCCGGATGTGGAATGTCCGAATTGAGGATAGGACCGGTTCAAATCCACTTCATTATAATTGTACCGGGTAGAATAATATGAACTCAACTGATTATTGGAATAATAATAGGTGCCGTCCGGGTTCTCTAATGGGCAGATCCAAATGTCCACACTATCCACCAATCGATGGACACGGGCATCCGTTTCATAATTATTCAACATATAATGAATAAGATGCAGCATCAGATAATAGCCTACCGGCTCATCGCCATGCATGGTGGCGGAGTAGAAGAACGACGGCTTGTCGCCCTTATCCTGAAGATTGTTGCTAATATGCACAGCAAACAGCGATCGACCGCCGGGCGTGGCTGCCAGAATCGTGTCAATCTTGCAAAGACCCGGAAACTGCCTTTGGAACGTGTCCAGCATGGCCTTATACGTTGAATATGTGGGATAACGGTTCCAGGAGGAGACCATCTGGCTGTAGCTGGTAGCCATCGCCAACGTGGCCCGATTGGGGGGCACCACACTGTAAGGCAAACCCAAATCCAAGAATCGGGCATACTCCTTCCGGCCCAAGCAAACTCGTACAAGAAAATGATCTGCATCCAACCGACGGACCTTATCCACCGAGAAATCGCGGGAAAACGAGTATAACCGATCAGATGTCATCTGAACTTCCACATATTGTTGTACCAAACTCGTGTCCAGACCGGTTGCCTGGGCGAATGACGAAAGGGCAACCATCAATACCAGCCCCATCAAAAGAAAACGTTTCATAGAAAATTATAGATTAAGAAGATCGTGGATTTTCTGCTGTAATTCTTCGGACACGCTGACAAGCGGCAGTCGCAACACATTGTCGATTTTCCCTTGCTCGTACAACACGGCCTTGATGCCGCAGGGATTGCCCTCCTTGAAGCAGGCCTGTGCGAGGTCGAAGAGCTTGTCGTGATAGAGGCGCGCCTTGATGAACTGATCCGCGGCAGCCAGATGGACCATATTGGAAACCTCTGCCGGGAAAGCGTTGGCCATCACGGAGATCAGTCCGTCCATGCCGGCAGCCATCAGCGGCAGAGTCAGCATGTCATCACCGGATATCACCAAAAAGTTGTCGGGTTTATGGTTGAGAAGATAAAGAATCTGTTTCATGCTGCCGGAGGCCTCCTTGATACCCACCACATTGGGGCAGGCCTCGACCACCCGCAGCACCGTATCCGCCTGAATGTTCGTGGCCGTGCGTCCGGGCACGTTATAGAGAAACATCGGCAGCGGACAATGCTCGGCCAAAGCTTTGTAATGGGCCAGCAGGCCCGCCTGGCTGGGCTTGTTGTAGTAAGGGGTCACCGAGAGCACCGCATCCACGGCAAGACGCTCCACGCGGGAGAGTTGGTGGATCATCATCTGAGTGTTGGGCCCGCCGAGGCCGTACATCACCGGCAGGCGTCCCCCGTTGGTCTCCGTGATGCAGCGCAGCACGTCGTCGCGCTCCTGCGGGTTCAACGTCGGGTATTCGCTGGTGGTGCCCAAAGCAAGCAAATAGTCCACACGGTTGCAGACCATACGGTCCACCAATGCTTCCAGACGGGGGTAATCCACCTCGCCCGAAGGGCGGAACGGAGTGATGAGCGCCACCCCAAGACCTTTGAAACGGGATATGCTATCTGTCATTGCCACTGAGTTTTTGAGTGTATTTGTGAATCGCTTCCAAATATTTCAGATTGTCACAATCCAAACAGTCGAGATATAAGTCATAGAGTTTGCCACAATCCGGCATCCGGCCTACGATAAACTGCGCGTGCGTCAGCGACAAGATGGCCTTGACAGGCGCATTATAACGATAATTGAAATCAATCACCATATCATAGTCCACCTTCAGAAAATCCTGAATTTGCACCATATTGGGAAGCCCGTACCAGTTGAGATGCTTGTTGCAGAAGTAATCGGCGGTAAGCTGGGGAAGACAGTAGAAAGGGACCTCTTTCTCATTCACATATCCGATAAGTTTCACATTCCGGCCCGACTCCTGAAGGCGTGTGAAGATGTGGAAGATGCTCTTGTAGGAATCTTCGTTGGTGATTTCGCACAGGATTCCAATGGAGCGAGCCTGCGTCAAAGCCACCAGCCTCGGTCTTCTATCCGGCTTATTATCAGTAAGATATTTATTTAGAAAATAATCCTTGATTTTCTGAAACATATAATGCGTTTTACAATAACGGCGGCAAAGATACAAAAAAACAGCGGAAGCAACCACGCCTCCGCTGCATCAAACCATTAACCTATGTAAGATAATTGAACACTAATTATTTTCCAATAATAATGTCAATAATCAACACGTTCCCTATACGTTGAGTTTAAAGATTTGTTACACAAAAATCCGAATTCTCTAAAATTTTTTTCGCGAAGGTCGTGTTGGCCAGATGTCCCGGACGTTCAGCGATGATTTCCGCTTTGAGGGGAACCCCCAGCAAATAGAGGTCGCCCATAAGGTCAAGCAACTTGTGGCGGGCCGGCTCGTTCTCATGCCGCAAAGTCACATTGTTGAGCACATGGTTGGGCATCACCGTGATGTCCTCCTTGTGGAAAAACTGGCCAAGCTGCTTGAGCACCTGCGGCTCAGGCACCTGATCCACGAAGACGATGGCGTTGTCGAGGTCGCCGCCGCGCACCAGATTGTTTTGGATCAAAAACTGCAACTCATTCAGGAACACGAATGTACGACAGTTATAAACCTCTGGATAGAAATCCTCAATGTTGTCCAGCACGGCCTCTTGTTCAGCCAGCACTTTGGTGCCATAGTCCACCTTCACCGTCATTTTGAAATGGTCGGCAGGGCGGATGGTCAGCTTCACCTTCTGTTCAGGTATGGAGAGCGTTATCTCATTTTTCAGAGTCCCGCAACGGCGCGGCGCATCCAGTTCGCGGAGGCCCGTCTCCTTGAGCATTTCCACATACACGCGTGAGCTTCCGTCGAGGATAGGTGTCTCGGGCCCGTGCGTGCGCACACATACGTTGTCGATACCGAGGCCAGCCAACGCAGCCATAAGATGCTCAATAGTATGCACTTGGGCATCTCCTTCCTTGATGGAGGTACCGCGGGAGGTGTCAAACACATTCTGCGGGATGGCCCGCACCACGGGTTCGCCTGGCAGATCGGCCCGCAGGAAGCGGATGCCATAGTCAGCGGGGGCCGGCTCGAAGGTGACGGTCACCTGCTGGCCGGTGTGCAATCCCCTGCCCGACACGGAGATCGGAGCAGATACTGTTGTTTGTTTGTTCATTAACACTAAAATTTATTTAGGATTATTCTCGAAGGCTTATTGGTCTTTTTCTTGTGCCTTCACATTCTGAATCTTTTTGAAAAGTTCCGGCAGTTTGCGCCGATAGACAATCAAGCGGCGCTCCTCGCCGAGCGGGATGGCCGGATTGCCCAGATACATGCCCTTCTTCAGCGAGTGCGACACGCCCGCCTGCGCACCCACGACGGTGCCGTCATCCACGGTGATGTGGCCCGCCACGCCGGCTTGTCCCGCCAGAATGCAGTGCTTGCCGATCTTGGCCGAGCCGGCAATGCCCACCTGGGCCGCCATGCCCGTACCCTCGCCCACCGTGACGTTGTGCGCAATCTGCACCAAGTTGTCAATCTTGACATTGTCTTCAATCTTGGTGGAACCCATCGTCGCCCGGTCGATGCAAGTATTGGCCCCGATTTCCACATTATTGCCGATGATCACATTACCGATTTGCGGGATCTTGAGGTACTGGCCGTCCTGGGCCGCAAAGCCGAAGCCATCGGCCCCGATCACCGCACCTGCATGAACAATGCAGTCGCTGCCAATCACACAATCGGCATACACCTTCACTCCAGAGTTGAGGGTCGTTCTGTCCCCCACCCTGACGTTATCGCCCAAGCAGACGTGCGGGTAGAGGCGCACACCGTTGCCAACGACTACGTTCTCACCCACACTCACAAACTCGCCGATATAGACATTCTCGCCGATTTTCGCCGACGGAGCCACACAAGCCTTGTCGGAAACGCCGACCTTGGCATTCTGCATCACCATCTCCTGATAGAAATTCAGCAGCTTGGCAAAAGCCAGATACGAGTTGTCCACACGAATCAGCGTGCAGGGAACCTCACGTTCCGGAACGAAGTCGCGGTTGACGATGGCCGCAGTGGCCTTGGTGTCATATATGTAATGAGTGTATTTCGGATTGGAAAGAAATGTCAGTCCACCCTGCACACCCTCCTCTATTTTACATATCGTGGTAATCACCCCATCGGGGTTTCCAACCACCTCAGCAGAAAGCAGTTCGGCTATCTGGGAAACGGTAAATTTCATGTGCTTAAAATTTGGCTGCAAAGATACAAAATTCAAAGCAAAAAGTCCAACAGCAGAATGTTCTGCCATTGGACTTTTTTCCACTTGTTTTTTATAATGAAAAAACTTATTTGGTCGCGTCGATAGCTTGTTTGATCAACTGGAAAGTTCTTTCCGGATCGTTGTCCAAGCCCATGGAGAAACGGATGAGGCCTTCACTCATGCCCATTTCTTTCTGAATGTCCTCGGGAACCTCGGAAGAGGTGGATTTGCCGGAGTTGCTGAACAACGTCTTGAAATAGCCGAGGCTGACAGCGAGGTAACCCACGCCCAGCTCCTGCATCTTCTCCATGATCGCACTGGCTCTTTCAGCCGTGCCCATGTCGATGGAAATCATGCCGCCGAAGCCGTAACCATCGTTCATCATAGATTTGAAGAGCTCATGGTCAGGATGCTCGGGAAGACCGGGATAGTTGTATTTGATGCCCGTCTCTTTGAAACGCTTGGCCAGATACATGGCATTCTCACTATGTTTCTTCATACGGATGTGCAGTGTATGGAGGTTCTTCTGGATGCTCGTGGAGCGGAAGGTATCCAACACGGGACCCAGCAACATGGCGGTGCCAGTATTCACATCGATCAAGGAGTTGATATATTCGGCGGAACCGCAGATGGCGCCAGCCACGCAGTCGTTCATGCCGTTCACATATTTGGTCATACTATAAATCACCACGTCAGCACCAAGACGGTAGGGAGAGAAAATCATCGGGGTGAAGGTATTGTCAACCAGCAATTTTGCGCCAGCGGCGTGAGCAATCTTGGAAAGCTCGGGCAGGTTGGCGATGCGGAGCAGCGGATTGTTCATCGTCTCCGTGTAAAGGACCTTGGTATTCGGGCGGATAGCTTTTTTCACAGCTTCCAAGTCCTGCATGTTCACAAACGTGACATCCACGTTGAATTTCTTGAGGTAGTTGTTCAAGAAGGCGAACGTGCCGCCGTATGTCGTCATGCTGGAAACGATATGGTCGCCGGATTTCACCTCATGCAGCAAAGCCACGGTGATGGCGGCCATGCCGGAACCAGTGGCCCATGCCAGTTCGGTACCCTCGATGGCGGCTAACGACTGCGCCAAGGAGAGCGTGCTGGGATTCCAATGACGGGAATAGAGGAAATAGCCTTCCGTTTCGCCGTGGAAGGTGTCGGTCATCGTTTTGGCCTGTTCAAACATAAAGGTGGCACTGTCGCAAATGGCCGGATTGACACCACGGTAGGCATCTTTTTTGTCCAATCTTTCAAGGTTGGTTGCGGGATCGAATTTTTCCATAATTATTAATACAATTTTATTGTTGTAAAAAATGAAATTTCCAGTGTAAAAACGGGAGTGCAAAAGTAGCAAAAAAAGTGATTCGCCCCAACCCGTCATTGGCGGTTTTCCCGCAGAATCTTCCTATCCTGCGGCACATCTTTACTATCAATTGTGACACTTCCTTTGTGGTCTTTACCAGTAGGGGCCATTCCCTTCATCGGATAGCCCTTCACCTTCACCATAAAATAGCCTTTCTGTTTCTTCACCGTAACGTACGGTTCCACAATGACGGACGTATGAAACTTACGGGCAAAGTCACACATCGCCCTTTCCTTCGCCTGGCTGCGGTACGCCATATCGGTTTCATTCTGGAGGTATTTGCCCTCGAATACTTGTTCTCTGTCAAGCGCACCGGCATTCGTAATCATGACCGCCTTGCGTGTCAAACCAACCTCTTCAGAAGGATTATTTTTATCCTGAGCCGAACAAAAGGAGAAAATCCCCATGAAAAGAAGGCATAACAAAAGATTATTTTTCATCATAATAGAAAATACTAATCACTATTCTATATATTTAAATAATGTTGGATGATATCCAGATCCTCCGAATAGGTCACCTTGAAGTTGCGGGCCTCGCCTTTAACAATTTTAATGGGCACTTCGGGATGAAAACGGGCCACAAGACCACTCTCGTCGGTGGGCAACGCCCCACCCTGCTGGATCAGCTGCACGAAGCAGTCGTAGAGCAATCCCGCGCGGAACGCCTGCGGTGTCTGGGCGTAATAGAGTCCCTCGCGCACAAGCGTCTCCTGAAGATGCTGTTCTCCATCCACCCGGATAACCGTATCCGTGGCCGGAAGGGCCGTCACCGCAGCCTCGCCATGCTGCAAAGCGTCGAGCAGGTCGTCCACAATGCGGACTGTCATGCCCGGGCGGGCGGCATCGTGCAGCAGCAGATGATCGTCCAGGCGGTCCACAAACCATTGCACCGCACTCCACGACGACTGGAAACGCTCGTCGCCGCCGGCCAGCACCTGGTTCAGCTTGTCGTACTTACCGAACAGATATTCAAGCAATTCCTGCATTTTCAAATACTCCTCCGGCAGCACGATTACCATCTCGTCAATGCACGGATGATGCTGAAACGTCTCCAAGGCATACTCCATCAGCATCTTGTCGTTGACACGGCAAAACTGCTTCGGGACATCCCCGCCCAGACGCTTGCCCCGTCCGGCAGCCATCAGGATTGCAACATTTTTAGAATCATCCATATTCCGAGTTTCCTATTGAGGGTGCAAAAATACAATTTATTGTACAATCCGCTCGCCATTATTTTCTATTTTTGCCGCCCGAAAAACAACGCCCCACAATGTACGGCACATCTACATGGAATACGGCATGGCTTCTGGTGTTCATCCTCCTGTCAGCGGCATCCTGCCGGCGGCAACCGCCGATGCAACCGCCGACGCCCGTGACTGACACAGTTGCCGCCGTGGCCACACCCGCCCCTTCCGCCAGGGATACGGCAGGAGTTTCCGACTTCTGCCTCCTCACCGATACCATCCCGGACATTCTGCTGGACATGCGCTACTACAGTGACTACAACTTCGTGGGCACCCGCATCGACGGCTACGAGGAGCCTGTGGCCATCCTCACGAAGAAGGCCGCTTCCGCCCTGCGGAAAGTCAGCGACGACCTCCGCCCCCAAGGTTTCCGACTGAAGATTTACGATGCCTATCGTCCGCAACGCGCTGTGGCTCATTTCCGCCGATGGGGACAGGATCCAAACGACACGCTCATGCGCGCCGACTTCTATCCCGGCCTTGCCAAGCAGCAGATATTCTCCCGCGGGTTCGTGGCCCGCAAATCCGGACACTCGCGCGGCTCCACTGTGGACCTGACCCTCGTGTACGCCGCCACAGGCGAGGAGGTGGACATGGGCGGCCCGTTCGACTTCTTCGGCGAGCGGTCGCACACCTTCTCCGAGCAAATCACCGAACAACAGCGGCAGAACCGCCTGCTCCTGCGCAACGCCATGCTCCGCCGCGGCTTCAAGCCCGTGCAAGGCGAATGGTGGCACTTCACCCTCCACAACGAGCCCTTCCCCGACACCTATTTTGATTTTCCTGTTTCAAAACGGCATTTTTGAAGCGACCAACAGGGATTAAAAATCAAGGAACAGTGGTCGGATTTGAGGACCACACGCGTGCCTCAACACAAACACCAGTGTCGGAGACACCACAGTCCTACAACCCCGGATGAGCGCATCGTGATCCGGGAAGACGGCACGGGCTTCCGACATCATCCGTCCAAACGCTGTTTCAACCGTGCAATTTCCTCCTTCAGCTGTCTTACCTCGGCATCATTCTCCCGCTTTACGGAATGACGGAACTTGAACATCGCCAAGTTCAGCTCAAAGGAGGTCTCACGGCTCTGCCCAGGCAGGAGATCCGTAAGAAGGTCGTCGATAAGCTGGCCGCCTCGGTGCAGCAGCCGGTTTTGTTCCTGCTTGCCCGCCTCGCTCTCCTCCGCCCGTGGTATCGCCACCATCACCCGCGACAATTCCTTCAACTTCGCATAGGCCTCCACAATCGCGATGGTCGTCTCCACCGCCTTCGGGCTCTTCAGGATTGTGGCCAGCATGTAGAGGCCTTTCTCAGTAAAGGCCTTGGGTGGATATTTTGAATGTTGTCCTCTGCCTAATTTCTTTAAGGTCGAAAATTTCGACCTTAAAGCCGAAAGTTCTTCTTCCTGTAACTCCCACACATATCCATCTGGGAATTTCTCAGGATTGTTACTGACAGCCTCATTAACACGTTTGGTCTCTACGCCATACAGTTCCGCTACATCGGCATCCAATATCACCTGATGCTTCCGCATGGTGATAATCTTGCTTTCAACATCTATAACATTAGCCATTGTTTTAAGTGTTAAATTAATATTAATTCACCACAACAAAGATATATTCAAAAATCACATTTGTCAAGGTTCCTGTGAAAATTTTTCAACTCTGATTACCAAACAAATACAATATAATTTAATAATTTAATAATTTAACATTTAATAGTTAATTTTAAAAGCGTCATTTCGGAGAAACCAGTGTTGTATTCACGATTTTCTGATTACTTGGATGCAGCACAATAACCGTGGATTCCAACTCCCGAGAAAGGATGGCACGTGCCACGAAGAACAACATACGCCCGCCGCGAAACGACGGCACGGGCTTCCGACATCATCCGTCCAAACGATGTTTCAACCGTGCAATTTCCTCCTTCAGCTGTCTTACCTCGGCATCATTCTCCCGCTTCACGGAATGACGGAACTTGAACATCGCCAAGTTCAGCTCAAAGGAGGTCTCACGGCTCTGCCCAGGCAGGAGATCCGTAAGAAGGTCGTCGATAAGCTGGCCGCCTCGGTGCAGCAGCCGGTTTTGTTCCTGCTTGCCCGCCTCGCTCTCCTCCGCCCGCGGTATCGCCACCATCACCCGCGACAATTCCTTCAACTTCGCATAGGCCTCCACAATCGCGATGGTCGTCTCCACCGCCTTCGGACTCTTCAGGATTGTGGCCAGCATGTAGAGGCCTTTCTCGGTGAAAGCCTTAGGTAATTGTCTTGTCATTTGAAATTTTGCGGTCGAAAATTTCGACCGCAAAAAGGCAAATTCCTGATTGTCAATAGTCCATACATACCCTTCCGGAAACTTTTCAGGATTGTTACTGACAGCCTCATTAACACGTTTGGTCTCTACACCATACAGCTCCGCTACATCGGCATCCAATATCACCTGCTGGTCCCGCAGAGTAATAATCTTGCTTTCAACATCAATAATATTAGCCATTTTTAAAGTGTTAAATTTATATTAATTTACCACCACAAAGATATATTCGAAAGTCGCATTTGTCAAGGTGCCTGTGAAAATTTTTCAACTCTGATTACCAAATAAATACAATACAATTTAATATTTTAACATTTAATAGTTAATTTTTAAAGCGTCATTTCGGAGAAACCAGTGTTGTATTCACGATTTTCTGATTACTTGGATGCAGCACAATAACCGTGGATGCCAACTCCCGGGAAAGGATGGCACGTGCCACGAAGAACAACATACGCCCGCCGCGAAACGACGGCGTGCGATAAGAGGGAAATCACTCAGATATCGAACACCAAACAAAAGGCGCGGCCCCACGGCCACGCCCTGCTGTTCATTGTTCAAAATCAAAGTTCAAGGTTCTACACCATCAGCAAAGAACCAATGACCAATCCCCAATTACGCCATTTGCGCCGCGTAATGCTGGTAGAATTGGATGATGGTTTCGATGCCCTTGTAGAAATGATCCAGTCTGTAGTTCTCGTTGGGCGAGTGGATGGCATCCTCGCCAAGGCCGAAGCCCATCAGGATGGACTTGATGCCCAACACTTTCTCGAAGGTGGAGATGATGGGGATGCTGCCACCGCTGCGCATCGGGATAGGCAGCTTGCCATAGGTGTCCATGTAGGCGGCCTCGGCAGCCTTGTAGGCCGGATGGTCGGTGGGACAGCCGTACGCCTGGCCGCCATGCAATGACGTGACTTTCACATCCACATAGTCGGGGGCGTTCTCTTCGAAGTAGTTCTTCACCAAGTCGGCAATCTTCTCATGATCCTGATTGGGGACCAGACGGCACGAGAGCTTGGCATACGCCTTCGAGGGCAGCACGGTCTTGGAGCCTTCGGCGGTATAGCCACCCCACATTCCGCACAGGTCGAACGTGGGACGGATGCCCACATGCTCGATTTTCGTATAGCCTTTCTCACCACGCAACGCCTTCACACCTAATGATTTCTTATACTCTTCCTCATTATAGGGAGCCATATTGAGCAGCTCGCGCTCGCGGGCGGAGCACTCCACCACATCATCGTAGAAATGCGGTATGGTGATGTGGTTGTTCTCGTCCATACATTTGGCGATCATCTCGCAAAGCGTGTTCAGCGGGTTGGCCACCGAGCCGCCGAAGATGCCGGAATGGAGGTCCGCATTCGGGCCGGTGACTTCGATTTCCCAATAAGAGAGGCCACGGAGACCCGTCGTGATGGAGGGCACATCCGATGCTATCATGCTGGTGTCGGAAACGAGAATGACATCGGCCTTCACCAGGTCCTTGTATTCCACAATCCATTTTGCCAGACTGGGTGAGCCGATCTCCTCCTCACCCTCCAGCATGAACTTCACGTTGCAGGGCAGCGTGCCGGTCTTCATCATGGTCTCAAATGCCTTGGCGTGCATGAACGACTGGCCCTTGTCGTCGTCCGCACCACGGCCCCAGATTTTCCCGTCTTTGATAACGGGCTCGAAGGGTTCTGTGTTCCACAGTTCCACGGGGTCCACGGGCATCACGTCGTAATGGCCATACACGAGGACGGTTTTGGCCTTCGGGTCGATGATTTTCTCGCCATAGACGATAGGGTTGCCCTCGGCGGGCATCACCTCGCACTTGTCGGCACCAGCAGCCAGGATGAGCTCACGCCAGCGTTCGGCGCAGCGGATCATATCCTCCTTGTGCTCGCTCTGGGAGCTGATGGAGGGGATGCGCAACAGGGTGAAAAGTTCGTCCAAAAAACGTTTCTGATTCTCTTCAATGTAATTTTTAGGTTCCATATCATTGGGGTTTTAAAATTCGAGGGAGCAAAGATACAAAAAACGACTATAGGGATAGCTACATTTTTTAGAAAAGATCGGAAGTGGGAATTTCGATTTACGGTTTACGATTTTCGATTTGCAGCACACTAAATGTTTGGGGATTCCGCTCAACGCTATTCCGCCAGTGACGACAGAAGCGGCGAAATCTCCCCACGTCCCGGTTAGTTTTTCCCTAAACTTTTGGGGTGCAGTTCACAAAACATCCCCGTCAGGGGATCCATATCTGTAGCCGAGGGAACGCGCCCGTCCCACCATAACGCCGTAGGCGTTGCATGTCTGTAAGAATGGGGCCCCACGCAGACACAAATGCCCCGATTAGGGGCAAAAGCTCGGTAGGAATGACACCACCGCATGCCCCCACGTCCCGGCAGGGACGTAAGCTCGGTAGAATTGCGCGTGCGTGCGCACACAATATCGCGGCGCGGCAGGCGCGTGCCACGGAGAACGGGATGTGCTCGCCGCGAAACGACGACACGCTGAAAAGAGGTGTCTTATCCGATGACCATACGCTTCTGCTCGTTGACGAACTTGTTCATCTCGGAACGTATCTGCTTGACGGAGGCCTCCACCTCCTTGCCGTTGATGTAGATGGTTACCCTGCGGGTGCTGCTCCCAAAACCTATTCCCATATATCTGGCCTATAGTTGTTGTTGTCATCATTAAAGTTTTCATCAAAGACATCGTGTCCAATTTCAAATTCTACATCGTTCTTTATGTGCCAATTACCTCGGTGTACCCGTGTCACCTCATTTATGATTCTGTCTGCGAAGAGAGCAGAAAAATTTTCGATTTTTTTTATGGCAGCAACAATTGCAGGCAAAGGATTTCGCATTTCTATCAAAAACATCCACCCATAATGAAAAAGGATCACTTGTTCTATATCTGTATTTGTGTGAGATAAGATTCTAATTACATCACTTGAATCCACAAATATATCAGCAAAATGAGAATCTATACTTTCGTAGAGAATCCATGGCGTAATATTATCGTTTATCCCAAAAGATAAATCAGTAATTGATTTAACTGGGAAGTCTGGATAAAGGTTGTGTGATTTACGCCAGAAATCCAAAACAATAGAATCCAATTCTGATTGAGAAAAATTGTGGATACAAAATGGACGCACTACTTGTCCTGGACTATGGCATATAAATAAACTAAATAAAGTGATTAAACTTAGAATTTTAGATACGTTTCCCATAAAATCTTTGTTTTAATAATATTTGGCATGAGTTCTCTAGCTTCGTAGTTACTAAACGTTTGATTCTTTTTATAAGCAGCAGTCAATATTCTATTTTCCTGTGAGACAACGTGTTCAATCTCGTGACCTGCAACTGCACCCATATAATTATCTAAACCTGTTTCTTTGTCTTGAGATGCCCAAAATGTACCAATATTTAAAGCAGCATCTTTCCCAAACATACCTGATGACAAATAATCTTTGATGGATTGTTCGTAGATGTATATTGTGGCTGATTTTGGTTCTTTGATCCCATCGTAGGAAGGAGCTGTCACATACTGTGCATTTCCCATTAATGATGGTTTCTCACCTCTATCCACTATGTTAAAAGATATTTTCGTATTAGATGCTATTGCTTTATCCAATTGTTCTTTTCCTGTTTCAGATCGGAGCATCGCATTGCCAATTCGTTTTGTGTCGTCAGACGCATTATTGCTCCATACCACATTGCCTTTATCATCGTAGCTGTATGAAACAGCTTTTCCATCCGTTCCTACTATCTCTTCCCCCTCCGGATCCACCAACTTCACCGGGTTATTCGCACAATATGTGTAAGGTGATAACGACGGATATTTTGAGGCTTGCGGATCCACACTGAGCCAGATGCTCAAATCGGAGCTGTAATAGCGTGCGCCAAAGTAAGATAGGCCAGTTTCGGAGTCCTTTTCTTTTGCGGAGAAGGTGTGCATGGTAGATACGTTGTTAATATTCTGATTTTCATTATTTTCCATCAGATCAAGAGGTAAACCCATACATCTGCAAGATGGGATTCCATAGCAGGCCGTTGCTGGATAATATGCCACAAATCTACCATCATTCATGCGGCAAAACTACAAAAAATATCGAATGGTCATTGGTGAAAAGGAAGAACCATTTTAGGATTGCTTGTATGACGATTCTTTCTTATGACAAACAATTAATTGTCTGATGGCTGCTCTTCAATAAAATCAATCTGATATAATAGTGGGTTATCTACACATGTGGTATCTTTAGCATAAATTAACCAATCATACATATTTACCTTATAATGTTTGATATCTGTCACTTGAATCTTGTTGTTAGATAATAGGAATAGCCATTCAATGCTTTCACAGCCACCAAAAGAAATAACATTATCGTTATTAGTTTTGAATCCTTGATTGTTTTTGCAGTCACCCCTCGGTAATAAGGGAAACTCTTTTCCATCCAGTTCTACTACATCTATTGTGTTTTTGGGGAACAACAGGATATGGTTGTCAATAGTATCCGTAAACAGGACAGCTTGACCAAATTTAGATGCAATTTCCGGAATGCTTGTTGATTTTAGAATGAAACATTCTGTTTCATTATCCTTTTGACCTTTTATTAGATAATACAAATCATATTTGCAATTAATGTTGCTGTCTGCGAATGAGAACATGTAGTAAATTGCATTTCTGAAACATTGATTTTTTATTGTCACTATTCTGGTTTCAACCATATAGTTCGTTTTGCATGAACTCATAATGACAATCACCCAAAAGATTATTATATAAATAATGCCGTGATTTCTAATTACTATTTGCATTTGACAATTTCCCATAGTGTCACTGTCTTTTTATGAAGTCCTGGATAGACTTCTCTATCTTTTCGTCTAAAAACTTTATGAAATTATTGTATTGAATGTGTTTCCCTTTCGAATATATGTATGTTGGAATGTAACCCATAGGAGAAAAGGGATTACCACATTTATTTCGCAATGCTTCCGACGCTTTATAATCGTTTGATGATACTTTAAGGTCGTCAGGTTGTGAATGCCAATGAGCACGGATGTTTGAATATGAATTAATTATTAAACTAGCTGAAGATTCATGCTCTCGTTCTTGAGAATTGGACATGACATTTTTGCCGTTTTCCCCTGATTGTGAACCGATTTGACACAAGCTCCACTCACAGTTCGAATTGTCTGCCACAAATTTAAAACATTCTATGGCATTATCATCACCTTGGATATTTAAGGCTTGTATTTTTACACTTTCCCCCGACTCCTGCTTTGCAAAACCTTTTATTCCCAATTTAATGGTCCCGTTTTTATATTCCTTACTCATAACAACGGATCCATCTGATTTCTTGATAGCTATTTGATCGGCACTGCCTGTTTCCCCACGGACGCATAAAAATTTCCCCGATTCATCATATTCATAAATCTCTTCCCCCTCCGGATCCACCAACTTAATCGGGTTGTCTGCGCAGTAAACATATGGGCTTAACGAGGGATATTTTGAGGCCTGTGGATCAACGCTGAGCCAGATGCTCAGGTCGGAGGAGTAATAGCGTGAGCCAAAGTAAGAAAAACCCGTTTCCGAGTCGCGTTCTTTTGCGGAGAAGGTGTGCATGGCATGCCAGTTGGTTGTCCTCTGGTCAACAAAATCTTCACCCCAAGGGAGGTAGTGCAGGTGCTGCACGACGGAGCCGTCAGAGTAGGTTATCCAGGAAGAGGAGCCGAGGTGGTCAGGGTGGTACCAATAGGCTTCGCAAGTGTCTTTCTGACGATTGGTAAGGGCATTGAGGTAGGAAAGTTGCGCAGTGGTATCCGTGATGGCAGGGTTGAGCGCCAGCACGAGGCTGTCGGCGTGGCGCACTTTGCGGTTGGCCGAGACGATGTCCGTCACGGGCGTTGCCAGCGTGGAGAAATTGTCGCGACCAATCTGCGAGGTGATGCGCTCTTGGAATATCTCTAATTCTGCATGTTTGGAAGAATAATTCATTGGGTTATCTCTTCATTTCAGGGTCTTCGTGATTAAGAGTACGACACGCACACA
>JAEEQE010000071.1 GCA_016285145.1 Bacteroidales bacterium | reverse complement strand
TTTGGCTGGTTTCCTTGTGCTGATGGAATTGCATCTTGGAAAACAGTCTGTATTCCTGATTGTTCAAACCGGAAACCACGTGGAAATCTTTCTCGAACCACGAAATCACACGGCTGGAAATCTCGCCGCCCAATTGTGCGCAAAGCGAGAGAAACAGGCGGTTCCCATTCAATTTGGATTCCAAACCGACCCCATCAGGAAATTTGTCATCCTCAAAGGCAATGCCGTCGCTGTTCCGGATGAAAAGCACCTGCTCCTTCGAACGTTTCGTGGTCTTGCGGAACAGCCATTCTTCAACAATTTCTGCCCGTGTGTATGAAAAACCATACCGATAGCAAAAGCCGTCTTTCAAAAACACGACCTCGAAAAGTGTGGGTTTGGTGTTGTTTTTCAAAAGCAGGAACGGGGTATATGGGAGCGGGTCGTTGGGATTCAACTTTACAGAAGAAAGCACGCAGAGTATCATGACTTGCAGGGCGTCAACCAAATTCGACTTGCCGCTGGAGTTGGCCCCGTAAATGGCAAGGGTCTTTAAAACATCGTACGACAACTCCTGGGCCACATTGTCTTTGGCCTCTTCGCTCAATTTGCGGGATTGCAGTTCCAGCGTCCTCCTGTCGTAAAACGAGCGATGGTTTTCTACTGTAAATTCGTGTAGCATAACTATTTATGTTAAATTGAAGATTTCATTATCCGAAGTGCAAATATACAAATTAAAACAATTCAATGTGTATATTTGAGAAAAATTCTCAAATATTTACACAGTATTTAATGCACCAGCACTGTCTTTCCTACACGCTGTGCCCAAAAGTCACCGCACTGACGATTTTTGTTTACAATACCATTGTTCAATTCGCATTAATGCCAACTGTGGTGAATATATGCTATAACACAGTCCGACATTGTCATTTCAGCTCCAACCTCAGCACCCTGATGGGTCTGTCTTTGCCTTGATACTGGGTCTCGTCGATGCAGGTTTCCCCGATGGGTTGGAACCCGCATTTCTCCATCACCCGACCTGAGGCGGGATTGTCAACGAAGTGCCCGCTGATGAGCGATGGGATGGACGTCGTTCGTCATTTTACCGGATGAAATTCGTGAATACCGCTTCTTCCGCCTCGGGCAGACCGTTGCGCTCCTTCTCCGCAGCGATGGCCTTGACGAGGAAGGCAATGTTGCGGCCGAGGATGCGCATGCACTGCACGCCCTCCTCATCCTGTATCACGTCCTCGGCACAGTGACCGTGTACCATGTTCCAGTAGCGGGTGCTTGCGATAGGCATCTCGCTGATGGTGAAGTACTTGTTCAGCTGGTCGAAGGTGGCAGTGGTGCCGGCGCGTCGGGCCGAACAGACGGCGGCGCCCACTTTCATGCACTTCCGGAAGTGCGTGCTGAAGAAGAGGCGGTCGAGAAAGGATTTCATCGTGCCGGCAATGCCCGCGTAATAGACCGGCGAACCGATGACCAGCGCGTCGGCTTGCTCAAATTTCGGGGCGACTTCGTTCACGATGTCATCGAAGACGCACCTGCCTGTTTCATAGCATTTTCCGCAGCCGATGCAGCCGTGGATATTCTTGTGGCCCACGTGGACAATCTCGGCTTCCACGCCGTTTTTCTGTAACTCTTCTGCCACGATGCTCAGGGCGGTGAAGGTGCAGCCCTTCGCGTTGGGACTGCCGTTGATAAGAAGTGCTTTCATATTAGTTTTATTCAAAAGACAATGCAAAAATACAACTTTTCTTGAATGAAACAAAAGGCTGATGACTTCGTGTTGATTAATTAATTAATGTTAACAGCCGAAGGCTAACCAACAGCGAAGGCTCACTACTGACACGAAGTTTTCAGCCACCGCTCCACTTTCGCCTTGCCGCTGCGCACCTCATGACCATAAATGCTGAACTCGCCCGTGACCTTGGCCTTCGGGAAGGCCTTGCGCACGTCGCTGGCGCAACTGGCCAGGCCGCTGCCTTCGTGGGTGGTGAAGGGGATGACGGTCTTGCCGTCGAGGTTGATGTCCTTGAACAGGGTGAACATCACCTGCGGGTAGGTGCCCCACCACACAGGACCGCCGATGAAGACGGTGTCGT
>JAEEQE010000052.1 GCA_016285145.1 Bacteroidales bacterium | reverse complement strand
AAGCTGGGATTTCTCATACAATTTGTCGAACGCAGGGTTCACGTAATGGGTGTAGTTGGAGCCCACTGGCTGCAGGTTTTTGGAATAGAAGAGCGACATCTGGTTTTCGGCGTCAGGGTAGTCGCAAATCCACGAACCACGGAAAAACGGCAGCTGGTAAGCCCGCATCATCTGGCGTTGCTGCGCGGGTTGCGCGATATCCAGCTTCAACGTGATACCCAACTGCTCCAGCTCGTGCTGGATGTACTGGCACAGATCCGCATACTGCGCCGACACGGTGAGCGTGATTTCCGGCAACCCCTTGCCATTGGGATAGCCAGCCTCCGCCAATAGCTTCAACGCTTTCTGCGGATTGTAATCGTAACCGCCCGTGTGCTCAGGCCCGTACGACGGCATCCCTCGCGGAACAAACCCGCCAACTCCGGCATACCCCATATTGTTTCGCAGATACTTCATCATCTTGTCCCGGTCGAAACCGTAATTGATGGCCTGACGAACCCGCTTGTCCAACAAAGGATTAGGCTTCCCAGTAGGTTTCAAGTTGAATCCCAGATACTCTGTGTTCAGATACGGTCCCGTAATCAGCGTGATTTTGTCCGCGTATTCCGGATTCAACCGACCGTCTTTCGTCAGCAAGGCATCCTTGTAGCTCGGATCCACACCTGACATAAAGTCGAGGGTTCCTTTCATAAATTCCATGAACACAGACTGTTTATCGACAATGAAGGAAACCGCGACCGCGTCGATGTAGGGCAGACGGTTGCCTGCGGAGTCCGTCTCGAAATAATGGGGGTTCTTGCGCATGACGAGCTTCACTCCCTCCTCCCACAGCTGCATTTGGAACGGTCCCGTGCCGACGGGGTATTTACGGTAGTCTTTTCCGTAACGTTCCACCACCTCGTGCGGCACCACGGAACAATATTTCATTGTCAGAATCCCCAAAAACGGCGGGAACGGTTCGGAGAGTTCAATCTGGAACACCGTATCATTCAACGCTTTGAATGCGGGCTTACCGTCCTTGTCACGCTTCACCTTTTGGAAAATCCATGCCCCCGGCGAGGCCACTTCGGGATCAAGAATGCGCCCAAGACTATAGACGAAATCGGATGCGGTGACATATCGCGGCTTGTTAAAAGGGAAGAACTCCGTTTGATGGAACTGCACGTCATCGCGCAGGATGAACGTGTAGGTTTTCCCGTCATCGGAAATCGTCCAGCTCTTCGCGATGGCCGGTACCACCTGCAGATTCTCGTCCATATCTACCAAGCCGTTATATAGCTGGTTACAAGGCCATATTGTGGACTGTCCGGACGAATATGCCGGATCCAGCGACAAGATGCCGGAAGACTCGTTATAATGGAAAATCTGCTTGTCAGGATGGTTGAACTTGGTTTTGCAGGAAACCAACAAAACCATGAAAATCAAAGAGATAATGGTTGTTGAGGTAATTCTTTTCATGCGAAAATATTTATGCTGTTAAAATATTATATGGAATCTTGTTTTTCTTGTCAGCCACATTCATCGGATTTCCGCCTTTGTTTTGGCTATACGTCACCACATCCCCGATGAGGTCGGTCACGTTGCCAACACGATTCCAAATATCGTAGCAATATTGCATTTTTAACGTATAAAGTTGGAGTTCATTCGACAGTGCAAAAGTACGAATATTTTCGGTTAGCTCACCCAATTTGCCATATTTTATAAGTTTGGTAGTCGGAGGGATTATAGTAAATCTTTGTGTATCATCAGAAATAAGATGTTCAGCAGACTGAATGCTGTCCGAAGAGTGCGGTTAGCGTGTGGGAAATAATTGTATCTTTGACGCGCACCAGTCAATCATTTTCGGCAATGACTTCACCATCGACGACATCATCTGGATGGGCGACCAACCGACGATTGCCTCTTTGGCTGAGAAGGTGGGCGTGACGGAGACCCGTCCGTTTGCGCAGCTCGCCGAGTTCATCCAGCAAGCCCAGGCACAAGGCCGCAAGGTACACTTCACCCCGCAATATCGTGGCGACAACCAGATCCTGAAGGCCAACCCGGATGCCATCGACGCGGCGCACTCGGGTATGTACAATAAAGAGCTGCACCGTCTTTCCTGCGAGGTTATCGCCCAGGGACTCAAAGACTTAGGTCTGATGAAAGGCGATGTAAAGGAGGCCGTGGAGTTGGGCGCACACGTCCTGTTCATGGTGCACGGCTTGGGTCACCAAATCGGTCTGGATGTCCACGATATGGAAGGCTTGGGACAGATCTACGTCGGCTATGACGACACCGTGCGTCCGAGCAACATCTTCGGATGGGCGTCGTTGCGCATGGCCCGCGAGCTGAAACCGGTCATCGTGTATTAGGTTCGCACTTGCCGAAGGGCGTGGATGAATTGGCCGCGATTATCGGGAAGTAGGGCTTAATTCGTATTGTTATTTCGCCCATCTTTGCTCAAGCTTCTTATCACGGAAGTGTGTGCAAAGGTGGGTTTTTTTTAGGCGATGAGACGATGAAGCGATGAGACGATAAAAACATAAAAGATGATGTAACATTTTCTATGTTTTGTTCGTCATATACTATGTTTCATAGGACATCGTTATATCAATTGGTATTTGATAAAAAGTAAAGAGAAGATGTGGCTTCGAATACATATTATACTTCTATTGTTAGTTGGGATATTGTCGGTTCGGTCGCAGAACTTGCCCGACAACATGGTGACTGCCGACTGCACGACTGATGCGGTGGAGCAGCCGTGGGACGCGCAGGTGCTGCATTTTGTAAACGACATCCATTGCTATTATGTGCCGATTGTGGGTGACATTGACGGGGACGGCATTGTGGAGATTGTGGCGGGGAAAGTGCTCACCAACGACCATTACACCAGTCAGGTGGGCATCTATCGAGGTACTGATTTACAGCAGATTGGCACCATCAACGTCTCCCAACGGATTTACGCGGGCTTTGCCGGACCGGTGGCCATTGTGCGCTATCCTGACGGCAACGGCGGTATGCAAGGCGCCATCATCCTGCACTGTTACGACAACAAGCTCCGTTCCTACGACATTCAGGGGAACCTGCTGGCCACCTCCGATGTGAACACGCCTTGTGAAGGGGTGGTTTCCATTACGGATTTCAACTACGACGGCTGGCCGGAGGTCTATATCGGAAATGCGATTTATGACGCGGCTACGCTCAAGCGGCTTTGTGCCGGCCCATCCAACGGCAACATGGGACGTTCTTGGAGAAACGATGTCACGGAGACCGGTCGCTGTGCCATGCCATTTGCCGCCAATGTGCTTGGTGACAGCATCCCTGAACTTATCTGCGGCAACACCATCTACAACGTCAATATCGTCAGCCGTACAAACCCTTCGCTCAACAGTGTCACCGAACTGAAAACGGTCGCCATCCCGTCCCACATCCCACAAGACGGCAATGTGGCGCTGGCGGATTTTGACAAAAACGGGCAATTGGACGTACTGGTGATCATTGACGGATCGGGCAGTAACATCTACGACACTGCCCATATCTATGCATATAATCCTGTGACGGAGAATATTTTCTTTATCCATAGCCATTATGCCAGAACCATTGGTTTTCCGTTGGTGGGTGACATTGACGGCGACACTGATCTGGACATGGTTTATATAGACTATCAAACTCAAGTCAGCAATTCCCGCATCACCGCCATAACCTACAGTCCGACAATGGGTTTGCATACCAAATGGCAAGCCACGCACGGAGACCAGTCCGGACAGACTTCCATGACGTTATTCGACTTCAACCAGGATGGCATCATGGAAATCGTCTATCGCGACCAGGAAAACCTGCGGATCATCAACGGAAGCGGCAAAAGCCATAAAACGGGCAACGACACGATACCTTTCTACAATTTGTACACCAAAAGCATGTCTGCCGGCACGTGGAAGGAATATCCGGTGGTGGCGGACGTCAATGGTGACGGTGCGGCAGAGATTGTGGTATGCGGCAAGTCGGGCAGCGGTCTCGGATGGGTCGGCGGCCAGCTGTGGGTCATCGGAGGCATACACCCTTGGGCACCCGCGCGGCCCGTCTGGAACCAGTACATGTACAACGTGACGAATATCAACAAGGATCTCACGGTGCCGGTACCGCTTTTCGACAATGCCACATCTTTCACTGACCCGCAGGGCGTGATCCGTCGCCCGTTCAACAACTTCTTGCAGCAGGCCACCACGCTTGACCAGTATGGGCGGCCGTTCTCGAGAATGCTGAATGTTTCGGCCACGACAGACACGAGTATGACGTATGCAAACGGCATGTTCACCTATTCTTTCACATTCTGTAATGACGGCGGACAACCATTGAACGAACCTTTCAGCATCACCTATTATGCGGATTCTTATCTCGGTTCGGTCATCCGCACAGAAGATATTTATGCTTCGTTGATGGTGAATAACTGTCTGACTATCACGACACAATTTTCGGATGCGGAGTTGCTCGCTTTCCCCGATTTGGAGACCATTGTGGTGGCGGTCAACGACAACGGCACGGGGGTGGCGCAGACCGGCGGGCAGCAGGAGGAATGCGACACCACTGACAATTTCTTCTACTTCCCGGCCAGTCCGTGCAATATTCCCAAAGACACGGTCACGGCAGACATCTGCGTGCGCGAAAGCTATTCCGACGAGAATTTTGACATCTCTCCTGCCGAAACACAGACGGCAGGCACATTTTATCACAGAAAAGTGTATCAGGTGGGGAACTGCGACAGTGTGATTGTGCTGAAGCTGCGGGTGCATCCCGAGTATGACCTTCACTTCACGGAAACCATCCCCGAAGGGACGGCATACGACAACCACGGAATATTCCTGAACGAGAGTTTGTTGGAAAGCGGGGATCGCATCGACACCTCCATCGCTTACCAAACTGTTTATGGTTGCGACAGCGTCATCCATGTCACCATCGTAGTTTCCACAGCAGACATCACATTGTATCTGCCAAATGCCATCACTCCGTCCAAGTCCGACGGCTTGAACGATGTTTTTTCACTTCCTGAGAAAATACAAAACCAGATAGCGGATTTTGAAATCGTGATTTTCAACCGTTGGGGCGAGATGGTGTTTTACTCCACGGACAAAGGCTTCCAGTGGAATGGGGAATACAAAGGGAAAACATTCTATGACAATGTGTATCAGTATGTGATTCACTATTCGAACTCGTACGGGAAGATGTTCACCACCAAAGGCACAATCACGGTGTTGTAATTTCTTCATTATGAAAAGAAATCAGATTTTGAAGATATTTGCCTGTTTGATAGGAATTTGTGCCCGGTTAACAGCACAAACCAACCTGCCTGACAACATAGTGACAACGGATTGTGTCGCGGAACCATTGGAGCAGCAATGGGGGATTGTTCAGGGGAACAGCAGTCCGTCGCTTTCCCACATGTACGCCCAGCCCTTTATCGGTGACATCGACAACGACGGACAGTCCGAGATTGTCACTGTCGGATACTATGACTCCCCCGGACGATCCTCCTCCATCATCGTTTATGGACAGAATCTTCAACTCAAATACACTATCAACACTGACCAGATGTACGTTTACGGCGGCTATCCCGTGGCTGTCGCCGATGTGGACCGGGACGGACTTGCCGAAATATTCGTTCAGAACACCGATGGTTTTCTCCGATGCTACCACCCCGACGGATCCTTGCTTTGGACCTCGAACGTGCCGCTGACAGCCACGCAGGACCAATCGCCCAGCTTGATGTTGGCGGACGTGAACGGTGACAGTATTCCGGAAATCTGGTCTATGCGGAAAATCTTTAACGCGGTCTCCGGCGTGGAGTTGGCGACCATACCGGAAATCATAGGATACTCTCTTCTTTATGTGGGCTCCGGCGGAAACGCTATCATGCCGGTTTTTGCCGACTTCGACAACGACGGCATTCTGGAGTTTGCTGGCGGCAACAAAGTCTATAAACTGAACATCACCAACAGCAGCGGCACAGCGGGCAACAGCGTCACCCTTTGGAAGTCCATCACCGCCAACGGAATCGGCGACGGCCTGACCTCCGTGGCGGACATCGACCTCGACGGATACCTTGATGTCGTGGTTGTGCGCAACGGCTGCATGTATGCATGGAAGCCTTACAGTGGCGCAGGTAGCAGTTCAGAGCTGATCGCCTCCTGTCCCTACAGCTCGACCACTGCCGGTTCCCGCGCCCTGTTGACCGACGTGGACAACGACGGTTACCCTGAAATCCTTTTCACCTACGCCGCAAATGTCACTGCCTACAAGTATGTTCCGACAACACAAAGCCTGCAACAGATGTGGCTGAAGAGCACCAGCGACCTTTCCGGAGCTACCACCATGACTGCCTTTGACTTCAATCAGGACGGTTCCGTGGAAATCGTTTACCGGGACCAATCGGACATGCGCATCATTGATGGTGTCACGGGAAACAACAAGTCTTCATTCGCCTGTGTGGCCCCCACAGCCTCTGAATACCCGGCTATCGTGGACTTGGATCGGGACGGTCAAGCGGACATTGTCGCCTCGTCCAGCACCTACGACCTCAACCACGATAAACACGCCAAGCTGATCGTCTTCCATAGTCCGGCAAACACCGTGTGGGCACCAGCGCGCTATGTCTGGAACCAGCATGCATACAATGTGGTCAACGTCAACAACGATCTGACGATTCCGGCGAACAACTTCAACCCTGCCACGCCTTTCACTGACCCCGACGGCGTGGTGCGCCGTCCGTTCAACAATTTTCTGCAGCAAGCCACCACGTTGGACCAGTACGGACGACCATTCCTGCCGTTGGCCAATGCCACGGCTGTCCCGGGATACATCACCTACGAAGATAGTGTTTATACATTGACGTATCAATTGTGCAACACAGGAGGACGGACCCTGTTCCCTCCCATACCCTGTTCTTTTTATGCGGAAGAGTATGGTGGAGCATATCTTGGGATGTCAGTTTACAATAACGTAGTTGAGCCCGGGGATTGTGTCACATGCACGATGACGTTCACAGAAGATTTCTTGAGCGTCCACAGTGCGTATCCTGAAGTAGATTCTATCGTTTTGGTGGTAAATGCCAATCAGCAAGGCATAGCGCAGAACGGAGGTCTTCAGATGGAATGCGACACCACCGACAATATGGTCACCATTCAGATAGTCAGTGGCAACACCTTGCCCGACAACATGGAAGAGGCAGATTGCACGACCGATGTGTTAGCGCAGCCATGGGACGCGCAGGTCCTGCACTCGGTCAACGACATCCACTGCTATTACGTGCCCATAGTGGGAGACATCGACGGCGACGGCATGGTGGAGATAGTGGCGGGCAAGGCCGTGACCAACGACCATTACACCAGTCAGGTGGGCATCTATCGGGGTTCGGATTTGCAGCAGATTGGCACCATCAACGTCTCCCAACGAATTTACGCGGGCTATGCCGGGCCGGTGGCCATTGTACGCTATCCTGACGGTAACGGCGGTATGCAGGGCGCCATCATCCTGCACTGTTACGACAACAAGCTCCGTTCCTACGACATCCATGGGAACCTGCTCGCCACCTCCGATGTGAACACACCTTGCGAAGGGGTTGTTTCCGTGACGGATTTCAACTACGACGGCTGGCCGGAGGTCTATATCGGAAATGCGATTTATGACGCGGCCACGCTCAAGCGTCTATGTGCCGGTCCCGCCAATGGCAATAAAGGACGATGTTGGAGAAGTTCTTCCTCAGAAAAAGGGAATTGTGCGATGTCTTTTGCTGCAGATATAATGGGAGACCCTATTCCTGAATTAATCTGCGGGAACACCATCTATCAGGTGAATATCGTTAGTCGTACAGATATGTCCTTGAACAGCGTGAACATAATCAAGACTGTCAACATTCCCGCGCATATTCCGCAAGACGGCAATGTTGCCGTGGCGGATTTCAACATGGACGGACAATTGGATGTATTAGTGGTGATTGACGGAACCCCCAACTCCACTACGGACTCATCATACATTTATGCCTATGATCCAGTTTCAGAGCAATTGCTGTTCACCCATTCCAAGTATTGCAAAACCGTCAGCTTTCCTTTAGTGGGTGACATTGATGGGGATGGATTCCTTGACTATATATATATTGACTACCAGACCCCCGTCAGCATATCCCGCATCAATGCCTTGAGTTTTAATCCAACTTCTGGACTTCAAACCAAGTGGCAAGCCACGCATGCTGACGAGTCGGGGCAGACCTCCATGACGTTGTTTGATTTCAACCAAGACGGTATTATGGAGATCGTGTATCGTGATCAGGATAGGTTGCGTATTATTAACGGTAGCGGGAAGAGCCATGTGACAGGGAACGACACGATATCGTGTTACAATCTGTATTCGTTAAGTATGTCAGCCGGTACTTGGAAGGAGTATCCCGTGGTGGCGGATGTAAATGGCGACGGAGCGGCGGAAATCGTAACCTGTGGCAGAGTGAGTAGCGGTCTCGGTTGGATCGGTGGACAGCTGTTGGTTATCGGGGGTGTCCATTCCTGGGCCCCTGCGCGACCGGTGTGGAACCAGTACATGTACAATGTGACGAATATCAACAAGGATCTCACGGTGCCTATGCCGCTTTTCAACAACGCCACATCTTTCACTGATCCCGGTGGTGTGGTGCGCCGCCCCTTCAACAACTTCCTGCAGCAAGCCACCACGCTGGACCAATATGGGAAGCCATTTCTGCCGTTGGCAAACCTATCTATAACGGGCGAGCCATCTGTGGAGTTTGGAGTTGATTTGATTTCTGTGGAAATGGAAATCTGCAACACTGGAGAAATGGCTCTTTTACCGCCGATGTATGTGTCAGTTTACACTGTTTCGGGCGAGCTGGTGCATACGGAACAAATGGAGCAGGGTTTGGCTCCTGATGAGTGCGCGAATATCACATTGTCAATAAGTCAGGAAATGATAAAACACTTTGAAAATCCCTATCCGCTTCGCATTGCTGTCAACGACAACGGGGAAGGTACGGCACAGTATGGCGGGTTGCAGGCCGAGTGTGACACAGCGGACAATTTCGCCAACATTGACGGTCGGCCGTGCCAGATGACCGTGCCCAATGTCATCACCCCAAACGGCGACGGGATAAATGATGTTTTCGAGCCACAATTGGAGGGCGAGTTCGTCAGCATGGAAATGGAGATTTTCGATCGTTGGGGCAAGCGGGTTTACCGTCAGGAGAGCAAGGAGGCACTGAAATGGGATGCTTCGGGCGTTTCAGACGGCGTATATTTTTGTGCGATAGAGTTCAGGTGTGCGATTAGTGCGAAAAAGTATCAACGGATGAACACGAGCGTGACGGTGGTGCGGTGATTTTATATTTTTTTGAACAAAAATAGTACTTTTGCAGTAGTATTAAATCAACAAACATAATATGAAAAAAAGGTTGATGATATGGCTGTTTTGCGTATGGGCAGTTGCTGAAGCACAAGTTACCCTTCCTGACAACATCGTGGAGGCCGACTGTGTTGCGGAGCCGTTGGAGCAGCAATGGGGAATCGTTGAAGGCAGCAGCAGTCCGTTGCTCTCCCACATGTACGCCCAGCCTTTTATCGGAGACATCGACAACGATGGGCTTACTGATCTTGTCACAGTCGGATACAACGATGCGCCATGGCGGTCTTCCTCCATTGTGATTTATGGGCACGATCTGCAGCTCAAGACCTCCTTCAACACTTCACCGATGTACGTTTACGGCGGATACCCCCTGTCTGTGGCCGATGTGGACAGGGATGGCTTCGCCGAAATATTCATCCAACACATAGACGGATTCCTATGTTGTTACCACCCTGATGGGTCGATTAAATGGACAGTGAGCGTTTCAGAAGCGGATGAGAGGTCACCGAACATCCTCATTGCGGATATAAATGGCGACAGCATTCCCGAAGTCTGGTCCAAAGACAAAATTTTCAACGCCGTGTCAGGAGCCTTGCTGGTGTCGCTGCCCGAAACCTTTGGATTTTCCGTACTTTATGGTCAAAATGGGGGCAAGGCTCTTATGCCCGCATTCGCCGACTTTGACAACGACGGCATCCTGGAGCTGGCCGGCGGCAACAAGGTCTATAAACTGAACATCACCAACAGCACGGGAACGGCCGGAAACAGCGTCACCCTCTGGAAAACCATCTCCGCAAGCGGGACAGGAGACGGTCTGACTTCCGTGGCAGACATTGACTTAGACGGTTTCATGGACGTGGTGGTGGTGCGGGACGGCTGCATGTACGCCTGGAAGCCCTACAGCGGGACGGCCAGCACTCCCGAATTGATTGCCACATGCCCGTACAGTTCCTCCGCACCCGGCTCCCGCGCTTTGCTGACCGACGTAAACAACGACGGATATCCTGAAATCCTTTTCACCTACATTGCAAATGTCACTGCCTACCAATATGTTCCATCGACACAGAGTCTTCAACAGATGTGGCTGAGAAGCACCAGCGACCTTTCCGGAGCGACCACCATGACTGCCTTCGACTTCAATCAGGACGGTTCCGTGGAGATAGTCTATCGCGACCAGTCAGACTTGCGCATCATCGACGGGACTACGGGAGACAACATTTCCACGTTCACCTGCCTGGCGCCCACCGCCGTGGACTACCCCGCTATCGTAGATTTGGATCGCGACGGGCATGCGGAAATTGTCGTCTCCTCCAACACTTACGAAAGTAATCAGGACAAACACGCCAAGTTGATCGTTTTCCATAGTCCGGCAAACGCCGTGTGGGCTCCGGCTCGGTATGTCTGGAACCAGCATGCATACAATGTGGTCAATGTCAACAACGACCTGACGATTCCGGCGAACAACTTCAACCCAGCCACGACTTTCACTGACCCAAACGGTGTGGTGCGCCGCCCGTTCAACAACTTCCTGCAGCAAGCCACCACACTCGACCAGTATGGACGGCCGTTTATGCGCCTCTTAAATGTCTCAGCCACCACGGACACAAGTATGACATACGAAAACGGCTTGTTCACCTATTCCTTCACATTCTGTAATGACGGAGGACAAACCTTGAACAATCCTTTCCTCATAACCTATTATTCCAACAATTATCAAGGACCAATCATTCGGACAGAAACCATCAACGACCCACTGACGGTGGGCAACTGCATGACCATCACGGCTCAGTTCTCCGTTGAGGACCTGAATGCTTTCCCCGGGTTGGAGTCCATCGTGGTGGCGGTCAACGACAACGGCACGGGAGTGGCCCAGACCGGCGGCCAGCAGGAGGAGTGCGACACCACCGACAACTTCTTCTCCTTTCCCGCCGACCCCTGCAATATACCCAGAGACACCGTCGAGGCGGACATCTGCATGCGCGAGACCTATTCTGACGAGAACTTCGACA
>JAEEQE010000024.1 GCA_016285145.1 Bacteroidales bacterium | reverse complement strand
CGCTCCTTTGAAATCATGAGCGAACACTTTGCCGCTGAATATGGCAAGCGTATTCAGTCGTTCATCTACGACAGCAAGCAGCTGACGAAGATTGACCAATTCGCCAGCGACAGCAACATGCACGTCATGATCATCAACACGCAGGCTTTCGCCGCCCGTGGCGAAGACGCCCGCCGTATCTATATGAAGCTGGATGCTTTCCGTTCTCGTAAGCCCATTGATGTGATAGCGGCCACCAATCCCATCCTTATCATAGACGAGCCTCAGTCCGTTTTGGGCGCAGACAAGAAAAACGCCACCCGTAACCGTCTGCAGGAGTTCCATCCGCTCTTTACGCTGTTGTATAGTGCCACCCACAGAGCGGATGACATCGTAAACATGGTCTATCGCTTGGATGCCATGGATGCCTACAACAAGAAATTGGTGAAGAAGATTTCGGTGAAAGGTATTGAACAGAAAGGCACCACGGCCACAAACGGCTACGTGTATCTTGAAAGCATAGAACTCTCAAAAGGCAACCCCATGGCCCGGATAGGCTTTGACAAGCGGATGGCCAGCACTGTCAAACCTGTGATTCAGACGGTCTCGGATGGTTTCGACATTTTTCAGCAGTCGGGGCAGCTGCAAGAGTACGCCCACGGCTATCGCGTCGAAAGCATTGACGGCTTTAACCGCACCGTGCGCCTTTTGAACGGCTTGGTGCTGGGTGAAGGCGAGATGGTGGGAAAGGTGAACGACATCTATGTGCGCCGCCATCAGATACGCGAGACCATCCTCTCCCATATCCATAAAGAGCGCAAGCTCTTCACCATGGGCATCAAATGCCTTTCGCTGTTCTTCATTGACCACGTCGATAACTACCGCATCTACGAACCCGGAGGCGGCACGAAGAACGGCACATACGCCGAAATCTTCGAGGAGGAATATGCCAACATCGTGGGACAACTGCAGCTGGATTTAGCCGATGACCCAAAATACTTGGAATATCTGAAAAAGTTCAGCGCGCCGGAAGTCCACAACGGCTACTTCTCCCGCGACAAGAAAGGTCACTATGTGCAGCCATCTGCTACGGAAATAAAGAATGAAAGCAGTAATGACGTTTCCGCATACGATCTGATTATGAAGGACAAGGAACGTCTGCTTTCGTTCAGCGAGCCCACCCGCTTCATCTTCTCCCATTCCGCCTTGAAGGAAGGCTGGGACAATCCCAATGTCTTCCAGATCTGCACGCTGAAAGACAGCGACAACATGACCAAAAAACGGCAGGAGGTGGGACGCGGTATGCGCCTCTGCGTGAACGACCAGGGCGAGCGGCAGGACGAGAACGTGCTGCATGGCCGTGTCTTCGAGGTGAACGAGCTGACCGTCATTGCCAGCGAGTCCTACAACTCCTTCGCGGCCAAACTGCAGACGGAAATCGCGGATGCCGTAGGCGACAGACCCATCAAAGTGCAGCCGACCCTTTTCGCCGGTATGACCGTCACCAATGCTCAGGGTGAGAAAAAACAGATTGACGATCTCGGGGCAAGCTTCCTCTTCACTGCGCTCGTTGGAAATGGTTATGTGAATCGGCAGGGGCAACTCACTCAGAAATATCACGATGACAAGCAGCAGGGTGTACTTGACTTTGGGGAGGAGTACAATGAATACAAAACGGATATTATCAATCGTCTTGACGCCGTGTTCAATCCGGATGCCGTCCGTCCCGAGGATGCAAGACGTATGCGTGAAGCGAAATTCGACTCGAAGAGATTCGAGAGAAAGGAATTCCAGGCGTTGTGGAACAAAATCAACCACAAAACCTACTATACCGTGGATTTCAAGACGGATGATCTCATAGACCACGCAGTCGCTAAGCTTGACAACCATTTGCAGGTCACCAATATCAACATCCAAGTGGTGTCGGGCACGCTGGAAAGCATCAAGAGCAAAGACCAGCTGACAGCCGGCACCGCCATGAAACAGACGAAAGCCGAAACAACCTCCATCCACGAATTGGTCGGTGAGAAGGTGAAATACGACCTGATTGGCAAATTGGTGGAAGACACGGGATTGACAAGAAAGGCCATTGTATCCATCCTGCAAAAGATCAGTCCTAAAACTTTTATGCAGTTCAAAGCCAATCCGGAGGAGTTTATCATCAAGGCGGGCAACATCATCAATGAGTGCAAAGCCATCGCCGTGATTGAGCACGTGGCATATCATAAGCTCGACAAGAAGTTTGAATCCGACATATTCAGCGCTTCAGAACTCAAAGGCCGTTTGGGTGTCAATGCAATGGAATCGGAAAAGTCACTCTATGACCTTGTTGTAGTGGATTCGAAAGGTATAGAAATGGACTTTGCCAAGGAACTGGAAACCCAAAACGAAGTGGCTGTTTATACGAAATTGCCCGGCGGATTCTATATCAACACCCCAGCTGGCCATTATAACCCCGATTGGGCGATTGTATTCAAGGAAGGCAACGACATCAAGCACATTTATTTCGTGGCAGAAACCAAAGGTTATGACATGGACAAATTGCTTGACTATCGAGAAACTGAGAATATCAAGATAGAGTGCGCCCGTCGTCACTTCGCCACCATTTCCGAGAGCACAGTGACCTATGGTGTCGTGAAGACCTATGAAGAATTGCGGAACGTGCTTGTACATTGAGTCTGGAAGTGCCTCTCCGCCCCGATGACGTTCAGCGAGGAGGATATTGTGAAGGTGCTGGAGAGGGTGAGTGGTCAGTGATCAGTGGTCAGTGAATTGAATCTGCTTCATCCTCCGAAGATAGCATTGCGACCGGTTATCTGAAATTCTGTTTCAAATGGCTCCAGATCAAACAAACGCTCTGTCATTTCCCAAAATTCCGACATCTTCTGCAGGGTTTCGCGGGAATTGTTGGTTTTTCCCCATGTCAGATCCGAGAGGCGCACCTCTTGCTGCCGATTTTTATGAGAAAACTTCAGGCAAAATTCCTTGGGCGAGGGCTCCCGTCCATTTAAAGATCTCATATAAACCAATGGCCCTTTGTAATCTTTCCAGTCGTATGAGGCACGTTGGATGCCCAACAACCCTGTTAACACCTTACATCCTTGTCTGCTAATCATCACAGAATAGGAGGGTTCCGATAGAAGTCCATACGCAGTGGCAACGCCAATCGAAACTATGACGACTTCGATGTTGGAGTTGGCAATTCCCCACCACGCCCCCAGTATGCCTAAAAGGAAAATGATGATTGTTTTGCGAATCACATTGCCTCGCGGCGCGGCAAATGTTATGGTGCCGTCCCGTTCAGAAACGGAAACGTGCACATTGCCCGACATCGTGTCAGCAAATGCCTGCAGTTGGGGAAATGTGGGTTGCTCGTCGGAATTCATCATGATGACTTTAAGAGCTTAATGATCTCATCTTTGTTTTTACTCTTTTCAATTATTCTCATTGGTGAATCAGTTTATAAATTCAATTTCAAAAGTGTTGTTAATGATGCGTGGGCAAAAGTAGGAAAAATAGTGATACCATGATATGCAAACCACGAAGGCGGCGTCAGGGGAGGCCAAAAAAGGAATTCCCTATTTGAAAAAAAAGTATTTTTGCATCCCTAATCCTTGTGTGATGAGAAAGTTTGTTCCCCTCTTCCTGCTTACGGCCCTTCTGATGGCTCCGCAATGGTGTGCGGCACAACTGTCGGTGAAGTTCAAAACATTAAGGGTTAATAATATAACAAACAATTTGACAACTCCGGCGATGACCTCTCTTCCTTTTGATGCTTTGGTCCTTTCCGATGTCGGACTCGCAATAGATGTTGAGCTTGTAAATGATGGGGATTCAGCGGTAAATCTTTATGCGGAAACGGCTACAATAGGCTTGCTCTATTATGATTCTCCGTATGGCTGGCGAAAGATTGACAGACTGGATGATAGAGATTGTCGGATTCCTTTGCAATCAGGTCTTGTATATTTGCAGCATCCCAACATAAAGGCGCACACCAGTGTGACTATCCAGCGGTTTTGGTATTATAGACTGCCCACTTTTTATGATATAAGTTCCTTGTATTATGTTTCCAGCACGGTGCCAACGATGCGCTTGGTTTTGATGGTGCCCGGACAGGAGCCGATATTGTCGGATATTCCCGAGACCGTTTACGTAAACGGCTTGAAGCTTGACGATGATTGGCAGGAGTGCGGTAAGTGTGACTCATACCAGTTGTTAAGCAATGGGTTGCTGAAGGATTATATGCATGAGAACCCCTACCTGTTTGGGACCGAATTCTCGCAAGACTTGATCCGGAAGGAATTCCAGTGCAATATGGCCTTCGCGTGGAAGCAGTACTCGCTTTTGGTGCCACCCGCCAAGGAGCTCGGCCTTTCTGTCCGTTGCCTTCGCGACTAAAGGATTTTGAGCATATTCAAAAAAACATCGCGCCCCGCCGGATTATCAACCTGGCGGGGCGCGCGTTTACACAAAAAGAGTGTATGGTGGGAATGTACGCCTATTCGTAGGTGTAGAATCCGCGACCGGTCTTGCGGCCAAGCAGACCAGCACGTACCATCTTGCGCAACAGCGGGTGCGGACGGTACTTGGGATCGCCGAACTCGTTGTACAAGACCTCCATAATGGCGAGGTTCACATCGTTGCCGATCAGGTCGGCCAGGGCAAGCGGACCCATCGGGTGGTTGGCGCCTAACATCATGCACTTGTCGATGTCCTCCGCACTGGCGATGCCGTCGGCGAGGATGCCCACCGCCTCGTTAATCATCGGGATGAGAATCCTGTTGACCACGAAACCGGGAGCCTCGTTCACCAGCACCGGCGTTTTGCCGATGGAAGATGCCAACTCCACGATGCACTTGCAAACCTCTTCGGACGTGACTTGCCCTTTGATGACCTCCACCAACGCCATACGGTCGGCGGGATTGAAGAAGTGCATCCCGATGAATTGGGTGGGACGGCTGGTGCAGGCGGCGATTTCCGTGATGGAAAGCGATGAGGAGTTGGTGGCGAAGATGGTCTCCGGCTTGCAGATTTTGTCTAACTCGGTGAACACATCCTTCTTCAGCTGCATGTCTTCCACAGCTGCCTCAATCACGAGGTCGGCATCGGCAAAAGTGGCGTAATCCGTCGTCGTGGTGATGTTTTTCAAGATGGCGTCCACGGCTTCTTGTGTGAGTTTTCCCTTCTCCACGAGTTTGCCGTAACCTTTTGCAAAAGAAGCCATAGCCTTGTCCAGGCTGGCCTGGGTTCTACTTTTCATGACCACCGGCATCTTGGCGGCGAAAGCCTTCACAATGCCCTTGGCCATCGTACCTGTTCCGATAACACAAATTTTCATAATAAAAGAATTTATTGTAACTATAAAATTGTTAATTGTTCTTAAACTCCGGTTTCCTCTTATTTAAAAAGGCATTCATGCCCTCTTTCTGGTCCTGCGTTTCAAAGCAGCGACCGAAGGCGTTGTTCTCATAAAGGATGGCATCATCGGCAGCGAGGTCGTATTCGGCGTCGATGCTTTCCTTGGCGATACGCACGGCGATGGGGGCGTTGGCAATAATCCGGATGGCTAATGCTTCGGCTTCCGCCATCAACTGCTCCGGCTCATAGACGGCGTTCACCAGTCCGATGCGCAGGGCTTCGTCGGCGCGGATGGCCTTGCCGGTATAAATCATCTCCTTGGCATAGCCCATGCCCACCAGCTTGGCGAGACGGTAGGTGCCGGAGAATCCGGGTATGATGCCCAATCCCACCTCCGGCTGTCCGAATTTGGCCTTGTTGGAGGCGATGCGGATGTCGCAGGCCATGGCCAACTCGCAGCCGCCGCCGAGGGCGAAACCGTTCACAGCGGCAATGACGGGAATGGGCAGCGTCTCGATCTTGCGGAAGACCAGTGCACCTAAGTGTCCGAACGTGTATCCCTCTTCGCGGTTCAGGTTGCACATCTCCGAGATGTCGGCACCTGCCACGAAAGACTTCTCCCCGTCACCGGTGATGATGAGCACCCGCACGTCAGCGGGGATGTTGGACACGAAATCGTCCAACTCTTTCAGGATGGTAGAATTGAGTGCGTTCAGCGACTTGGGTGCCGAGATGGTCAGCGTGCAAATAGCATTTTCATTTTTGATTTTTAAATAGTTGTATTCCATATCCGATTATTTTCTTTTTGGGTTTGCAAATTTACAAAAAAATCCGGCCCAAGCGGCTATCCTTTCAAAATCTTCCGGAAAAGCGGGTTGAATGGTTCCGCCAGCACATCCACAGGCACGTGCGCCACGGGATGTTCGAACGCGATGCGGCGGGCATGCAGCGAGATGGAACCGTCCTCATTGGAACGTCGAGCCCCGTATTTCAAATCCCCCTTGATGGGACAGCCGATGGCGGAAAGCTGGGCGCGTATTTGATGGTGTCGTCCGGTGAGCAGCGTCACCTCCACAAGGCTGTAGCGTTCGGAGGCGGCCAACAACTTGTACGTCAACTCGGCACGCTGCCAGTCCTTTTTCTCTGTTTCCGACACATAGCTTCGGTTGTTCTCACTGTTTCTATATAAATAATGTATCAGATGATCGGACTGCGCCGGCGTACGGCCTTCCACAATGGCCCAGTACTGTTTCTCGATGTTGCGCTGCCGGATGAGTTCGTTCATGCGCGTGAGACATTTGGAGGTCTTGGCGAAGATGACTGCGCCGCTGACGGGCCTGTCCAGACGATGGACCAAACCGCAGAACACGTTGCCGGGTTTGTTGCCGACGACACGAATATAGTCGCGGGCGGTCTCCAACAATGGCTTGTCGCCGGTCTGGTCGCCCTGCACAATCTCCCCAGCCATCTTGTTGAGAATCAGCAGATGGTTGTCCTCGTAGAGGATACGGTCGTGGAGTAGGGCAGACGGATCAGTACTGTTCGGAAGCATTGGGGAAGTTTTGTTCTTTCACATCTTGAATATAATGTTCGATGGCTCCCACGATTTCCTCGCTGAGATTGAGGTATCGCCGCAGGAAGCGGGGCGTGAACTGCTGGGTGATGCCCATCATGTCGTGGAACACGAGCACTTGGCCGCTGGTGGCTCCGCCGGCCCCGATACCGATGGTGGGGATGGTGAGCGCTTCGGTGACCTTCTGCGCCAGAGTGGCGGGAATCTTCTCCAACACAAGGGCGAAGCAGCCGTGTTGTTCCAGCAACTTGGCGTTTTCGTACAGGGCAGTGGCCTCGTCTTCCGTGGTGGCCCTTACCGCATACGTGCCGAACTTGTTGATGGACTGCGGCGTGAGGCCGAGGTGCCCCATCACGGGAATGCCGGCACTGAGGATGCGGTCGATGGATTCCACCACTTCGGCACCGCCCTCTAACTTGATGGCATCCGCTCCAGACTCCTTCATGATGCGGATGGCGGAGCTGAGCGCCATCTTCGAGTTGCCCTGATAGGTGCCGAATGGCATGTCCACAACCACCAGGGCGTGCTTCACGGCACGGACCACGGAGGAGGCGTGATAGATCATCTCGTCAAGGGTGATGGGCAAGGTGGTCTTGTAGCCGGCCATCACATTGGCGGCGGAATCGCCCACTAACACGACATCGATTTTCGCCATATCTAACAGGGTGGCGATGGAATAGTCGTAGGCGGTCAGCATCGCAATGCGCTCGCCTTCGTTGCGCATACGCTGTAATGTATTGGTAGTAACCTTGTTGACGTTACCGGATAGATACTGTGACATAGTCGTAGAATTTGGGTTGCAAATGTACTATTATTAACGATAAATTCCAAAAACAGACTCATATTTTCTAACATTAAATCTGCTTTTTTTTACTATCTTTGCCGCCGTTATATGCAATTCCCTACTGATTATGTGCGAACGTGTAACCCTGCTCGACAAGACCTTTGTCAAATTCATCCCCTCCGAGGAGGTGGATGCGGCCATTGAACGACTGGCAGACCAGATAAATAACGACTACCGCGACGATGATCCCATCCTGTTGGTCACCCTGAACGGAGCCATCGTCTTTGCCGTGGATCTGCTAAAAAAACTGACCATCCGTTGCAAGATCACATGTGTGAAACTCTCATCCTACAGCGGCACCCAGTCCACCAATAATGTGAAAAGCCTTATCGGGCTGAACGAGGACCTGCGCGGCAAGCGTGTGCTTGTGCTGGAGGACATCATCGACACGGGACGCACGTACGGGCATATCACGGAGATGCTGAAGGATTCCGGCCTCAAGGACCTGCGCATCGCCACCATGACCTACAAGCCGGATGCCTACAAATCCGATTTGCCCATCCATTATGTGGGATTCGCCATTCCTGACAAGTTCGTGGTAGGGCGGGGGCTGGACTACGACGGCTACGGACGCAACCTGCCGGACATTTACCAGTTGGACACCAGCATTTGATTTTTCAGATTATTAATTATTAACACTATAAAAAATGACCAATATCGTATTATTCGGTGCCCCCGGCAGCGGCAAAGGCACACAGGCTAAGTTAATTGCCGAGAAGTTCGGCTTCGACCATGTATCCACCGGCGACCTCTTCCGTTATGAGATCTCCCACAAGACCCCCCTCGGCCTCAAGGCCCAGGAAATCATCAACCGTGGCGACCTCTGTCCGGACGACATCACCCTCGGTATGCTCAACAACCATATCCAGAAGCACGCCGACAGCAAGGGTTTCATCTTCGACGGTGTGCCCCGCACCATCAAACAGGCCGAAATGCTGGACGACAAATCCCTCTTCCCGAATCTGAACATCGACATGGTGCTTTATCTCTATGTGGAGATGGAAGAAGTGGAAAAACGCATCCTCAAACGCGCTCAGCTTGAAAACCGCGCCGACGACACACCGGAGACCGTCAAATCCCGCGTGGCCAATTTCTTCGAGCAGACCATGCCGTTAGTGGATTATTATAAAAACCAAGGCAAGCTGATCCAACTTAATGGCATGCAGGATATTGAGCATGTATTTGCCGATATTTGCACGACGATAGAAAACCGCTAATATGAACCCGTCCGCCAACAAACGCCGGATAGCCCTCCTCGGCTCCACCGGTTCAATGGGTGTGCAGTCGTTGGAGGTGATTGCGCAGCACCCTGACTGTCTGCAATTGGAGGTGATTGCCGCCCATTCCAGCGCCGACCTGCTGATACAGCAGGCGAGAACTTACCAGCCCAACATCGTGGTGGTGGTGCAGGAAGCCGCCTACAAGATTGTCAAAGAAGCATTGGCTGACGAGGACATCAAGGTTTTCTGTGGCGAGCAGTCGTTGTGCGACGTGTGTGCGATGGAGTGCGTGGACATGGTGCTCTCCTGCATCGTGGGCGTGGCGGGTCTGCGCCCGATATACCACGCCATCGACAATGGGAAACAGGTCGCGCTGGCCAACAAAGAAACCCTTGTGGTGGCCGGGGAGCTGATGACCCGACGGGCTGCCGAACAAAACATCGGCATCCTGCCCGTGGACTCGGAACATTCCGCCATCTTCCAATCGCTGGTCGGCGAACATTACAATCCCGTCGAAAAGCTGATCATCACCGCCTCCGGAGGCCCGTTCCGTGGTTGGAGCCGTGAGGCCCTGCAGAATGTCACACCTGAACAGGCCCTGAAACATCCCAACTGGAGCATGGGCCCGAAAATCACCATCGACAGCGCCTCCCTGATGAACAAAGGCTTGGAGGTGATTGAAGCCAAATGGCTGTTCAACGTGCCGTTGGACAACATCGAGGTGGTGGTGCATCCGCAGTCGGTGGTGCACTCGCTGGTGCAGTTCCGCGACGGCTCCATCAAGGCACAATTGGGCCTGCCCGACATGAAGCTGCCCATCCAATACGCCCTCACGTTCCCGTTGCGCTTGGAGAACCGGTTCCCGCGGTTGGATTTTGCCAACTACCCGCAGCTCACGTTTGAGAAGCCGGACCTGGAGGCGTTCCCTTGTCTTAGCATCGCGTACCAGGCTTCCCGCGAGGGCGGCTGTATGCCTTGCGTCATGAATGCCGCCAACGAGGTGGCCGTGCAATGGTTCCTGCAGAAGAAGATCGGCTTCACCGACATCCCGAAGGTGATTGCAGGTGCCATGGAACGTGCCGAGCACACCACGCCGGCATCCGTGGACGAATACTTGGCCATTGACCGCGAGACCCGCCAGCGGCTTTTAACTGAAAATATGTAAGCAATGGACGGCATTGTAGTGAAATCAACGGGAAGTTGGTACAATGTCCGCGTGGACGACGGCCGGATAGTGGAATGCCGTCTGCGAGGCCAATTTCGCATTCACGGCATCAAGAGCACCAACCCAGTGGTGGTCGGCGACCATGTCTGTTTTGAGATGGAACCCGACGGCACGGGTACCATTTTGACCATCTCACCACGTAAGAATTACATCGAACGGAAGTCCACCAATCTCTCCAAAATCAGCCATATCATCGCTGCCAACATCGACCAGGCGTTTCTGTTGGTGACCTTGAAACAACCCCGCACCTCGCTGGGTTTCATCGACCGCTTTTTGGTGGCCGCAGAAGGGTTTCGTATTCCTGTCTGCCTGGTTTTCAACAAGATGGATTTATATACGCCGGAGGAATTGGCTGTGGTGGAGGACCTCACTTTAATGTATGGTAGCATCGGTTACGGAACCTTGCGCACCTCTGCCGTCACGGGCGAAGGCGTGGCGCAACTGCGTAACATGATGGCGGACAAGGTGTCGCTGTTCAGCGGCCACTCCGGCACGGGCAAGAGCGCGCTGATCCGGCAGATAGACCCGTCGCTCGACATCCGCGTGGGCGAAATCTCGCGTCAGCACCAGAAGGGCAAGCACACGACCACCTTCGCCGAGATGTTTCCTGTGGCCGGCGGCTACATGATGGACACGCCCGGTATCAAGGAATTTGGCCTTATCCAATATTCCAAGGAAGAGATCCGGGATTATTTCCCCGAAATACGCGCCTACAACAACCAGTGCCGCTTTGACGACTGCACGCACGTGCACGAGCCCGACTGCGCGGTGATGAAGGCGGTGGAACAGGGGCTCATAGCGGAGACCCGATACTTGAACTACCTGGCCATCCTGGAAGACGACGACATGAAATTAGCTGACTGGAAGCTGGAGTGAAAATCATTTCAGGTCTTTACGCCGTTATTCGTCCCAAGGCGTGACCCTACGGAAGGCGGGCTCAGACGGTCATCACAGTATTTTCTCCGCCGGCAGTTCCAGCTTCGAGAACGCGAACAGCCGCTTGCCCAAATCCTTCAGTGAGGCCCCGAGGTGATACACGGTGTCGTCGATGATCAGAAACGATAATCATATAATAATACAAAATGCCGCATTTGCAAGTGGATTGCGTTAAAAAACGAGGTGAGTGGAGGCGTTAAGAACACGGACTGTTTGAGCTTGCGATAGCAAGCGAGTTTCAGTGTTTAGCCTTCAGTTGCCCGTTTTTTAGCAATCCACTTGTGTAGCGGCGAAGGCAACTTTTCTTTGCAACTTTCTTTTTTTGCCTGAAAAAGAAAGTTGATAAAAAATCTGGCCTTCGTAGAACACTCCCTCCACCGGTGGCAGGGCCGTGCGTACGAAGAGTTCTATTTGTTCTTCAGTTTTACTGACACGCTGCTCCAGTCTTTCAAATCGTTGGCTGAACGCCAATTTCGTGGCTTTGTTTGAGTCATTAACTTACGAAATCATAGCCCTTTCCACCGACAACAACATGGGAACGGTCATTGGTGGCGGCATGTATTCATACGGTTCGTACGCGCAGTTGCAGGCACAGCCCAACGAGGGGTACCATTTCGTCTGTTGGAACGATCACGACAGCAGCAGCACGCGATTTGTCCTGGTGGAGGATGACGCCGTGTATGTGGCCACCTTTGCGGCGAGCGTTTCCGTTGCAGAGCATACAACCAAGAATGTGAGCCTTTACCCGAACCCCACCACGGACATGGTATATGTGATCTCCGATGCGGTTGCCAAGTTGGAGGTCCTCGACCTGACAGGTCGGGTATTGCTTTCCAACGAAGGGCAGAACAGCGTTTCCATGCGCGGACTACCCTCCGGTGTGTATCTCGTGCGCATACACGTTGCGGACGCAGTGGTTTGCCGGCGGGTGGTGAAGCGGTAGGGGGGGGGGGAGCTGGATGATACGCGTTTTGCGGTGGAATCTTCGAAAAAATCATCACTCTGCGCAATCAGCAGGTCATCCTGGATTGTGATGTGGCCGAACTGTACGGCGTGGAAACCAAAGAGATAAACCAGGCTGTAAGGAATAATCCGGAAAAATTTCCTGTGGGATATGTTTTTCAGCTTGAAAATCAAGAAAAGACCGAGGTGGTCAAAATTTTTGACCACCTCCAGAAACTACGTTTTTCGCCACAACTTCCCAAAGCTTTTACCGAAAAAGGGCTTTACATGTTAGCGACCATTTTGAAGAGTCCGCGGGCGGTGCAGACTACCATCGCCATTGTGGAGGCCTACGCCAAACTGAAGGAACTGTCGCGGGTGATGGTGGAAATTCCCCAGCAACAAGACAATAAGGACGCGCAGAAGAAACTGCTTCACCGCAGTGGCCAACTGGTGGAGGAGCTGATGTCGGACGTGCTGCCGAAGCAGAGCAGCGACACCACGCTTGAGTTGAACTTGGCCATGCTCAAATTCCGCCACACCGTCCATCGGGAGAAAGAGGGATAAGCTAAAGTGGTGAGCTGTATCTTGGAGTTGCAGGGGGAAATGTAGTATTTTTCTGATATGCAGTTGTTTTTTTTGCGAAATAAAAATTCAAAATTAACAATTGATTCTTAATTTTAAATCTGCATTTTGTAACTTATTTATTATCAGTATTGAAAAATTTTTATTCGCTATTGGTGAAGTAATTTTTATGTTTTATCTTTGCGGGCGGAATAGAAACAACAAACCATCATAAAAAAACAGAACCTATGGAGATTGACGATCCTATTAAAGAGGCCCGCAGGTATGTGGCCAATGCGGAGGAGGTCATTAAGAAGGCCCAGTATGATCCCGAAATGAAAAGTTATACCGATAGCAAATACATCAAAACGGCGGGCAACATCCTGTGGAGTGGTTGTCTTGTGGCACTCGACGCAGTGTTGCATGTGCGCAATGGGAAAGGCCGTCCCTCCATTGAAAAGTACAAGGAGGCTGCAAAAAAAAGAGACGGAAAGTTGCTGCATTTTGTGAACCTTGGTTACGACACCATGCATTTGTTCATGGGTTATGACGGTTCAAAGGAGAAGAAGGTTTGTGATGCCGGATTTGAAAGGGCCAAAGCTATCATCGACCGCTGCGCCATGCTCTGCCCGGAACCAGTGTGCGCGTGATGGCGTTCCACCCGCTGCCGTTGCGAAAACTGATTAGTGAATAGTAGTCAGTGAATAGTGATTAGTGAAGGAGCGTGGCGGTACCTTTGTTCTTGCCCGTGAGATTATAATAGAAACAACAAACCATAATAAAAAACAGAACCTATGGAAAAAGACGATCCTATTAAAGAGGCCCGCAGATATGTGGCCAATGCGGAGGAGGTCATCAAGAAAGCGCAGTATGATCCCGAAACGCAGTCCTATATGGACAGCAAGTACATTAAGATGGCTGGCGACACACTATGGAAAGGATGTCTGCTTGCTCTTGACGCAGTGTTGCATGTGCGCAAGGGTAAGGGCCGACCGTCAATCGAGAAATACAAAGAGGCTGCCTCAAAACGAGACCGCAAACTGTTGCAGTTCATGAATAACGGATATGATATCATGCACCTCTCTATGGGCTATGATGGTACAAAAGGGAAAAAGACTTGCGATGTCGGGTTCGAGTATGCCAATGCTATCATCGACCATTGTGCCAGACTCTGTCCGGAACCGGTGTGCGCGTAATGGACGTTCCACCCGCTGCCTCGCGACAACTGAACGTTGAATTGCCGGCGTGGCAGCACCTTTGTGCTTGTCCGTGAGATTACAATAAGAAACAGCAAACTATTATAAAAAATAGAACGAGATGGAGAAGAGTGATCCGATAGAAGAGGCCCGCAAGTATGTGGCCAATGCGGAGGAGGTCATCAAGAAGGCACAGTATGATCCCGAAATGAAACGATATACAGACGGCAAATACGTCAAAATGGCTGGGAACACGCTGTGGAACGGATGCCTGATTGCGCTTGACGCACTATTTGGCATAAACAAACGTAAAGGCCGTCCTGACATTGGCAAGTACAAGGAGGCCGCCGGCAAACGCGATAAGAAATTGTTGGCTTTTGTGGTGGACGGATATAACACCCTGCATCTGTCTATGGGCTACGATGGCAGCAAACAAAGAAAAGTCTGTGATGCGGGTTTTGATGTCGCCAACGCAATCATCGACCGCTGCGCCATGCTCCGCCCGGAACCGGTGTGCGCATGATGGGCTTTCCACCCGTTGCCTCCGCGACAAAGATCATCCTACTCATACCGCAACTTATTCATGAAATAGACCGGCATTTTGCTTTTCGCACTCCCTTGCCGGAATCGGTATCCCGACAAAAGGAAATAGGAACCATACCACTGGCTTAGCACGATGCTGTAGGACATCGGCCCTTTGGGGGTGTTGTCGGGGAACAACTCCGAAGTACGGATGGGGTCCACCAGATTGAATCGGTAATCCGTCAGCATGGTGGTCAGGGTCTGGTTCAGCGTATAGTAATATATAATGTATGACGGCAAAAACGAGACGCGCAGATGGGTGGTCAGGTTGGTGACCATCAGATTGTCGAAGGGAACGGAATAACTCCAGATTCGGGATGCCGCCGTGTCGAAGACATGTACTTCCGCGTCTATGAAACGATACCCCATGAAGACGGGCTCGGTGGTGGGCACGCCATACGAGTAGGTGGTGGTGTAGCGGTATTCGGGGTAGAAGGATTCCGTCACGAAAGCAAAAACCGAATCACTGGGATAGATAGAGCCCGCCAGGAAAAGCACATCGGAATTGTTGCGTCCGGCGGCCAGCGACTGCTTGAAGGGATATTCATGCGGAGTGCCGAAACGGTGCGCATCGTAGCGCAGGGAATAGATGCCGGTGGCGGTGTTGCCGGAGGTCTTGCGCAGCTGGTAGGTGCCGGCAATCAGGTACGAGCCATCACCCATGCGGGCAATGCGGGCGTTCTGGTAACGGGTTTCTCCCGTGTCGGGGAAGTCCACCACACGAAGGGGCATTCCGGCCATGTCCGTCTCGCACAGCCACAACACATTGTTCTTGCTGTTAGACGATGTGTTCACGCAGACCATCACGCGGTTGTCGTCACTCTCCGAGACAAAATCGTCGATGGTGAAGTCGGGGGCGTTCGGGAGCAGGAGGGCGTGTGCCGCCGTTTCCCCTTTGGGCAGGAAGAAAATATTCGACTGGCTGCTGTTCACCGGAGCCGTGAACAGCAGGTTGCCGTTCCGCACCGTGAAATGGGAGATGTCGGAAGATGGCAGGTTCCGGACGGGATGCTGGTCCATGGTATGGGTGGCCAGGTCGTAGGTCACCATCAGGCCTTCGGGCTCTTTTTTCTTTTTGTTTGTTTTCTGGCAGAGGATGTAGAGGCGGTCGCGTGAAAAAGCGGAAGCCGTCACCCACAGACGGTCAGCCAGCGGGAAACGGCTTTCGTTTTGTTTCACCATATTCACATCATAATGCAGGATATGGCAATAGGAAGAGTCGTTGACGACAGAAGGGTAGAGCACACATACGCCTAACGTGTCGCACAGAACCCTCTGCAATTCAGAGGAATACCGTTCTGCGGGGAATTCCAAGCGGAGCGGCTTGCCCGACTGGGCGGAGGCGGTCCCCCACAGAATGCATGCCAGCAATAAGAGTCGGATGAGTTTCAAGACAGCTTATTGGACGATGTAGTCAACGTAAATGCCCGGCGTGTGGACCTGTTCCATCGGGATGGAGCCCACTTCGACCAGTTCTTTGGTCTCCACGATCACGAGGTCGGCAGCGGTGGCCATCATGGGGTTGAAGTTCTGCGTGGTGCCCTTGTAGATGCAGTTGCCCACGGTGTCGCAGATACTGGCTCCAATGAGGGCCACATCCGCATGGAGAGGCATTTCCAACAGGTACTCTTTGCCGTCAATTTCAATTTTGCGCTTGCCTTGTTCCACCACTGTACCGAGGCCGGTGCGGGTGAGCACGCCGCCCAGACCGGCACCGCCGCAACGGATGCGCTCGGCCAAGGTGCCCTGCGGAGCGAACTCTATCTCAAGCTCCTTGTCGTTGAACTGCTGGATGGTATCGGCATTGGTCCCGATATGGGAGGCAATGAGTTTCTTGACCTGATGGTTGGAAATCAGCATGCCGATGGCCTTATTGGGATAGGCCGTGTCGTTGCCGATAAGGGTGAGGTTCTTCACACCCTTCTTGGCAATGGCTTCAACTAATTTCACGGCAGTGCCGGCGCCCAAAAAGCCACCGAACATAATGGTCATGCCATCCTTCACATGGGATACAGCTTCTTCAATGGAAATTACTTTACTCATCTTGTTATGTTTTTAATACGTTTGAATCATTTTTTAATGGGTGGCAAAGATACAAAAAATACTTGACCGTTTTTATCATGAAAAAACTTCATCGTTGAAATTGATCAAAAAAACATTTTCCGTGCCGCGGGTGACGGCGGTGTAGAGCCATCGCAGAAATTCGCGGTCCAGACGCTCGTCGGTCAGATAGCCCTGGTCCACCAGCACATGCTTCCACTGTCCGCCCTGTGTTTTGTGGCAGGTGAGGGCGTACGAGAATTTGACCTGCACGGCATTCAGATAGGGATCGTTTTTGATGCGTTTCGCACGCTCCCGCCGGTCGGCCACATCTTCATAATCTTCTGAAACAGCCAGATATAGTTTCCGGTAATCCTCCGGAGAGAGAGAGGGGCCTTCATACTCTAGGCTTTCAAGGATGATTTTGATGTCGATAGCGGGATAATTCGGATAGTCACACAGACGCACGGTCACATCCGCAAAGCTGAAACCGTACAGTTCCTGATGATGATGGATGGCCATCACTTCCATGATGTCGCCATTGGCCAAAAAGCCCACTTCCGAGCCCTCTTCAATCCAATAGTAGTTGTTCTTCACCGCCATCAGATAGTCGCCGGTGGAGATACGGTTCTCCCGGTAAAGCACACGACTGCGAATCTCGTTATTGAAAAGGTAGGCCCGCTTGTTGGAGCGTGTCACCGTCACAATCTCATCACAGTCGCAATTGTCGTACAGATTGTTGTACAACTCCTCCAACGCCCCGCCCGGTACGCGGGTGAAGTCAGGGAAAGGACGGCTGCTGAAGAGCGGGAAGGAGATGTCGTAGCGGCTGATCTTGTCGCGCAGGAGGGTGGCGTTATACAGGATGCCCGAATCCTCGGCCTGTCGCACCACGTCGGTCAGGGCACTGCCCCGCAGGGTGAGATGGAATGCCGACTGCAGGAATTCCTCGTGCAGGGCGGGGCTTTCGTCAGCCTGCACGGGCGGCAGCTGCGCGTCATCGCCGATGAAGAGCATCCGGTTGTGCTCGCCCGAATATACGTAGTCCATCAAGTCCTCCAGCAGACTGCCAAGTCCGGGGATTTCGCCCATGTTCGCATCCGCGGAGATCATGGAGGCCTCATCCACAATGAAAAGCGTGTGGCTGTAGATGTTCTCCTTGCGCACAAAACGGCGCAGTCCCTGTCGGGTGCTCACGCGGTAGATCCACTTGTGGATGGTGTAGGCCTTTTTGCCGGCGTATTGCGAGAGGACCTTGGCGGCCCGGCCCGTGGGGGCCAGCAGCACGGTGCGCACACGCACATCCTCCAAGGCGTTCACCAGCGCACTCACCAAGGTGGTCTTTCCCGTGCCCGCATACCCACGCAGAAGGAACAAGAAGTGGTCGCCCTTTTCGTAGATGAAATCCGCCAGACGGGCAATCGCCACCTCCTGGGATGGCGTCGGCTCATAACCGAAATGCCCCTTCAAACACCGATAAAACTCCTGCCTTGTCACTGTGAAATATTGTTATCTGATTATGAACTTTAACACTTTATTGCTTTATACACATTCCTCTTTCTTACCTTACGCCCCCAAAAACCTCACTTCCTTGAACCCGCACGTGTATTGTCGGCCATCGTGGTCGCGCAACAGGAGCCTGCCATAGGGGTCCACGTCTTCAATCATGGCTGTAATCTCTTTTTCTCCAATACGATATAATGAAAAAACACCTCTTTGATACATGTGCTCCATATATTGGTCGTGCAACCTTGTGGCATTTGTCTCGGAAAGTTCCTCCCAATGGTTTGCAAGTGTCTGATGAAGCAATTCCATGACGGCAGGCACTTCGAAAAGACTGCCAGTCTCCAGATACAGCGAAGTGGGGTGGGGGATGTCGGCAGGAAAATGTTCCTGATTGACATTGAGGCCGATGCCGGCGACGGTGCCGTTCAGACGGTTGCCCACTACAGTATGTTCGATGAGGATGCCGGCAATTTTCTTCCCGTTTACATAGATGTCGTTGGGCCATTTTATCTGGACATCCGGAAGATATTGCGTCAGGACCTTTCGGGCGCAGAGGGCGAAATACTCGTTGAAGAGAAATTGCCGGGCGGCGGGCAGCCTGGTGTGGAAGAAGAGACTGGCCAGAAGATTCTTGCCCCTTTCGCTGAACCAGGTGTTGGTCCCCATGCCGCGTCCCGCTGACTGATAGTCGGTGCAAAGCGCGAAAAGATGCTCCAACTCGCAGCCGGCAGCACGCTCCGATTTCATCATATCAGACAGTAACTTGTTGGTAGATGAGGCGTTAGCAATAAATTGGATATGTCCGTTTTTCATACCGCAAAAATAACTATCTTTGCGCACTAATTTTAGGAAATGATGAAAAAAATCAAAATTCTGTTGGCCACCCTGGTCGTGGCGTGTATGATAACCTCTTGTGTGGACAATTCCGGACAATATGTGGGGCAGCTTTATACAACTGCCCAAAAACACGCCGCCGTCAAAGAGTGCCTGGTTCAAAGCAAGGATTCCGCATTGAACCATCTTTTTATCAATAATGGTTTTTACAATTATAATAATGCGGCCTACCGTATCGACTACAGCACGTTGGCCGCCGCCTTGATGGACACTTTGAGCCAGCACGGCCTGGGCTATCTGAACGATTCGCTTATCGCTGCAACCAATCATCTGGCCACCAACTGCCGATCCGCCATGTCGGATGCGCTCACCACAGCCATCAATGAAATGGAATATTGGGATTACGACGGTTTGATTGGCGGAAATGACGGTGCCATCACGCAATATTTCAAGAAATTCAAGAACGATGATCTGAAAGCCGCCCTGCAAAGTCCCGTGTCCATCCGTATGAACGTCTTTAATGTCAACAACATATGGAATGAGATGGTGGCCCAATACTATTCGATTTGTGGAACGCCGGTGGGCGCGGATGTCCAGGGTTATATCATCAATAAAATACTGGACGGCGTTTATTTGGAAATGATGGAGGAAGAGCATCTTATCCGCACCGACACAACCCATCAGAACGAAAGCACCATTCTTTTCCGATAAGCCCCCCCACTTCTACATTACAAACAATGAACCACAAACTATAACTATTAATTATTAATTTTGTCCCAATCGATCATTAATAAAAATCACAGAATATGAGAACCGAAAAACTGTTCAAAGGCAAGACATTAGCCATCTTATCCGGTGGTGGAGACACTCCCGCCATCAACTCCAGTATCGAATGTGTCCGTAACCGCGCCTCCATGCTCGGCTTCAAAGTGTACGGCGTGCTCCGCGGCTGGAAGGGCCTGTTGGGCGATGGAGACATCGTGGACCTGACCAACATCCCGTACAACGGCATCTATGGCGGTACGGCGCTGCTCTCATCCCGTACCAACCCCTTCCCGAGCAAGAAGAACCCCGAAGATCGTTCCCAACAGATTCTGCGCAATATCGAACGCTATAAGATTGATGTGCTGGTGACTATTGGCGGCGACGACACCAACGGGGCGGCCAAGAAGATGTATGAGACCTACGGTATCCCCGTCATCGGTTTCCCCAAGACCATCGACAACGACTTGCGTACCCGCACGATGCACCATTACAACGGCCAACAGCACGAGACCGTGTTGTGTCCCGGATTCCCGTCCGGCGCCATGGCCATCAAGAAGCTGACGAGCAAGCTGCACACCACCAACGAATCACACCAGCGCATCATGGTGTTGGAAGTGATGGGACGTGATGCCGGCTGGCTTACGGGTTCTGCAGTCTTCGGCGGTGCCCAGATGGCACTCGTTCCGGAAGTGGAGATGACCAAGGAACGCAAGGAGTTCTTCTTCGAATCCGTCAAGGAAAACTACATGCGCTCGCCCAAGCACAGTCTTGTGATCGCCGTGTCAGAAGGTGTGAGATGGTGGGATGACGAAAAACAGGAGCTGGGCATGGTGTATGCCTCCTCCGACACCGACGAGTACGGTCATCCGCGTTTCGGTGGTATCAGCGGCACCATCGCCTCTGAAATCAACCGCAAACTCGGCATCGAGGCCCGCGGACAGATTTCCGGCTACATTCCCCGTTCCGGCAAGTGCTATGAATACGACCGCCGCCTCACCTCCACGCTGGCCGACAAGGTGGTGGACCTGCTCCTTCGCGAGGACTACGGCAAAATGCCGGTCATGCAGGACATTGTGCCTTACGACGAACTGGAAGAGTTCCACGCTTCGGAAATCGAGATGGGCAACATCGGCAACTTCCCGCTGCCGGCAGCCTACTATGACGCCAACAAGTTCCAGTTCACCGACCAGTACATCGACTTCCTCTCCAACATTATCGGAGCCCCGTACCGCATGGAGTTCACGCAGAACTTCCCGATCGTGATTCCGGAATAAGCGAGCGGATATAAGCGAATAGTGAATAAGAATACGGTAATTAACTTAAATACAATCCTTTGAACAGCCTCGGAGAGGCAATACGCACGAAGTGCAATTAACCCTACACAAGCGACGAAGGAGCGCAGTGTGGGACCGAAAAAACAAATATCATGTCAGAGTTCATCATCGAAGGCGGCCACAAGCTCAGTGGCGAGATCACACCGCAAGGGGCGAAGAACGAGGCCCTGCAGGTTCTGTCTGCCGTGCTGCTCACTGATCAGCCGGTCACCATCTCCAACCTGCCCGACATCCGCGACACGCAACGCTATAAGGACATCCTGTCCCTTCTCGGGGTGAAAATCACCAAGCTCAACAAGGACACGTTCACCTTCCAGGCCGATGATGTGAATTTGGATGTGCTGACCACACAGGAGTTCAGCAAGTTGTCGGCTTCCATCCGCGCCTCCATCATGGTGATAGGCCCGCTGTTGGGGCGTTTCGGCAAGGCATACGCCGCCCGTCCTGGTGGCGACCAGATTGGCCGGCGCCCGCTAACCACGCACTTTGAGGGATTCAAACATCTGGGCGCCGACATTCATCTTTCTGAAGACGGTAATTTCTTCCAACTGGAGGCCCAACATCTGAAAGGCACCTATATGCTGCTCAACGAGGCTTCTGTCACCGGCACGGCCAACATCGTCATGGCCGCTGTGCTCGCCGAGGGCAAGACCACCATCTTCAATGCCGCCTGCGAACCATACTTGTACCAGCTTTGCACGATGTTGAACAATATGGGAGCCAAAATCTCCGGCATCGGTTCCAACCTGCTTACCATTGAAGGCGTGGAGAAACTGCATGGCTGCGAGCACCATATCCTGCCCGACATGATTGAGGTGGGCAGCTTCATCGGCATGGCCGCCCTCAACCAGTCGGCCATCACCATCAAGAACTGCGCCTGTGAGCATTTGGGTATTATCCCTTACACATTCAAGAAGTTGGGTATCGATTTTGAGCAAAAGGATGACGACATCATTGTCCACGAACAGGAGTGCTACGAGGTGGAGACCAACATGGATGGTTCCATCCTCACCATCGCCGATGCTCCGTGGCCGGGCTTCACCCCCGACCTGATCAGCATTGCGTTAGTGACAGCCATCCAAGCCAAGGGAAGTGTGCTCATCCATCAGAAGATGTTCGAAAGCCGTCTTTTCTTCGTGGACCAACTACAGGGCATGGGGGCGCAGATCACCCTTTGCGACCCGCATCGTGCCATCGTCATCGGATTGCACCGCCGTAAACCGCTGCGTGCCACGGTGATGGCCTCACCCGACATCCGTGCGGGCGTGTCGCTGCTCATTGCAGCCCTCTCCGCCAAAGGGGTGAGCACCATCCAGAATGTGGAACAGATCGACCGAGGCTACCAGCACATCGTGGAACGCCTCAATGCCCTCGGTGCTGTCGTCGAACGAAGAAAATGATTTCCTTAGTAGAGACGCGATTCATCGCGTCTCTACTAACATAAAAAACGTAATAAACCTTCACAAGCCCTGTTTCATGCGCATTACTGGAGTCATCACCACATTGAATGAAGCCGACAACATCGTTGCCTGCATACAATCGCTACAACAGGTATGCGACGAGGTCATCGTGACCGACTCTTACAGTCAGGACAACACCGTGGAACTGGCGCGGAAAGCGGGAGCAAAGGTGTATTTGCACGAGTATATCGGTGATGGGCTTCAGAAAAATCTGGCCCTGCCGTATGCCAAAAACCGTTGGGTGCTTAGCTTGGATGCCGACGAACGTCTATCTGAAGAACTGATTGAAGAAATTCGTAAAACAGATTTTGATTCAACCAATTACCATGGATTCGCGCTACGCCGACGCAACTATATCGGAACCCGATGGGTGAAATGTTGCCGCTGGTATCCCGACTATCTGGTCCGTCTGTTCCGCAAGGACAAACTCCAATTCGCCGAACTCAAACAACACGCCTACGTGCCCACGACCAACACTTGCCGTTGGAAGGCCGACATACTCCATTACCGCTACCATAACTACGATGAGCTTTTTTCCAAACCTGAGCGAAATTACAGCACTCGCGGGGCTAAAATCCTCTTCCTGAAAGGCAAGAAAGCCTGTGCCTTGTCGCCGTGGTTGCATGGCGGCGCCGCCTTCTTCGTGAATTATTTCTTGCGTGGCGGCATCTTAGGCGGCGCCGACGGCTACGTGCTCTCCAAGGCCATCGCACACAACAGCTTCTTGAAATACGCCAAATTATTAGAATACCAACGGGATGAATCGGTTCGTGACAGCGAAGACTGGACTTCTGTATGGTAATTATAACTATCTAAATACCAATATTATGAAAAAAATTATACTCTTTTTTGCTGCATTATTTGTTTTTGGAAACAGTTTTGCACAGACCACTATCCCCAATGGCGGTTTTGAGACTTGGGGTGGAAACGGCTTGTTTACCCAGGAGCAGCCGAATAACTGGACGGCGGCCTTGGAAGGAACCGTCACCATTTATGGCTCATACGGACTTCCGGTGCATTTTTATTTTGGAACCAAAAGCTCGGATGCACACAGCGGCAACTACGCCCTGAAACTTGTTTCCCAGAGTATTGGAATCACGGGAATGCCTTCTTCATATCAATTTCCGGGCATCGCTCAAATCGGCAATGCCGAAGGCTTTTCCATTCCGATGTCCACGCTCACGAACTTGGCCGGATTGATTTCCAATATCGGCAACGGACAGCTTGACAGTATTCCTTTTTCAATGGAAGATTTGCAGTCGTTGAGCTCCCTCACGGAACTCATGGCTCCCGGCATCGCGTTCACGACCACGCCCGCCCATTTGAATCTGTGGGTCAAGTATTTGCCACAGGGCAACGATCAGATGAGAGTGATAGCTTTCACGCGCAACGGCAGAGTTCCCGTAGGATATGGCACCTATACGTCCGACGGTGCCATGCCGGATTACACACCGATTACCGTTTCGTTCAGCAACGCGCTGGAAGCGTGTGACTCCCTGTCCATCATCATCCTCACAGGCGGCTTGAATCCTGACCCCACCACGGAACTCTACATTGATGATGTAACCGTGGATTTCACGCCCGACGGCATCACCGAAACAAATGAAAGGGGCTTTTCCGTCTATCCTACGCCGGCGGACGGACTCGTCACCATTGCAGCAGGCGATGACCGCCCGTACCAGTATCAGCTGTTCGACCTGACGGGCAAATCCATATCGGAGTGTCATCAGGCAATAGGAACAAAAACGTTGGATGTCAGCCACTTGTCTTCCGGCTTATACCTGCTTCGCATCAGCCAGTCAGAAGGATCGGTAACCAAGAAGATTATTGTCCGATAACATGAACATCTGGCTTGCGCCGTTGCACGGCATCACCAACTATCTTTTCCGAAACACACTATGCCGGCATTTTGCCGGCATAGATTTTATGGTCACCCCTTTCTTGCCGGTGCAGGAGAAAGCCAAACTCAATGTAAAGAATTGGAAGGATATATGGCCAAAGAACAATACGTTGCGTCCGGTTATTCCACAATTGATGGGCAACCAGCCTGCCCATTTTGTGGATACCATGAACGTTCTGCACGACACATACGGGTATGAATCGTTCAACTGGAACATCGGATGCCCTGTCGCGCAGGTTGTCCATCGCAAGCGCGGGTGCGGCATCATGCCATTTGCCGACAGGGTGGAGGAGGTGGTGAAAACCGTATGCGAACACACCTCGTTCCGTTTTTCAATAAAAATGCGGCTGGGCCTGCATCATCCCGATGAGGGCTTGCATATTTTGGAACGGCTGAACGAATACCCATTGGATTTCATCGTCATACACCCGCGTTTGGGGGAACAGATGTACGAGGGCACGCCCGATTGGAACACATTTGACACATTCTATAACTCGTCTCGCCACAAAATCATCTACAGCGGGGATATCTTTTCGGTGGAAAACTATCAGATGTTGCAACATCGTTATCCCAATATTGAGGACTGGATGCTGGGGCGTGGACTTTTGCGGAATCCGTTTTTGGCGGAAGAAATAAAGGGATTGGAGACCGGCGATCAGCCGTCACGTTTTTCCAAATACTATCAATTGTGGGTAGAAGAAATGCGAACCGCCCGTGGAGAGATGGGTACGCTGCACAGCCTGAAGGAGTTATGGCACTATTACCGTTATCTCTGCCATCTTGACGACACGGAACTGCGCCAGTTGCTTCGCATCAACACCCTGGACGATTTCCTGCCGAAGTCGTTGGGGTATATGAATAATCTGTGATACAGGTTGGATCGCCAACAAAAACACTCCCTGTCGTTTTAATGTAATCCAATATAAGTATCAGTCTGTATTTCAACAAAATACACCATCAGACTATTGCGATTTTAAAAATGCAAAAAAGGCGTATTGTGTCGTTTCCGAGACAGGTGTCAAGGATTGGAATCCCGAATGCCAACGTCCGTCACGCACCACAAAAGGATGTTGACGGCCCAGTTCTTCGGCGCAATGGAGCAACTCACCGGCCTTCGGACGATATTCGAGCTTGAACGTGCCGATGGTATCCGGATGCAGATGACGTTCGCGAAGGATGTGGGAGGCCATACCCATCGTCATGCGCAAGTTGATTTCCACCATCGGATTGATTTTAAAACCGTTATCCTGATAAACAAACATATCCACGCCCAAATACCCTTGGTAATAAGGGGCGATTTCATCTTTTAAAAAATGTAGAATAACATCCCGGATTTCTGACAGCTGTTCCACGGCAATCCATTGGGAAAGATGCTGTTCGATAGTTTCATCCGTCCAAAGCAAGTTGCCGGCATAGCCATAATGCAACGTATTGAAAAGAGAATAGCCACAGAAGTGCACTTTTTGCCCTTGACAACGGAATTCCATGGCAAAATCCTGCACCACATCCAAAAGCGGTTCCGCCATGATGGATCCTTGTCGGCGAATGACCCCGCTGATCTGCCGCCGCAGGGTGGGGGATATGCTGCCATGTGCGTACAGATGCCCGCGCCCATTGCCCGAATAGGGGGATTTGAAAATGACATCCTTCCATTGCCGGATAATGCGTTCCGCCTCATCAACGGAGGTGAGCAACTCGGCGGCTGGCGGGAGAGGCAGTTCGTCACCCATCTGTCGGTGCAAAAAAAGCATGGCTTGGGCCGCAGTTTTCCGATGGGCCAACGTGCGCAGCGTTTCCAAATCCTCGTGTGTGGGCAACAGATGCTCAGGCATTCCCGCCTCCCGAAGCTGCAGGGCTATGGCATGATCCCATCCCCATGGGCAAACCCGGTCAATACTGGCAGGAAGCTCGCGTGAGGCCTCCAGGGTTGCGAATGAAAGAAAGTGTTTCTCCTGATAAGGCAAGAACAAAATCCCTTCGTCTTCGACAATGTAGCGAAGAAACGGCGCGCACTCGTCGGCAAAACGTATGGCGGACGCCGGGGCCACGAAATGCGGGTCGTTGTTAGCCAGCGCGTAGTCATGCTCGGGATTGAAGACGTAAAGGGTCATGACAAGTGAAACAGGGAACGTTGTCCGGTTGCTTATTTGCCGATGCAGAAATGGCCAAAGATATGGTTGAGCAGGTCATCAGTGGCGATGGTGCCGGTGAGGCATCCCAAGTCGTGAAGGGCGGCGCGGATATCCTCGGCCAAGAGGTCAGTGGGAATCTGCTGTCGGATGCCCTCACGAATACGGGCAAGTGACTGGGCGATGCTACAGAGCAGGGCGTAATGCCGCTCGTTGGTGAGCAGGGTGGCATCCTGTATGCTATGCGCCTGCACGAAAGCCCGCAACTTGTCCTGAATCTCCTCAATGTTGACCCGGCGTTTGGCCGAGATGAAGCACACGTGAAGGTCGTGCCACCGGCTGTAATGGGTTGGCAAGGTCTCCAACTCATCGATTTTGTTCGCCACAATGAGGAAGAGCTTGTCGTGCATATCCATATCGCGATTGAATGTATCCAATTCAGCGTCAATATCTTCCGGATTGGTATGCGTTACATCCACCATATAGAGGATGACAGAGGCTTCCTCTATGGCCTGATAGGTGCGCTGGATGCCGATGTTCTCCAATTCGTCATCAGACTGGCGGATACCGGCAGTGTCAATGAAGCGGAACAGGGTGCCGTCGATGTGGATGGTGTCTTCAATGGTGTCGCGGGTGGTGCCGGGAATATGCGACACAATGGCACGTTCATGTTGGAGCAGCGCGTTCAGCAAAGTCGATTTGCCAACATTGGGTTTTCCTACAATCGCCACGGGAATACCGCGTTTCAACACATTACCTAATTTGAAAGATTGGATCATCTTACCCACTTCATCCTCCAGATGATCCACCAATCGGAGCAACTCGTCACGGTTGGCGAACTCCACATCCTCCTCGCTGAAGTCCAATTCCAGCTCCACCAAGGCGGCCATCTGCACGAACTGTTCCCGCATCTGGTGAATATGTTTGGAAAAGTCGCCCTTGAGCTGGCTGATGGCTATCCTGTGCGTGGCCTCGGACTGAGATTCGATCAGGTCGGCCACAGCTTCGGCCTGCGGCAGGTCCAGCTTTCCATTCAGGAACGCCCGCTGGGTGAACTCGCCGGGCTGCGCCATACGGCAACCGTTGTCCAAAAGCAATTCCAATATCTTCTTCTGGATAAACAATGACCCATGACAGGAAATCTCCACCATGTCCTCGCCAGTATAAGAATGCGGAGCCGCGAATTTGGTCACAACAACCTGGTCAATAAGCTGTTCGCCATCATAGACCTGAGTAAACCGGGCCTGTTGGACAGAGATATCGTTAAAATGGGAATCGTCAGGGAAGAGCTTGGCGGCGATGGAGAAAGCCTCGCTTCCGGAAGCCCGCACAATGGCAATGGCTCCCAACCCGGAGGGCGTGGATATGGCACAGATGGTGTTTGGCATGACGGTGTTTTTTAATGCGGCAAATGTACAATTTTTTATTTGTATGGACGTTAACCAAATCATTGAGAAAAAACTGTATTTTTGCTGCTCATCCAAGATGAAACATCCATATTAAATTTATGATACAAACCATAACCTTTAAGAAATATTTCAATTCAAAATTCATTCTGATTCTATGCTTGCTGTTTCAAGGTTTTGTGTCGGGTCAGAACATCACAATTAGCGGGCACCTCTACGAGAAAGGCAGTCTGGAATCGCTGCCTGGCGGCCTGATTTATGAGCCTGTGTCGCAAAAGAGCACCACCACCAACAGCTATGGGTTTTACTCGCTGACCATCCCTTATCGGGAAAATGTTTTCTTGGTTTTCAACAGTTTCGGGTTCGTCAATGACACCCTACGGATCAAAGCTCCCGAAGACATTGAATACGATGCCCGGCTCTCGAAAATCACGATGCTGGAAGCGGTGAACATCACGGCGGAGAAGTTGAATACCGAGCAGGTGAAGATGAGTTCCATCAAGCTTTCTACCAAGGAGATAAAAAACGTTCCCATGCTGTTTGGGGAGAAGGATGTGTTCAAGACGCTGCTGCTGCTGCCCGGCGTGCAGTCGGCCTCGGAGGGCACCTCCGGCATCTACGTGCGCGGGGGCGGACCCGACCAGAACCTTATCATCCTCGACGAGGCCACCATCTATAACGCCAGCCATCTGTTGGGCTTTTTCTCCGTCTTCAACGGGGATGCCATCAAATCGGTGGAACTGGTAAAAGGCGGATTCCCGGCCCGTTACGGCGGACGGCTCTCCTCTGTCATCGATATCAACATGAAGGATGGTAACAAGGAAAGCTACCACTGCGAAGGCGGCGTTGGACTGATTTCCTCCAACGTGATGGTAGAGGGGCCTATCATCAAGAACAAGGCCTCCTTCATGCTCTCCGGCCGCACCACTTACCTCGACCTTTTTCTGGTACCCATCATGAAGCTTGTCACGCATGGCGCGTCAACAGGCTACTATTTCTTCGATCTGAACGGAAAATTCAACTTCGATCTCGGGAAAAAGGACAAGCTCTATTTCAGTGCCTATTTCGGGCAGGACAAATTCCATCTATCGGAGAAGGAGAGCTATGGTATTGGCGATGGGTACGACAAATACAAGATGGGGCTTTTCTGGCAGAATGCCACGGCCACGGCTCGTTGGAACCATCTGTTCACCAACAAGGTGTTCTCGAACATGTCGTTCGTCTTCAGCGATTATACCATGAACACCTATTTGGGTTACAAATACTTCTATGGTATCAACAATCCGGATAATGAGACCTTCACCTCAGATTTCAAGTCCGGCATCCGCGACTATACGTTGAAATATGATGTCACGTACCAACCGAATGCCACGCACCATTTGTTGGCGGGGGCGGCGGTCACCTACCACGAGGCGCGCCCAAACGCCATCACGATGAGTGCCGACACCCTCACGATGCGCAATGTGGAGAAGAACAGAGGATTGGAGTACGCGCTCTATGTGGAGGATGAGATTAACATCCGCAACCGTTTCCGCATAAATCCGGGTGTGCGCTTAGTGGCCTTTTCGGTGCCGCACAAGACATGGTTCTCGCCGGAGCCGCGCCTTGCCATGAGTTTCAATATCCTGTCGAACTTGGCGGTGAAAGCCTCCTACGCCATGATGAGCCAGAACATGATCCTGCTCTCCACCAGCACCATCGGACTGCCCACCGACCTGTGGGTGCCGGTCACCGACTCCATCCGGCCCCAGCGTTCCCAACAGGTGGCCTTCGGCATCCATTATGATTTGAAGAAGCCGCGACTATCATTCTCATTGGAAGGCTATTATAAGAAGATGGACCATATTTTGGCCTACAAGGAAGGTTCTTCCTATTTCACCAACATGCTTAACGACATCATGGATGAATCGATGCCCGGAAATTTCCAGAAAACGTGGACCGACAACGTTACCAGCGGCAAAGGGTGGTCGTATGGTGTGGAGTTCCTCGTGCGCAAAGAGTTCGGGAAGTTCACCGGCTGGGCCGGATATACGCTGTCGTGGACGAAGCAGCAGTTCGACGAACTGAATTTCGGAGAGCCGTTTTTCGCCCGCTACGACCGACGTCACGATGTCTCTATCGTGCTGATGTACAGCCCTGTCTCATGGGTCAACCTGTCATTGTCGTGGGTCTTCGCCACCGGCAATGCCGTCACACTGCCCATCTCCATCTACCCGAGTGAATATCTTGACACGTACCTTAATAACATCGGGGTAACAGAGGATTTGCCATACTATTATTACAATTATATTGAAAATTACGGAAAAAAGAATGACTTCCGCATGAAACCATTCCACCATCTGGACATCGGCGTGCAATTCATCAAGCCTCACAAGAGAAACAAGGGGCAGAGCATCTTTGAAATCAGCATATATAATCTGTACAACCATCACAACCCCTTCTTCTATTTCACCACGCAAGAACCCCGTCATACCGAAAATGGTATCGAAATCGTGAATAAAATACAGCAAGTCAGCATTTTCCCCATCATACCCACGTTTACTTATCATTTCAAATTCTAAATTCCGCAACCTATGAAAATCAACCGAACCTTATTTTGTATTATTTTATTATTCAGCTATATAACGACTTCCATTTTTTTTACAGGATGCGTGGACGACGTGGATCTTGAGAACCAGTTCCACGACACCCGCAAGCTGGTGCTGTACTGCCGTTTGTGCCCTCAATTGGACACAACCTACATATTATTGTCAAGCACAAAACTGCTCTATGGCCACGATACGGGGGACTTCCCCAACATTTCAGATGCTGTTGTAGAACTTTCCGCTGACGGATCGCAGTGGGTGCGCGCTCCCTACGACACGGTGCATCATCGTTATAGGCTTACCCGTCAGGAATTTCCGATAATGGAGGGACGTACCTATCGCATCCGGGCTTCCTATCCGGGCTTCAAGGACATCTCGTCCACCTGCACGGTGCCCGTGACGCACGATGTCGGTTTCCGCTTCGACACGGTGGCGGTAACCAGCGATTCGCATTGGGGCGAGGTTTACAACTGGCCGCACAAAGATGTATATGTGCAATGGCACGATGTGCCGGGTGAGGAGAACGCCTACGCGTTGAAGTCGTATTGTCAAAGGAACATATTCCATGAAACCGAAGAAGGGGAGTGGGAACAGGAATACGGTGGTTGGTATTATGTTGGTGAATGGCTTATAGAGGGCACCAACGATTATAAGTATGTCTCCGATCAGGGCCGTGATGGTGCGGTGATGCGGTATCTGTTCGATGTGGACCTCTATGAATATGACGACTGGGATGAAAAGGATGAGGAGGAAGCGATACAATATTATCTTTTCTTTTTGGACAAGAGCAGCTATCTATACGAGACCACGCAGACGGACAATAGCGGTCTGAATTTCCTGCTTTTGGAACCGCTTCACGCCTACACCAACGTCGAGAACGGCTTCGGCCTCTTCGGGGCGTTCAGCATGATGCGGGTGAAATGATTTTTGAATTTTAAAAGTGAATCATTTTGCCAATTTGTTTGTAATTCCATTTATTAAATTGTAAAAACGGTGAATCAAGAACTTGAAAACTATATAGAGGACAATATCATTCCGTTATACGACCATTTCGACAAGGCGCACCAGCGCGATCATGTGCGGATGGTGATACGACAGAGTCTGGATTTGGCGGCGAAGATGGAGGTGGACACCAACATGGTGTATGCCATCGCCGCCTACCATGACATAGGATTGTGCGAGGGGCGGGACCGTCATCATATCGTGTCGGCACAGATGCTGATGGCGGATGACGAGCTTCGGAAATGGTTTACAGAAAGCCAGTTGCACACGATGGCCGAGGCAGTGGAGGATCACAGGGCCTCTTCCGACCATGCGCCACGCTCGCTATACGGGCGCATTGTGGCGGAGGCCGACCGTTTCATCGATCCTGACACCATCATCCGCCGCACCGTGCAATTCGGGCTGGAACACTACCCTGAATTGAACAAGGAGGCACACTACGAACGCACACTGCAACACCTTCATGAAAAGTACGGGCGCAACGGATATCTGCACCTGTGGTTCGACAACTCACCCAACGCCGAACGTCTGGAACAATTGCGCCAAATGATGGAAAATACGCCACTTATACGGGAAAAGTTCGAAAAATACTATCTCTTGCGGAATGTGGAACGCATTGGACAGATGGAACAGCGTCTTGACCATGTGACTGCCGCTGTACGTGATTTGGAGGCGGCCTTGGAACAGTATGAGGCTGTTCGGGAGGATATCCGGCAGTTGGACGTCTACTTGGGCAGTGACGACTGGAAAGCGGATCTTGCCGCTGACGAAGCAGGCCTGCTGCCCGCAGACCTGAAACGCGGCGTGCTCAGCGAGGACGGCATCTGGAACGTGCTCGCCGCCTGCCGCGAAATGGAGGAACGATGGCAGAATTGTATTCATCCATCGGTAAAATCTTAAAAATATGTACTTTTGCATCGTTCAAAAATGTAAAATATAAATCCAAAATGACTCGAAAAATATTTTTTTTAACCTTGATGTTAATCGGGTTTACAGCTTCTGCACAAACCGTAAACCTTACATTTACTGGATTGGATTCCAATAATAATCATCTGAAATTCAATACAGTGCATATCACTAACCTCACCAGGGGCTGGCAGGAAACCCTAACATGGCCCGACACTGTGCTGAGTATGCAGAACAGCGTGGGCATTGGTCTTGAAGAGAGCATAAGCACATTATCTCTACATTTGTTGCAAAATAATCCGAATCCGTTCAATGGTACTACCGATGTGAATTTGATTGTGGTGGAAAAAGGGAAAATGGGTTTGGACATTTCTGATGTGAATGGTCGCATCGTGGAGACGCAAAATTTTGAGTCTTTGCAACTCGGCACTCACCGATTCCGCATTTCTTTGACCTTGGCCGGTACATACGTGATGACAGCCCATCAGAATGGAAAAACATCGTCCATCAAGATGTTGTGCGAGGGCGGTAGGGGTTACAACTCTATCGACTATCTTGGAGTAATGTATTCCCATGACCAATCCTTAAAATCATATACCACCAAGCCGTTTGTCTTTGGTGATCTGATGGAGTATGTAGGCTATGCCACTATAAATGGAATGGAGGTGGAGAGTGAACGTATCACGCAGGTTCAGGGTGCTTCGCAGACATTCTCTTTGCATTTTCCTGCAGTTCAAATGCATTTGCCGTCTGTAACCACCGCTCCTGTAACAGTTTTCACCGACACTACAGCCATATGTGGAGGAAGTGTGACGGATGATGGTGGGGGACCTGTAATCGAACGTGGAATAAAGTGGGGCGTCTATTCTGGTTCAGAGTCTCATACGGTCCAAGTGGGGGACAGCACAGGTGATTTTTCTTGTACTTTGACCGGTCTTATGCCGAATACAACTTATTCTGTCCGAGCCTATGCTACAAACAGTTTAGGAACTCAATTCGGGGATCTTAAGGTTTTCACCACCTCATACGAAACACTATTGCCTGTTGTTACTACAAACCGTGTCACGTATCTGACAGATACGACTGTTCTTAGTGGGGGTACAGTCTTTGGCGCATCTGTGACCAGCAAGGGCGTTTGCTGGAGTACATCTCCGATGCCAACCATTGATTCCTGCCATACGGATGAAGGTGCAGGAATGGGGGATTTTACCAGTATGATACTTGGATTGCAGGAAGGGACCACATATTATGTTCGCGCTTATGCCACCAACCATTGGGGAACCACTTACGGTGAGGAATACATGTTCATCACAACAGCGCATAACAATAATGGGTTGCCTTGTGTAGGATCTCCGCAACTAGTTGACTATGACGGAAATATATATGCAACTATGCAGATTGGTGTTCAGTGTTGGATGAAAGAGAACCTCCGAACCACGCATTTTGCAAATGGCCAACAAATTAGTGTTGGTGGTACCTACACAAGCACCACAAATGCTTACAGATACAGTCCAAATGGGAATCCTGCTAATGTGGTGGAGTACGGGTATTTGTATAACTGGCAAGCTGCTATAAATCATACGCACTCGTCAACTTCAAACCCAAGCGGTGTACAAGGTGTTTGTCCGAATGGATGGCATCTGCCAAGCAATGCGGAATGGGTGCAACTCAAAAACTATATAAGCAGTCAAAGTGATTATCTTTGTGATAGCAACACCAATGCCATCGCAAAAGCACTAGCCTCCACTACAGGATGGTCTGAATATACAGGTAATGATTCGGGAAAATCATGCTATCCGGGTTTCAATGCTTCAGATAATAATGCGGTTGGCTTTAACGCAAAACCCGCTGGCTTTTATAGTAACAATTCAGCATCATCATCTTTTAAACAATGGGCTCTTTTCTGGACATCTTCTACGACATTCAGCGGCAGTAGTCAGACGTATTATCATTGTATATACTACAATAATGCCTTTGTTTCAAATCCGGAAATAGAACGGGGAGTAGCCATGTCTGTCCGTTGTGTGCGTGATTAAAAAAAAGAGTGTTGTTCAGATGCTTGACAAATACTCTTGTTATCTTTTCCCAGATATCCCCAAAAACGGCTACTCCACCACCACCTTCAGCACCCTCTGATAGTCGGGATTCGAGACGCGCAGACGGCACTCGTCGCCGGAATGGAAAACCGTGTCGCTGAAGATCATCCGGAACTCCGCATTCATCTTGTGAATACTTGACGTCGCCCCCTCTGTCCACGACTCGTTATACAATTGGAAATTTTCACTGCCATTGGTCAATTCTATGGGATAGCCCGTGGCGTATTGCCAATAGAAATGCCAATCGTGCTTCGGCCCGATGGCCTTGATGACAATCTCCCGATAGGAGTTTATCGGCACCGTGATGCCTTCGGTGGTGATTTCCTGCCCATCCATGTAAAACGTGACATTCGGATCGGGGGTCGGTCGGTCGCACGACATCAACCCTAAAGCCATAAATAATACGGCTAAAATTCCTAACTTTTTCATATTCAAACTATTAATTATTAATTATTAATTGTTAATTAGAATTCATACCCCACACCAATACTTCCCAGTCCTTTATATCCCGCGCCCAATTCCAGGCTGCCGAAAAAATGCTTGTAGCTTGCTTTGAGTCCTAACAGGGTGACGTGCAACATGGAGAAGAGCGAGGGCTCGTGATCCCGATTCAAAGCATCGGAAAACCAAGGATGGCGGTGCTCTGGATAGGTCAGATTGGAGGAATTGGTCTCCCCGAAAAAGCTTGCCATTCCGACCGACAATGCCGAATAGAGCGTCACATTCGGGCGGTTCAGATAGGAAAAACGGATGTCGGGCATAATGGCATAAGTATGGAACTTGCGTTCGCACAACCCCGTCACGCCCGATTCGTACAAATGGCTTTGCTGGTCCGTGTAGTAAGCGTAGCTCAGCGACAATCCGACCCAGAACCACTTGGCCACGCGATAATGGGAAGACAACGAGAACACCGGGGTGCTTCTGAATGAAGGACTGCGCCATGCGTGGTTCGGGTACATACCTTCGTGATAGATAAACACGAAATAGCGGTCAAAGAGCATCACCCCCGTCGGATCGCACACGTCGAATTTGATTTCGTGGCGACATAAACGTTTGTCGCTTGTCCAGTTCGGCCTGGTTTCATGTTTTCGTTTCTGTTTTTGAAAAGTCTGGATAAAAGCGATTTGCGTGGAGAACATGTTGCTACGCAGGCGAAAAGTGCCGTTTTCATATTGCACGGATGGAGAGGTTTGAGGAGGCAGGAGGTTGTCTCCCTCATGCTCGACACGTATGGAATAGGAGCCGGAAGCGAAGTCGTTGAGCGGGCAGTTCAAGCCGATGGTCCAGCGGAAAAGGCCGCCATGGGGCATCTGAACATAAATTCCGGCGTTGGCTAAAATATCTATATTGAAGCGGTTGGGATCGATGACGGCAGGTGTTATCTTCAAATGGTCGTAATAATCTATGGTATCGGGCAGAATCAGGCCCTGCAGGGAAAAGGGACTACTGACGCTCTTGTCGTAGCCGGTGATAAAGGTGTACCAGGGCATCCGGAGGCGCACGCCGGCATCCACCGTCACCCAGACTTTTTGAGATATGGGCGCATGGAATTCCAGTTTTAAAGGTACGGAAAATCCCGTGCTGTAAATGGAATATCCTGTGTTGTCGAATGGGATCACCCCACTCACATCGCAATGCGTACGGGCTCGGAAGGCTCCGGTGGTGCCGTAGGAGAACCCCGCCGAGATTCCCACATATTTGGCGAAATGATAGGAGAACTCCAGCCCCAAGTGTCCGCTGACGCCGGGCTTCGGCCTTATAAAAGTGCTGTTAGAGACTATGGCGGATGGAAGAATCCCAATATCAAACAGATAGCCAAGCTGGAAACCGTCGAAAGGTGGATACAACGGCTTTCTGTTGGACTGTTTCCAGGTTGTTTTGTCGTTCCAATCCGCTTCTTGACCGCCTTTTTTGTTTACAACAGTGTCTGCACCGGTTCCGCTCTCCGAATGGATCTCGGATGGAGTGGATGTTTTCCAATGAAGCGTGTCGTGATGATACAGTGTGTCGAATACCACAAGCGTGTCATGCACCACCTGCGTTTCATACACAATGACCGTGTCGCGATGCTGTGCCCGAGTTTGGAAAAATAGCAATATTAGCATGAAAGAAAGGAGGTTACGGTACATAAACGGTGTCCTTGATGATGATGGTTTGGTTGATTTTTACGGTGTCGCGCTGGATGATGGTTTTCTTTATGATGGCAGGTTCGGGAGTTGGAAGTTGCGTTTTGGAATTTGGAGATTGGACGCTGGGAGTTGGGGCCAGGGCTTGGCCATTGGCTTTTGGGGTTTGGGGGTTGGAAATTGGCTGTTGATGGTTAGCGATTGTTTTTGGGGAAAGGCTGATTGTAGGTTGGGAATTGGTTGTTGGTCGTTGGTTATTATTTTTTGGAAATGTGGAATGGTATGTTGCCGTTGTGTCAATGTTGGTGTTGTCAGAAACAACAACTTCTGTATTCGGTTGTGAGTCAGGTTTTTTCGGCTGAATCAGATGTGTGGTCAAAAGGGTTGCGCCCACTCCGACCGCCAGGGATGTGATACAAAGCAGAATTTCCGTAACATGGGAAATCAGCCAGATGCCGGCACCCGATTGGGATGTTGCGGCGGCTGCCGCTGCGATTTTCTCCTCCGACATCGGCTGGTTTGGCGCGTGCGACAAGTTGCGCACTCCTTTGGCAAAAATTTTGTCAATCTTTTTCATTTTGGCAAAAATCATTTTTCCACAAAATACAGACAGAATCCGTCATAACAATTGTCGCATAAATAGAGAGACCTCCCTTTCGCCTCGTCAACTCTGATAGTGGCAGCGCTGGACGGGGAGGGGGCAATGATGCCGTTGGTGGCTTCCGCTATCTTTTGGCATTGCGCTTCAGGAATATGAAGGGAAAACCACGCCTGATACACTCCGTCTTCGTTGCCTGAGTTGGTGTAGATGGTTTCATCTATGTCACACACGGTCTGATATATGCCGGATGTCACTTTCCTCCCGTCTTTGTAAAAGGAAAATCTTCCTCCTTTGAACACCAGTTTGGCATCAAATGCTTCACTTTCAGGAGTATAGTAAACCCCTGCAATGCCGCCCGACGTGCTGGTCCACAGCCATGTGCCGTCAAGGCTGTCTTTTTCCGGTTTGCATGCGGTGACGATGACTGCCAGCAGCAATGCGATTGCGAAATAACGTGTCTGTCTCATACGGTATATTATTTTTATTCTCTAATTTCCAAAACATTAACCCTCAACTCTTTTCTTCGCTAAGACAAGCAGCCGTTGCTGTAATTCGGCACGGGCGCGTGAGAGCAGCACCTTGGAGTTGGCCACGGAGATGCCGAGCGTTTCGGCAATCTTCTTGTGCGGGTAATGATCCACCGCGTACAGGTTGAACACGGTGCGCTGCTTTACGGGCAGCGTCCCCACCAGCTCCACCAACTCCTCCTGGGTGAATTCCGCACCTTGAATGAGCGAATCGTCGTCAAGGGATCCATCCTCCTGAACGAGATTTTCCTCCATCTCCACCATATCGGTCCGGCTGCGCAGGTACATCAGCGCCTCGTTGACAGCTATCTTCTCCAGCCATGACGCGAAACTTCCCAAAGCCCGGAAGGTGTGCCCATTCTCTATCGCCTTCAGGAACGCATCCTGCGCCAGATCTTCCGCCAACGGCCAGTCACCCACATAGCGATAACACACACCCACCATCTTTCCAATGTGGGATCTATACTGCTTGGCCCAGAATTCAGCTCTCTTCATCTTATCGTTCGTCGTACGTAATAAGGATGCAAAGAAACGAAAAGGTTACAAATTATGTTTTATTTTATGATTTTTTGATACGCCAACCGCTCATCGCCTGACAGCAGATATATGATGCCGCAATAGGAGAAGCCATGTTTTAGGATATTATGCTGCATGATTTTGTTGTCCTGATGCGTGTCAATGCGGATGTTCGTGTCGTGCAGGAAACAGAATCGCATGATGTCGCTGAAAACGCCATGCACATCCGCATAACTGGCAATACGGTGGACGACGTGATAGGGTAGGGTGTCCTCAAGCCATTGCCCTCCGAAGATCCTGTGATAAGTGGGCTCGGGTGATGGCAGATAGGCGAAGTAGCCGACCACCTTGCCGTCATCCACCACAACAAAAGCGCCATCCCGTTCCATGTCAACGGCGATGACCTCCTCCGACGGATAGCCGTCCACCCACTGGTGCCAATTGCCAGACTGCCGCATAATCATCTTTGCAGCATCCATGACCTTCATAATGTCGGCCAGATCTGTCGCTATGGCTTTCCTGATAATCCTATTTGTCATTTGATTCACTAACTTATAGTGTGTCCGTTGGTACAACCATTATTGTATTCTCTGTTAGGATGATGTCGGCCACTGCATCGTTTGCCGAATGGCACTTTCAGGCGATCATCATCTTTTGTATCTGCTTCTCTGTGGCATTGGGCAACATTCGCTGCAAATGCTTGGTCATGCGTGCCCAAGACTCTTCGGGGGTACGGTTTGTCGTGCATGATTCTCTGCCGTACAGACGTTCGGGCGTGTTCAGCAGCGACCACCCCCAACCGTATTTGTTCCCGTGTTTGTCGCGGGGATAGATGAAATCCTCTGTGACGATATACGTGGCCATCTGCAGGCGTGTGACGTATCCGTCGAAACGGCTTCGCATTTTCGGGCCGTCAAAGCCGCATAAGGCGCGCAACTCGCGGGTGATGAGACTGCCTTGTACGGTGAGAGTGTGCAAGATGGCCTCCTCAATGCTGCCCACCTCTGGCTTGGGATGCCTGCCGCGCCGGTAATTGCAGAAGTCGGGCCACCATTCGCGACTGATGAACCCAGCCTTGCCGGCGAAGAATTTACCATAGACGTGGCCGCCTTCGGTGATGACCTCGCCCTTCCACTTCCACAGCGGCCAGTCCCATCCGCCGTCCTCAAAAACCACATAGCGACAGTTCTCATCCACCACCTCTTCGGCGGAAAAGCCGCCGATGCCACTGTATAACAGGGGCAGGAAACCGATGCGGTCAATCAATTCCATCAGTTCCACGCTGCTGTGGATTTCTATTTTGTCGATATTATCCATACTGTCTTTATTATCCCCGATGACAATGCCGGAAAGACCATTATCCGTTTTTTCGGCAAAGGTACAATTTTTAAGCAAACAAAGCACCCCGCAAGAGCATAACATAGGAGAAGACACCAAACTTCAGTTGCTGTTTTCTGTTTATCTGATCAGCGTGACCGAACCGTTCAACAGGTAATCGATTTCACCCGCCAACGTATTGACATACAAAAGATGTATTTGCCGCTATTCGTCATCTTTTTTCTCGTTTTTTTGCAAAAAAAAATTTTCACTTTTCCTATCGGCAATAAAAACTTTTTTGCAAATCATATAAATTTCGTGAAAATGTCGTAATTTTGCCGAACAAATCAATCCCGAGTAGGACATGTAAATTTTCAACAAATGAATAAACAATCATCCTGGCGTGTTTTGAGCATAGCGATTGCTTGTTCCATCGTGTTTTCTTTGGTTCCAATAAGTGGATGGACGCAAAATGCCATCCTGAAGACGGCAGAGGCTCCGGATACGGTCTCTATGATTCGGTCGGAAGGGTTGCTCACCTCCCACTGGACACAGAACTACCCGTATAATTCCCTGTGTCCAAGAGACCCTCAAAACAACTATTCCTACAGTTATGCCGGATGTCCTGCGGTTGCGATGGGACAGATAATCAACTATTTGCGAACGACCCAAGACACTCGTTTTTCCGACAGTGACGACTATGCGCATCACTACGCAGGACGCAACTACAATATTGACGACGACTGGGAGACCTTGCAATTCCCGTCGTTCCCGCAGTTGAACGAGCTGCTGGATTCCGTGGATGCCACGTTCCGGCGCGGCGAGGATCTGCCCGACCGGCTGGCCGCCGCCCTGATTTTCGCCTGCGGCACGGCCTGCACGCAGGTTTACACTTCGCAAAGCTCCGGCACCTTTGCGGTGGATCAGGCGTTTGCGGCCTACCAGCGCTTTGGCTTTACGGACTGCCTTCTGTTTCGCGAAGCCGATTCCGCCATGTACGCCACCCTGATCTCCAATCTGCAAGCCGGCTATCCCGCCCATCTGGCCGTTGAAAATCCCGAAGGCACGGCCGGACACAACGTCGTGGTGGATGGATACCGCGAAACCGATGGCAAATTCCACATCAACTTCGGCTATGGCAATTCCTTAGACAACTGGTACGATATTCCTGACGCCAACTTCTATTACGGATTGACCAAGTTGGAAGGCATTATCTTGAATATAATACCGTCATCATCGTCGTATGTTCAGGAACCCTCCCGACAACACTCCTTGATGGTTTGTCCGAATCCGGTTTCCGATATTCTCTATATGAAGAACCTTCCCTGCAAACAGGTGGAGTACTCCATTTTCAATGTTTTGGGACAAAGACAGGCTCTCGGGACCTCTTTCGGATCAATTTCCGTTTCGGAATTGGACGAAGGACTCTATTTTTTGCAAATAACGGGGGATGATTTCCGAGAAACAGTGAAATTTATTGTAAAATAAAGAATGATTTTACGGTCACACCTATGAAATCTCATTTCACAAAAACGAATCTGTGAATTTCCAGAATTCGTCACCTTTGAATCTCCGTGAATGAAAAAAGTCTATCTTTGCAAATTGAAGTTCTGAATTATTAATCTTAAAAAATAACACGTATGAAAAAACTCTTTTTAGCTGTCGCTTTGTTCGTTGGAGCCACGGTTTTCTGCTCCTGCGGCGACAATTTCCTGCAAGACATGTTCGAACTCGTATCCGGTAATGCCACCACCACGATTGAAGGTGAAGGCACGAGCGAGTACACATCCAGTATCGCCATGTATGACGAGGATGCCCCAAAACCATTTTTAATCGGCCTGGCTATGTCCATGGATGTGAACGATCTGCTGAGCATCGGGTCTGCGGATGACCTGAAATTCCCCTTCATGGCTTACCGCTTGGTGGGCCGCACGTTCTCCTCCGGCGACAAGTTCTCCGTGAACAACTATCTGACCGAAGAGGATCTGGTGGATTTCGACTATAAATGTCTTTTAAACGGAAAATTCGCTGGCAATCATGTAGTCGGAATTGCCGTGAGTCCCACGAAATTCTATATCATGAGCACAGGTACCATTAAGCTCACGAAAGTGACGAAGAACAAGATCACGGGTACATATTCGGGTCGCGCATACATGATCGACACGGAAGCCACGCCGATGCTTTCCGCGGAACAAGTGGACATTAGTGGCGAGTTCAAGAGCCGTGTGACACCGATGATGGGCTGGCTCAAGAACCTGCAGGATCAGGCTCTGGCCGAAGCCAAATAGGTTATCCTTAATACATCAGGCACATATAGCCGTTGACCCGTAAAAGCGAAGAACATTGTTCCTATCTTCGCTGATTATATCTGCGTTTCGGCATTGCTGCGAGGCACCAACACCCCCTCTGAGATTCAGAAGGGGTGTTTTTGTACGTCCGCACTTCTGTGCCGACAACGGAAACAAACAAACAAACAAACAAACAAACAAACAAACAAACAAACAAACAAACAAACAAACAAACAAACAAACAAACAACAGTACGTCTGAAGCCTCATTACGGATGAGTTACAATTGCCTATAATAAATGAATACCGAACACTAATTGCTATGAAAAAACCTTCCCACGATGATTTAAAACAATCGTATTTTTGCACTATAAAAACTCAATAGCCCGACATGTTTTCATAAAAAGTGTATCTTTGCGCTGCAAAGGTTATCATCAAACGAAAGGAGGAATATTATGGCAACAATCACATTAGAATACGATGGAAGAAGCACGGTCTTTCAGCAGCTGATACAACTATTCATCTCGCTCGGAGGAAAGGTAAAATCGACAAACAGCAGAGAAGCCGAGGATATAGCGAGGAGTTATGCAGGTGTAAAGAGCGGACGGATTAAGACTCGACCACTTTCAAAACTATTAGAAGAGCAATGAGGCCACAGATAACCACTATCCCAAAGTTTGAAAAGCAGTTCAAGGCACTCTTAAAAAAATACCCGTCATTGAAAAATGATTTAAGGGAACTGTCTGAAACACTGACCGAAAATCCAAACTCCGGAACTTTGCTTTTTGACGATGTGTACAAAATAAGGATGGCCATAAGGTCAAAGAACAAGGGCAAAAGCGGAGGTGCAAGGGTGATATACTTCAACATATTCGCACAAAGGAAAGACCGAAACGAAATTGTGCTTCTGGCCATATACGACAAAGGGAATCAGGAAAGCATATCGGACAACGAGATAAGGAAAGCACTCAAATCCGTATGACATGTGCAGGCGACTGACAGGCCGCCTTTTTTGTTGCATCCCGGTAGTTGGTGGAATTGGAGGAATGGGACATTGGGGCGGCAGAGAGCTAACTACCCGAACTACAGCAAAAGAGTTTTCCGCAAAACACTGCCAACCACCTAACTACCTAACTACTCTGCTACCTATACTATTGATTATTATTGTTTTTAATAAGTGTTTTAAAATAATCGTATTTTTGCACTATAAAAACTTATAAATATTAAATGGTAATGATATGAAAAGGATTATTTATGTAGAATTATTAAATGAAGGAGTCGTTTCCTTTAGACCAGTGTTATCCGAGTGTGTTTGTAAGAACATTTATATACTTGGGGAAAAGGACGATGATTCGGAAGAATGGGCGTTTAATCCAGGAGAATGTGTTGTTACTGAACCACATACGTTTAGTGACGGAACCAAATATCCACTTGCTATAAATAGACTTGGTTGCATAAAGATTGAACGAAAACTAGTTTTAAAATAATCGTATTTTTGCACTATAAAAACAGATACGATTTTTTCTTGCGTTGTGGTGCAATTTTCAACGAAAGGCTGCGTTATTTATATTGTTTTTAAACAAAACCTTAAAATCATGAAGAAGTTGCATGTGGCTGTTTTGGCCATTTTCCTGTGCCTGGGCGTCTCAGCACAGAATCATCTTGAGTTTATGGGAGTGCCCATAGATGGATCCATAAAAAAAATCTCACAACAGTTGACGGAGAAGGGGTTGTTTTCTCTTGGCGAAGTGAATGATATAGCCTATTTTATGGGTGCTGTTTTAGGCTATGATGATTGTGTGATAGGCGTGGTGTCGCTGGAAGACCAAGACTTGGCGTACAGTGTGTTGGTAAGTATTCTCAACTTTTCTGATTGGGCATCTCTCCAGAATGCCTATTTCGATTTGAAGAAAAAACTGACCAAAGAGTATGGGAAACCAGAGAAATCTGAGGAGACAATTGCAACTCCTGTTCAAAGTGATGCTGAAAAATTCCAGTCTGTTATCGATGGATGGTGTGATTACAAGACAACCTTTGTGACGAAATATGGAGAAATAGATCTCTCTATTGAAAGTTTTGAAGGGTTACCCTGTATGATTATTCAATACACAGATGAGGAGAATGCGCTCAAGGGGAGATGATAATTTAAAGTTAATAGTTGGAAATTAAAATGTGAGAAGTGATTTGCAACTTCGTTGAGTTGCTTTTTTTTGTGCGTCAATTATTAATTTATTTTCTTTCAATTTGTTAGCATCTTTTGAGGAGACTACTTCACTGGTGTTAAGGACAATCTGTTTTTAATAAAAAAAATGTATATTTGCCGCTTGGTTATTAAAATAATCGTATTTTTGCACTATAAAAACCAACAGATTGGACGGAAACAATAAACACATTGAGACAATGAACGAACACCCGAAATACAACTGGAGTTATGCCGTGGCATTCTTCCTGTTTGATTATCCAATGCTGATAGCGGCTGACTGGATTACCTATGGCTGGCACAATATTCATTGGGGCGCCACTGCCATCGAGGCAGCCATCGTTTCCGTGGTGCTGACACTCGTTCTGCATCTGATGCAGAAACTCAAAAGGAAAGACAAAAACTCCAACTGATGCACATAGCAGTCTTCTGCGGCTCGTCGATGTTTTAAAATAATCGTATTTTTGCACTATAAAAACTTGTTGGTGTTTGGTATTATTTTTTTTGTATTTTTGCAGTCTTGAAATGCTTCGGCAAGTTATCCGCTTCTCACGCGGAAGGCGACGGTCGAAGCATTTATTTTATAATTTTCAAAGCCCACAGGATATTGCCATCCCTATTGCATTTTAATTTTATTTGCAAGTCAAATCCATCAACAGTGCCTTGGAAGACTTTGAAAACAGCATCAGGATGGTCTCGTCCAGGTTCGTCAGCTTCTGGTAAATATCTGAACTTATCAGCGTACATGTGTATTTTTTTTGCAAGCAGTAATTTTTCTATATATTGTTCATCATGCTTGCCTTTATTGGCAATTTCTTTATAGGAATTGTTGTTTATTATTCCATTGATTCCATCAAAATCCACATCAAAACGACGGCTTTCAAGTTTTAAAATAATCGTATTTTTGCACTATAAAAACACCGTGCGCTTACAAGCGGTCGGAGCCCTTTCGTGGGGTGACGGCGTGCCTTTTGCATAATGAGCCTACGAGTTGCCGTGTCCGGCGAGGTTAAGGGCCTAGAGGTCCGG
>JAEEQE010000023.1 GCA_016285145.1 Bacteroidales bacterium | reverse complement strand
ACGGAACAGGGTTGCGTTAACAACGCAACATACGGAACAGGGTTGCGTTAACAACGCAACATACGGAACAGGGTTGCGTTAACAACGCAACATACGGAACAGGGTTGCGTTAACAACGCAACATACGGAACAGGGTTGCGTTAACAACGCAACATACGGAACAGGGTTGCGTTGGCAACGCAACATACGGAACAGGGTTGCGTTAACAACGCAACATACGGAACAGGGTTGCGTTGGCAACGCAACATACGGAACGTCCCGTCATATTATGTTAACAGGCACGCATAGATTCCCGCTCCAATCAGGCACGGGATCAGTCCGATGAGCATGCCCCACAGCGACTGCACGAAGTGGTATTTTTTCTGGTGGTAGGCCGCGTCCATCTGTTCTGTACCGGGCAGGCGAACGGACTTCATGTTGGCGAAGAGCACCCAGTCGAGGAAGAAGCAATCGTACCAGTCAATGACGAGCCAGATGCCGTAGCTCAGCGCGAACGCCGACCAGAAGTTGTAGGCGCCGGCCAGCTTCATCAGACCGAGCATCACGGCAAAGGTGATGAGCAAAGCAAATCCCTTCTTGAGCAGCACGGTCTTGGTGAAGAACTTCGACGGCACGCGCTCGTGTGTCTTGAAGTACTCCTCTTGGATGTCTTCCGGGTAGTCGTGGATCCACCACACGGGGTTCTTCACGAGCGGAATCAGAATCATGGCCGTGAACGCGGCGGTCATGACGAGGGTTTCGATGATGATGACGGTCAAGTTCATTGTTAGTAGTTGTTTTCTCAATGCTTATTCCTGCAGATTGCGCAGACATACGCAGACGTTTTTTCTCCTATTGAAAATATTTCAAAACGACAAAAGCACAAAACAGTCGTTGGTCAGTAGTGCTGCGACTCTTGTTCAAAACAAGGTCCTTATTTGCCTTCTTTCTTATTTTTCAGATTCACCACTGCAGCCACGGCTTCCACGAGTCCGAACACGAAGTAGATGTTGCTCATGGCGTTGAAGCCCCAGATCCACCATTCGAGAACGATCCAGAGCATCAGAATGACACTGCAGGCAAAGACAGTCCATTGCGCGAGCGGGTGCTTTTTGAAGAGCAGGTACGCCGCCGCGAATTGGGTGAGGCCATTCAGTGCCAGTAGCACGAAACCCGACAGGATGAAGTTTCGGAAGAATACATCCGGCCAGGGCATCTTCGCACGCAACATCTCTAACAGTGGCCCGCCGCCCCACATTGCGCCCGTGGGATCAATCCACATCATCGCGGCGCCAGCCACCGCGCCGATGGCAATGAATAATGTCAGGAATTTTTCGAGTTTGAGCATACTATCTGATTTTTATCTCCCCGCAGATTTCGCTGATTATCGCAGATTATTTTTCCCAAAATTTGATTGGGGTTCATTATTTCTCATATCAATGATATTTCCGGCGGCAAAAATACGTAAAATGCGGGGACGAAATGTATTTTGGCGAAAAATCATATCAACGTATCGCACGTTTCTGCTCTAAAAAAACAATGATAAAAACAAAATCGTAAGAATTATTTTGTGTTTTTGCCATCACTTAACCATCATTTTCGAAAAATAATCCGATCCATAAGCACATGATCATTTTTCGAATGAAAAACAACGGTCCAACGGCAACCAACAATGAACATTGTATTGGAAATCGGATGTATTTCTTTGGCTATAAAAAAGGCAATTTTGATATAACAGCAATCTTCCACAAGCATTTGTCGAGAAAAATTTTTCAAGAAACTTTGTATCTTTGCATTTTAAATATTTTCTTATGCGGAAACTGGCCTTCTTTGTGTTTTTCACAGTTTTAATGCTTTCTATCGAAGCCCAAGAGTATCTTGTCGGCTCATACAACATACGTTACAAAAACAATAGCGATAGCGTTTCCGGTCATATTTGGAGCAAGCGATGCCAAGTGATTTGCGATCAAATCAATTTCATGAACCCCTTGATTTTTGGAACACAAGAGGTTCTGTATTCGCAACTTCAGGATATGCGGAAAGCTCTGGACGGCTATGATCACATCGGTATCGGCCGCGACGATGGTGACAAAGGCGGCGAGTATGAGGCGATTTTTTACAAGAAAGAGAAACTGGATCTCCTTGACAATGGGAATTTCTGGCTTAGCGAGAATCCCGACAAGCCAGGTTTGGGCTGGGATGCCGCCTGTATCCGCATCTGCACATGGGGCAAGTTCCGCCTGAACAGCGCAGACCAGAATAACGCAAAGGTTTTCTATTTCTTCAATCTACACATGGACCATGTGGGCATCGTGGCGCGGAGGGAGGCGGCGAAACTCGTCGTCGCCCGCATCCGCGAAATCGCCAATGAAGCCCCTGTCATCCTGACCGGCGACTTCAATGTAGATCAGAACAACGAGATATATTCTATCTTCACGAAATCAGGACTGCTGAAGGACTCATACGAGGCGGCTCGTATCCGTTTTGCCGAAAATGGCACCTTCAACGCATTTAAGACAGAATATTTCACCAACAGTCGCATTGACCATGTGTTTGTATCGCCTGCCACACCGGTGGAAGCGTACGGAATACTCACAAACAGCTATTGGACGGAAGATCATGTCTCTGGCAAATCGCTGAAGTCGCCCGATGCGCCCCAAGAAATCACATTTGACACATATATCCGGAAGAATCCATCCGATCATTATCCTGTATTCGTGAGAATTGCATTTTAAATGGATTTCGGGCGGCAAAATCAAACAAACCGAAGGGATTCGTTTCATTTTTTTGAAAAAAAGATATGTCTCATTAAATGAAAATCATTTCCCGATGACTATTGTATTTTTGCACCCGAATTTAATTCTCTAAAAGTGAAAAATGATTATCTTATTGATGGCATTTGCAATTGTAGAGACGCAATGCATTGTGTCTCCACATTTTTCCTGCGCAAATCAGCGACTTCTGCAGGAGAACAACAGATGAGAGTCATATGAGCATTTTTCCCGACAACATCCGAAAATATTATATCTATGCCCCGTTTTTTATTATTGAAATATGGCAAAAATCCCCATCAGACCACCCAAAATCAATGTAAACTCCCTAAAAGGCAGTTTCTTGAAGCAGCTTGGAATGATTGTCCTCGCCACCTCTATCTCTCTGTTTTTCACCATTGTGTCCGCCTATCTGCTGGACAGACACCATCGCGCCAAGGACCGCCGCCTCTCGGCGATGATGGTGATGAGCAATATTGAAAAGTTTTCCCGGAATCTGGAGGAAATAGCAGTATATATAGCCCCGGCTGACAGTGCCGCCACTTGGTTGCTCAGCAAACCCGTAGAGGAACTGGAATTGCTGCCGGAAGAGGTGCTGAACGGACTGATAACGCAATCTTCAGACCTTTTGTTCTTGACATACGACAAGTCGGCAGAAAGCATATTTTCGAACAACATCGAAACCTGGAAGAATATGGGGAACGTGCTGTTTATTGACCACGTAGGGCAATGTTTTTCCGCGATGAACATGGTGGAGGAACGTTGGAACGGCTGGGTGACCGAAGTGGAAGGTACCATACGCGACATCAAAGACCATCCCGACAACTACGAAGGCAGCACCATACCTGCCAAATGCATTCGTTGCGAGAAAATCCGGCACACGCTAAAAGGCATTCACTACTGGAGGTCTTGGCTCTCCTATATGGCGGCCACAATGCGCCACCACAACCTTCGCAACATGGCGGCCATCGACATACCGGAACAAGAGGTGATAGAATTCACAAACACCCGAGAGCAGGAGGTAGCAGACCCGAAAAGCGCTCCAAAATTCAACGATTTCTATTCAGGCCCCATCAAGCCCCAAGAGCTTTCAACATTCAGAGAACTCGATAAGAGACTGGAGGTGTTGAAAGATGAGAATAATACAACGTATTGATCATAAAGGTAGTTGCAATAACAATTAGCGCAACTTCTTCCAAAGTTCCTCTGCCAGACCCTCGATGGGCAGGCGGTACTGGGCCATGGTATCGCGCTCGCGCACGGTGACAGTGTTGTCCTCCTTGGTCTGGTTGTCAATCGTGATACAGAAGGGAGTACCGATGGCATCCTGACGGCGATAGCGACGTCCGATAGCATCTTTGTCTTCGTACTGAACCATGAAATCCTTCTTCAACGTGTTGAATATTTCCTGGCCAATTTCTGGCAGACCGTCTTTCTTCACCAACGGCAGCACAGCCACCTTGTACGGGGCCAGTTTTACCGGCAAGCGCAACACCACGCGCGTGGAGCCGTCCTCCAAAGTCTCCTCCGTGTAGGCATGGCTGAACACCGCCAGGAACATGCGGTCCACCCCGATGGAAGTCTCAATCACATATGGCACATAGTTTTCATTGAGTTCCGGATCGAAATAACGCAACTTCTTGCCGGAGAATTTCTCGTGCTGCGAGAGGTCGAAATTGGTTCTGGAATGAATGCCCTCCAGTTCCTTGAAGCCAAACGGGAATTTAAATTCGATGTCGGTGGCGGCATTGGCATAGTGAGCCAGTTTCTCGTGGTCATGGAAACGATAGTTCTCCGCCGGAATTCCCAGAGCCTGATGCCATTGCAGACGGGTTTGCTTCCAATAGTCGAACCATTTGAGTTCCTCGCCGGGTTTCACGAAGAACTGCATCTCCATCTGCTCGAACTCGCGCATACGGAATATGAACTGGCGGGCCACAATCTCGTTACGGAAGGCCTTGCCAATCTGCGCGATTCCGAACGGCAGCTTCATACGACCTGTCTTGTATATATTCAAGAAGTTAACAAATATACCTTGTGCGGTTTCCGGGCGAAGATATATGGTGTCAGCGCCATCGGAAACGGAACCAAGCTTCGTGGCAAACATGAGGTTGAACTGGCGCACGTCGGTCCAGTTGCGCGTGCCGGAAATCGGGCAGGCGATGCCGAGTTCCTCAATCAGCGCCTTCAGGCCGGCCAGGTCGTTGGCGTTCATCATCTCCGCAAAGCGGGCCGTGATGTCGTCAATCTGCTTCTGGTATTGCAGCACCCGGCCATTGGTCTCGCGGAACATCTTCTCATCGAAATTCTCGAAACGTTTGCGGGCCTTTTCCACCTCCTTGTTGATCTTGTCCTCGATTTTGGCGATATGATCCTCGATCAACACGTCGGCGCGGTAGCGTTTCTTGGAATCCTTGTTATCAATGAGCGGATCGTTGAATGCATCCACATGACCGGAAGCCTTCCAGATGGTGGGGTGCATGAAGATGGCACTGTCCAACCCGACAATATTGTCGTGATACTGTACCATAGCCTTCCACCAATATTGTTTGATATTGTTCTTCAGTTCAACACCGTTCTGACCATAATCGTAAACGGCACTCAAGCCGTCATATATTTCACTGGAAGGGAAAATAAAGCCATACTCCTTGGCATGGGCGACAATCTGTTTGAAAAGTTCTTCGTTATTTGCCATTTTTATTCAAAAGTAATAGATAATTGGAAATTTCTGGATTTCAGATATTGTAACGATTCCACATATTGGAGATCCACATACGAGGGATACCGCGATGGGTCCGTGATCAGCAGGTTGCGGAGCCCGAACGACATCTTAAGCTCCACCGCGAGTTTGAAGTAGGTGCAATAGAAGTCGAAGCCGACACCAGCCACACCGAGAAAGTCATGGAATTTGGTGTTCAGGTATATTTTATCCTCATCATGACTAGCCTTCAGCATAGGTGCAGCTTTCGCATGCATGTGATTTTCCTTATTGTATTTTGCGTTGGAAGTCATATCGAGGCTGTATTGGGCACCGCCGATGACGTAGGCGCGGATATTGTTGGCCATACGGGAGGATTTGAATTTCAACAGCAGAGGGATATCCAAAAAGACATGTTGTGTGCGGGGTTGGTCAATAAGTTCGTAATTAGCTTTATAATAAACCACCACCGGGTCTCCAACGGTAATAGCCGGAATCAGGCGCAAGTCGAAATACTTGCCCATCCGCATATCCGTGACAATGCCGATATTAAAGGCCAGACCGCCTTTCGTTTCCACAATGCTGTAGGAGTAGTCTGTCAAGTCGGGATTGACTTTGGAATAGTAGTTCAGACTGGAACCTCCCAACAGGATTCCGAAATGGAAGCGCCGGGTGTCATATTTCTGCAAATTGGGCACGCCGAAGACCCTCGACTGCGCGCAAGATGCCGATGTGACACACACCAACATCGCCAACAGCAGGAATTTTTGCAAGGATTTCATCTAATCTTAATAATTATCAACACAACAGCCTAACGGAAATGTGTGCATTTTATTATTCAACGGGCTGGTTCTTCAGAATCTCGTTTTTCAACTGGGCCACATTGACGGGGACCACGCCCACATATTCGCACACGAGTCCGCCGGCCAAATTGGAGGCCAGGCTCGTAAGTTCCACCGATTCGCCCTTGAGCAGGAAAAGGGTGGCCACCGATATGACCGTATCGCCTGCGCCGGACACATCGCTCACACGGCGTTTGAAAGCCTTCTGATGATGGAAATGTCCATTGCTGTTGTCGTAGAATGCGATGCCCTTGGCCGACATGGTAATCATCACCTTGCCGATTTTCTTTTCAGCGGCGAATTTCTTCGCGATGTCATGAATATCATCCAACGTAAGTTCCACATTATCCTCAAGATTCAATCCAGTGGTCAATTCCTTCAAGTTAGGTTTGAACAAATCCACATTGGAATAGTTATTGAAATTCCGTTTCTTGGGATCCACAGCAATGAAGATATTCTTCTTATGGGCAAAATTGATGATCTCCTGGATCAGGTCTTTGGAGAAAAGACCTTTATCATAGTCCTCAAAAATCAACGCATCAATGGAATGATGGTCTATAAGTTGCTCCACCGTGGTGATCAGCTGGCGTTTTTCCCGTTCCTTCAACTGTTCATCGCGCTCGTCATCCACGCGAACAATATGGGCATTATTACCGATGATACGGTATTTCACCGTCGTGCGACGGCCGTACATGGGAACCAGCCCCACGGAATCCAGATCACAATCCTCCATCAGGTCATAGAATACCTTGGCTTTATTATCGCTGCCGATCACCGAACATAGAATCGGGTGGGCACCGAGCGATTTGAGGTTGAGGGCCACGTTGGCAGCACCGCCAAGCCGGTAGGTACGGCTTTGCGCATTGACGATGGGAACCGGCGCCTCGGGGCTGATGCGCGTCACCTTGCCGGTGATGTAGCAGTCAATCATCACATCGCCGATAACCAACACGTTCGTGTTGCGGAACTGGTCGAAGACCTCGTTGATTTTATCCATATCCATAACAAAAAATTTTGGGCTGCAAAAATACAAAAAAAACAAGAGGGTTTAACGGGTGGTGAGAGTTCCTATTCCCCTGCTTCCAGCATCTTCCTAAACTCCTCTTCCGAAATGATGGGCACGCCCAACGTTTCCGCCTTGCGGCGCTTTTCGGGCCCCATTTTTTCTCCAGCAAGTACAAAAGATGTATTTTTTGAGATGGACGACGTGTTTTTGCCACCATGCCGTTCCACCATCTGCTTGATTTCATCGCGCGACACGGAGAACACGCCGCTCACCACCACGGTTTTCCCAGCCAAGGTCTGCGCGTTTTCCGAATCCGACGCCGTCTCTTCCACTTCCATGTGCAAGCCGGCAGCGCGCAAATCCATAATCTGCTGCAAGTTCTCCGTCCGATTGAAAAACAGGATGATGCTGTCGGCCACCCGTTCTCCCACATCTTCCACCTCCATCAGTTCCTCCCGCGACGCATTGGCCAGGGCATCCACCGTCCGGAAATGGCGCGCCAGCTTCTTGGCCGTCACCTCGCCCACAAAACGGATGCCCACGGCATACAACACACGTTCAAAGGGCACACCCTTCGATTGTTCGATGCCGTTCAGGATGTTCTGCACCGTTTTTTCCTTAAAGCTGATCATCCGGCTTCTGCCATCCTCATCCTCCATCACCTTTTCCAAACCAAAAAGCTGGTCGTAGTTCAGGTGATACAAGTCGGAGGCATTGCGCACAAGACCTTGGTTGTAAAGAAGTTCTATTTTACCCTCGCCGAGGGAGTCGATATTCATCGCCTTGCGCGAGATGAAATGCTGCAAGCGGCCTTTGATTTGCGGAGGGCAATGGTTCTCGTTCGGGCAGAAGACGCCCGCCTCGCCCTCGTTCTGCTGCAACGGAGTGCCGCACACAGGACAAAGGGTCACAAAGGGTACGGGTTGTGCCTCCGGCTGCCGGCGGTCAAAGTCCACGCCCACGATTTTGGGAATAATCTCGCCGCCTTTCTCCACCCAAAGACAATCACCGGTACGGATATCCAGCTCGCGCATGAAGTCGCGGTTATTCAAGGTGGCCCTTTTCACCACAGTTCCGGCCAAACAAACGGGTTTCAGATTGGCCACAGGTGTCACAATGCCTGTGCGTCCCACCTGAAAATCCACACTCAGCAGAGGCGTGGAGACGCGCTCGGCCTTGAACTTGTAGGCGATGGCCCACCGAGGGCTTTTCGCCGTGGAGCCCACCTGTTGCTGTTGGGCAAAATCGTTGATTTTTATAACAATGCCGTCAATCGGATACGGCAAATCGCGCCTTTTCACATCCCATTGGCGGATAAATTCGTGAACACCTTCCAAGCCTGACACCTTTTCCATCACATCGGGAAAACGGAAGCCCCACTCGTGCAATTTTCGCAATTGGTTGTAATGGTTGTGTTCCGGAAGATTCTCACCCAGAGCATAATAGAGTTTGAAGCAGAGGCCGCGCTTGGCCACCTCGGACGAATCGCGGAGTTTGAGGCTTCCCGAGGCGGCATTCCGAGGATTGGCAAACAAAGGGTCGCCTGTCTCTTCGCGTTGGGCGTTGAGTGCCTCGAAGCTATCGAAGGGCATCAGGATTTCGCCTCGTGCCTCCAAGAGGTCCGGGTAGTCGCCCTGCAGCGCCAGTGGCACGGAGTTGATGGTACGAACATTGGCCGTCACCACATCGCCCCGGACGCCGTCGCCGCGCGTGACCGCACGCACCAGCACGCCTTTCTCGTATATCAAACTGATAGCCACGCCGTCATATTTCAGCTCGCACACATACTCCGGCGAAGCATGAAGCAGGCCCCGAATCCGCGAATCAAATTCCTGCAAGTCTTCCTCGGAATAGGTGTTTCCCAACGACAGCATCGGATACAGATGCGTGGCTGTCTCAAACTGTTTGGTAACAGTACCACCCACCCGCTGCGTGGGACTGTCCGGCCGCGCATACTCCGGGTATTGTTTCTCCAAATCAATCAGTTCCTGAAGCAGCTGGTCAAAATCATAATCACTAATCTTCGGATCGTCCAACATATAATAATAATAGTTGTGACGATTAATCTCCTCCGTAAGGTGGTTGATGCGGGACAATATATCGGACATGGCGGCCATTAATATAATTTATTGTATGACGGACTACATGAGGCCGCGATTCTTCAGCAACGGTTCAATGGAAGGTTTGCGACCGCGGAACGCCACGTACAAGTTCATCGGGTCGTCGGTGTTGCCCCGCTCCAGAATATGGGTGCGGAAGGCCGTAGCCGTAGCTTGATCGAAAACGCCATGCTCACGGAAGGCCTCGAAAGCATCATTATCCAGTACCGCCGCCCACGTATAGCTGTAGTAGCCAGCCCCATAACCACCGGAAAAGACATGCTGGAAATAAGGACTGCGATATCGGGAAATGATGGACGAAATCAAACCGATCTTCGCCATCTGCTGGTTCTCGAAATCCGGCTGACGGATATCCGTCTTCTCTGTCAGCGTGTGATAATCCATATCCAACAAGGAAGCCGCCAAGAGTTCCGTGTTAATGAAGCCCTGCCCGAAAGTGGCCGAAGCCTCCATCTTGCGGATCAGTTCATCAGGGATAGCCTCACCTGTCTGGTAATGATGCGCATACATCTTGAGGATTTCCGGCTCCGTGGCAAAATGCTCCATGAACTGAGAGGGCATCTCCACATAATCGCGCGGAACGTTCGTACCAGAAAGAGAGCGATAGTGGCAGCGCGACAGGATGCTGTGCAGCGCATGACCGAACTCATGAAACAAAGTTTGCAACTCATCCACGTTGAGCATGGAAGGCTTGTCTCCGGAAGGTTTCGTGAAGTTGAACACCAGAGAGACTATCGGTATGACATTCTGACCGTCACGGGTCCAGTACTGCTCGCGGAAATTGGTCATCCAAGCGCCACTACGCTTGGATTCTCTCGGAAAGAAGTCCATATACACAATGGCGATCACCTCATTGTTGTCAATCACCTCATAAACTTTCACATCCTCCTGATAAACAGGAATATCCTTATTTTCCTTGAAGGTCAAGCCATAGAGTTTGTTGCAAACCATGAACAAGCCCTTTTGAGCGGTATCCAATGAAAAATATGGACGGATCAGCTGGTCATCCAAGTCGTATTTCTCGCGGCGGACTTTCTCGGCATAATAGCGCCAATCGTATGGTTCCAGCGCGAAATGCCCACCCTCCTTGCGAATCATTGCCTGATACTGAGAGGCCTCCTCCTTGGCTTTGGCCAACGCGGGTTGCCAAACCTGATTGAGCAGCTGATAGACATTCTCGGCATTCTTGGCCATACAGTCATCCAACACATAATCGGCGTAATGGTTGTAACCGAGGATGTGGGCCCGCTCAATTCGCAAGTTAACTATTTCATTGATAATGGCTGAATTATCAAGTTCGCCACCGAGGCAACGCGTAGAATAGGCCGTCCATATCTCCTTCCGTAGTTCACGATCCGCACAGTTCATCAAGAAGGGCTCCAAGGTAGGCATATCTAATGTGAAAGCATACTTGCCCTTGGTTTTCGCATCAGCGTCGGCCACTTCGCGGGCATTAACCAACTGTTCCGCCGTCAGGCCTTTCAAACGCAAGGAATCAGAAACCACCAACTTGTATTTGTTCGTGGCTTTCAGCACATTATTGCCGAATTTCTGCGTCAGCGTCGCCAACTTTTCATTAATCTCCCGAAAACGGGGTTGTTTGTCGGCCGGCACATTGGCACCGCCACGTACAAACCCTTTATAAGTTTCTTCCAGAAGACGCAGTTGCTCCGCATTGAGTTTCTCCTTGTCCTTATGTTCATATACATATTTCACTCGTTTGAACAGTTTGTCATTCAACATGATATCATCACCGTGCGCGGACAACATAGGAAGAATGGTGTCAGCCAAGTGCTCCATTTCGTCACTATTGCAACATTCCATCAGGTTTAAGAAAACCATGCTAACCTTGTTCAGCAATTCATCGCTGTATTCCAATGGGATAATGGTATTGCCGAAAGTAGGATCTTCACTATTGTTGACGATGGTTTCCACCCACTCTTTCTGCTGACGCATTCCCTCCTCAAAAGCTGGAAGATAGTGTTCCGTCTTGATTTCAGAAAACGGAGGAACACCATACGGCGTGTTCCATTCCTGCATGAAGGGGTTGTCTTTCAAATTCGACTGATCCTCCTTCGACTTGCAGGAGGATGCCAGGATGCTCGTGGCAATAAGAGCGGTCATAATACACAAGTTTCGTTTCATATTATATAATGTTTTATTGTATAATTCATCCATCGGATTACGGCGGCAAAGATACGGAATAATCCGTTATCCGCCTTGTTCAAATATGACGCACAAAGGGCAAATTTCTCCGAAATCAAATTACAATCTTAACAATTGATTGTTAATTTTGAAATAGCTAATTTTTAACTTATTGTAAATCACAATGAAAAAAATTTCATTTCGCTCTTGACAAGGGGCACGGGGTGGTTGTATATTTGCCGTGTGTTCAAGAGAGATGACGAAGGGCTGGCAATCCCGAGTAGGACGAGAGCATGACAGGAAAAAGAAAGGAAGCCTACAGAGATCGAACCACTCCGAAACAAGTCCAAGGGGCAAGAATCGGGGCGTAAAAGGCGGAAGCCGCATCCACGAAACAGGAGGAACAATTATTAAAAGAATCAAAAACGAAAAAAACAGAAAAAAAATGAAACGAGTACTTTTACTTTTCGGAGCCTTGTTTTTAGCATGCTCCGTATGGGCAAAGGGAGACCTGCCCACCATCATCATCCACAAGAGCGACGGAGGCCCATGGGCATTCCTCAACCTCTACAACGATATTTTGTACACACCGGCGCAAGACGAGACGCATCCTGCCACGCTGGATTGCACCGGATCGGGTTACAGTGCTTGCCGTGTTCCCAGGAACAATGCCTTGTCCATGTACACATCAAACATTATTGGCAATCCCACCGTCAGTCCCGTTTTTGCCGATGCCATCAATCAAATCATCGAGGCAAGCGAGCGCAATGCGGAAAGAGGGGTGGTGAATGGAACGCAATCCAAGAAGATTGCCATCACCGGCAATCGCGGAATGGAGACTTACGCGGTGAAAGGCACTTGGCAGTATGATTCGCGCGGAGGATGTACCATGTACATCTATGTGACACCCTTAAGTTTTCGAATCCCATAATTCCAAAGTGATATGACGATGAAACCGCACAAAATTATCCTTACGACAATCGGCATCCTGGTTTGTGCAACCGTCCGATGCCAGCCATGGATTGGCACCCTCTTTGACTGGGACACGGCTGTAGTCTTGGGGGCTGGAACATTTCCTTCCGACCTCTCGCATCTGAAATGCAGGGTAAGCGACGGCACGTTCTACTACACGGACATGACATCGTACCAACAAGCATCGCGCAATTACACAGCCGTCATCCATAGCGTTCGCTTGGACAATTTTGTGGCATCTTCCATCCATATTCCCTTACCCCCAACGGTTAAAAAGAAGGAAGAGGCTGCCGGCAGGTATTGGATTCACGATTTCAGCATTTACCCGAACAGAGTCGTGGTTTCGACACAAGACCAAATTATCCTCTACCATCGGGGAGATTCAGACACTGTGACATTCGACACCATGTTCCAACACACCAACATTAAGGCAGCATACATTTTCCATGACACGCTTCATTATTTTGAAGAAGAGCATGATACGGGGTACAAATGGTTTCGTCGTCCGCTCCGCGGGGGACAAGAGGAACTAGTGCGAGTACTATCCTACGAAGCGCCTCATGTCGTCCAAGCGAGTCCAAACCGTTATTTTTTCCACGATCAACAACATGTTTTCTTCCTAAGCACACGATTCCCCCTACTCCACCAATACGGGCTGGATGGCAGCTGGATCCAAGACTTTGTCTTCGACATTCCCGAATGGCATCCTTTTGAAGAGGAATACATTCGCAAATCCCTTTCCGTACCATACGGCATCGAACGGATTCGTGCCACCATGAATGAAATCTGGCGGTATTCCTATCCGAAGTATGACTTTCCCATTGGTGGGGGACATCTGCTATACTACACACAATACGACACGGCAACAAGGAAATCGCACCTGCAATACGCCTATCTTGATCCATCTGGGAACACCTATCTGTTCCAAAAAAAAGACACCTGTCGGGATGTGTACGGCGGGGAGCGGTTTCCTTTCTTCCTATTTGAATCCGACGTGGACAAGGCCCGTATCAGCTGGAACGACATGTTAATAGAGATTTGTGCTGAGAGCGCCGTAAGCTGGACGGGTCTTACACCGGCGGAGTACCGGCTCCGACAGGAGGAGTTCTTCAAGCGGAACGAGCCTATCATCAAGATCAGAACAATGCGTCACAAAAACAGCCGACTGGAAACACGAGCCATTCTCCACGATGGGGAACGGAATCTTCTATCGCTTCAGGAGTTACCTGCGCAGAAGAACGTTTTTCTGGTCACCAAAGCATTATCCTGTTCCGCCTGCATGAAAAGCCTGCTCGGAATGCTCAACTCAACGGATTCGAATCTCATTCACATCGGCATACTTCATGACTACATACCGGGAGCCTTGCAACAGCGGGAGATGGCAAAGAACATCAGGCAGTATCTGGAAAGGCCCTTCGGGCTTTACTTCCTGGCCTGCAGTCGGAGCGTCCGGAATCCACGCTCCAACATCTTATCAGTCGGATTCTCCGATGATGCAGGCATTCTTTTATACGAGAAGGGTAAGGCTCCCATTTTCTACGACCTTGACCACATTTTTGAAGACGACCCTTACAGTTTCCGTTTCAGGGCAGACTTCGAACAGGAATGGTTGCGTTTCACTCAAAATCAATAGTATGGTGAGTGCCAACAAAAAAATGTGTACCTTTGCCGCCAAAATGAAGAGGACATGGCTTATACGATAGATCTGACGAAAATCACCCAATACGACCACGTTGAATTTGTTGCCAAACAAGTGGTGGAAGGTTTCATCACCGGACTGCACAGGAGCCCCATGCACGGTTTCTCGGTGGAGTTCGCCGAGCACCGCCAATACAACACGGGGGAACCCATACGCCATATTGACTGGAAGTTGTACGCCCGCACGGACAAGTTGTTCGTGAAACGCTATGAGGAGGAGACCAACCTCCGATGCCACCTCATCATCGACAATTCCTCGTCCATGTACTTTCCCATTCGGGAGAAATACTCTTTGGCCTCACCCAACAAGATTTTCTTCGCCGTCTATGCGGCGGCTGTGTTGATGCAGATATTCAAGAGTCAGCGGGACGCAGTGGGGTTAAGCGTGTTCTCCGACAAGCTGGAGCTTCACACCCATGCACGGGGCGGGGATGCACATCAGAAGATGATCTACCGCGAATTGGAGAAGATTCTCCAGCCCATCGGTCAAGATGTCCATCGGAATTCACTGGTCACCGACACGCTCCATCAAATTGCCGAACAGATCCACCGCCGTTCCTTGGTGATCATCTTCAGCGACATGCTGGAAAGCCAGCGCGATTTGGACGAAATGATGCTGGCGTTGGGACATCTTCGCCACAACAAACACGAGGTTCTGCTGTTCCACACTTTTGACAAAAGCCTCGAATACGACTTCGCCTTCGAGAACCGGCTGTACAAATTCGTGGACATGGAGACCGGACATGAAATAAAGGTCCATGCCAACAACATCCGCGAGTTCTACCAGAACACCATTCACGATTTCTTCCACGAAATCAAAGTCAAATGCGGACAATATCAGATTGATGTCATACCGGCCGACATCACCCAAGGGTTCGATCAGATCCTCCTACCCTACCTGCTGAAGCGTTCACACACGGTTTGATGAAAGCGAGTGAATCTGCCGACCGGCTCACCATTCCGGATTGGTGCGAACAAGACCGTCCTCGCGAAAAGTTCGCTGCTAACGGCGCTTCCGCACTCTCTGACGCCGAGCTGATTGCCATCCTGCTCCGCACGGGCAATGCCACAGACAACGCCGTGGACTTGGCCAAGCGCTTGCTCAACACTTGCGACAACAAACTCAACAACATGTCGGACATGTCCCTGCAACAGCTCACCGGCATCAAAGGCATCGGGAAGGCCAAGGCCATTTCCATCCTCACCGCCTTTGAAATCGGAAGGCGGATGCAGGCGGAGAATGTGGGAGAACGGCAACGGGTCCGCGACTCTTCCGACATCGTGAAAATCATGCAGACACGAAACGCACACCTGAAACACGAAGAGTTCTGGATTGTCCTTCTCAACGCCGCCTCCCGCATCCTAAACGTGTGCCAAATCGGGAAAGGTGGGGTGACGAGTACGCTCGTCGATGTCCGCGTCATCCTCCAACAGGCCATCATGCAGGATGCCACCGCCATCATCTTATGCCACAACCACCCATCGGGTTCCGTCAAACCCAGTCAGGCCGACCTTCAACTGACCAGACAGATCCAACAAGCGGCCAACATCTTCAACATCCAGCTGATGGATCATGTCATTATTCATAAAAGCAGATACTTCAGTTTTGTGGAGAACAATTTATTATAAAAAATGTACTTTTGCAGGCTTTATGGATATGAGAGAAAAACAACTGCAACAGCCGCCCTGTATCCTGACAGCGGCAGCTATACGCCAATGCGAGCAATACACGATGCTCCACGAGCCAATCTCGTCCACCGACCTGATGGAACGGGCGGGCACGGCATGTGCCAAGCATATCCTTGCCACATTTCCTGCCACCCACATTCCGGACATCTACATCTTCTGCGGACCGGGGAACAATGGCGGAGACGGGCTTGTGATTGCCCGGCAATTACTATATGCCAGTCTGCAAACTTGCAACATCCATGTCATTCTATGTTTTGAGGATAACTCCCGCACCACCAGTGACATGCGCATCAACCAGCAGCGTTGGGATGCCCTTGTACTAAGTAACCAGCACGCCCATTCAAGCATCTTCGACCCTCATAAACCCATAGAGATTCCGGAAGAAGCCCTTATTGTGGACGCTCTTTTCGGCATCGGGCTGAACAAGCCCGTCGGCGGGCTTTATGCTGAAGCCATCCGCGCCATCAACGCATCACACGCCCACACCATCGCCATCGACATCCCTTCCGGGCTCTATGCAGACCATGCCGTGCCGGCCTTCGACAACATCGTCATGGCCCAGACCACCCTGACCATGCAGTTCCCCAAAGAAGTGTTTTTCCATCCGGAGGCGTACCCATTCTGCGGGAACGTCGAAATCATGGATATTGGCATGCGCGTGCCACCAGACCTTTCATGGGACAAGGAACACATCTCGCATGACACGGCACAAATGCTGTTCCGTCCCGGAAATCCATACGCCCACAAGGGGACTTTCGGCCATGGTCTTTTAATTGCCGGCAGTGCCGATATGCCCGGGGCTGCCATCTTGGCTGCCACAGCCGCCCTTCGCGGAGGCATCGGCAAAGTGACGGTCCACACCGCCGCCCTTGCCACACAAACATTCCCCGCCGCACTTCCGGAAGCCATCCTACACAGGGACATCAACAATCATCACGTCAGCAACATCCAATGGGACACACTGCAAACGGACATCCGCACCGTAGCCATCGGGCCTGGACTGGGCCGCGACGCACAGACGGGTTCCGTCCTCAAAGACATCATGGACCGCATCCAATCTCCACTCATCATTGACGCAGATGCGCTGAACATCATAGCCGAGAACAAAGCCTGGCTACCCTTCCTTCCGGCCAACAGCATCCTGACACCGCACCTCAAAGAGTTTGAGCGGCTGGCGGGACCATCCACCGACAGCTTTGACCGGGCAGAAAAAGCTAAAACATTTGCCCAGAGATACAACATCATCCTGATCTTGAAAGGTCACCACACCCTCATCAGCATGCCCGATGGTCATCAATTCTACAACACCACAGGCAATGAGGGCATGGCCACCGCTGGTTCTGGCGACGTGCTCACCGGTCTGCTGCTAGCCCTGCTGGCCCAAGACTATTCGCCGGCAGCCACCGCAATCCTCGGCGTTTACATCCACGGTCTCGCCGGCGACCTCTACGCACAAGACAACCACCCGGCCTCGCTCATCGCCTCCGACTTGCCGCGTTACTTCGGCAAAGCTTTTTTCAATATCATCCAAAACAAAGAATCTTAACCCTATACCAATATGCGCAAAGCCCTGTTTCTGTTTACGGTTTTTCTCATCATGCTTGGATGTTGTTCCGGCCAGACCAACATCTCCATCCAATTCAACACATCCCGGGAATACAAAACGGTCATGATACAAGGGTATCAGGCCGATACCGGCTATTACACGCTCACCACCCTCCCCTATTCTAAAACGCTGGCATTCAAAAACAAGACACCTCTGGAACCTGGATTGTATTTCATCCTCTGCGACAGTTCCATGACGGGCGCCTTCATCCTCTCATCCTCAAAAAACCAAAATTTCAACGTCACCATTGGAGAACAGGAAATCAAGTTTTCCGGAAATCACGAAAACGAGCAATATGCACTGTATCTTAAGCAGATGCATGACTTTGAGCAACAAATGGAGGCCCTTAACCGAGAGTATCAAGATGCCCAGCGAAGCATGCCGCAATATATGTTGAAGACATTGGTGGACTCGTTGAATGTCAAGGCAAAACGAATCCAGAAAGCCCAGAAAGAGTACCAAGCCCAGATGGCAGCCACCAACAAAGGAACGCTTTTAGCCTCCATCATCCAAACATCCACCGAAATCCAAACACCACCGGAAGACATAATCAACAACCGTTACAAGATGATGGAATACTACACGATGCACTACTTCGACAACTTCCCGTGGGAGGATCCCCGCATCTTCAACACCCCCCTGGGCGACAACAAGACAAAAGAATTCCAGTCGCTGCTTCTGCAACAAAGGAACCATCCCATCTTGGATTCCGCCATCCTGTCTGCCTTCCGTGCATCCAAAGCGAACCCGACCTCCCATCGTATCTTCTTTGAAAAGTTGGAGAAGGTTTTCGGCGATCATGCTTCACCTTATCGCATCGAACGCGTATATATCACCATGCTCAAGGACATGCTCGCCACCAAAGGCATTTCCGAACTGGACAAACGGCATTACACTTATGAGCTGAATGCCATTGACAAAAACAATGAGGGCGAGCGGGCCAACAACTTCCGTATCGTGACCAGCACCGGCGACACGACCACCCTCTATGACATTCAGAGCGAATACCTCCTGCTTTATCTTCAGCACCCCACCTGTCCCACCTGCCAGCGAGTGCGGAAGATGATAGCAGACTTCCCTTTCCTCAACAAAGCCATCGCCAGCGGCAAGATGAAAGTACTCACCGTCTATTTTGAAGATGAGACCGAAGTCTGGAACAACTACATCCATTCACCAGAAGCCAACCCCAACTACCTACACGGCTGGAACTTCGACCAAAGCATCTCCGACAATGCCTTGTACGACACCCGAGCCATCCCCTACATGTTTATCCTGGACAAAAACAAAAGAATACTTCGCAAGAACGTGATGGAAAATGACTTGGAAGACCAAATCAAACAATTACACATCCTTAACTAGTCCGCCATGCGCAAACACATCTTTTTAACACCCATCATCTTATGCTGTATCCTGATCGGGCAACCCGTTTTCGCCCAGATGGATATCCGAATCAAACTGGCAGGCATCACCTGCGATTCCGTGCGGATTCAAAGTTTCAATTGGAAGAAGAAATCCGGGACTCACCTGGTGCGTCCATATCAGAACGAGGTCCAATTTAAGGAAAAGAGCGCCCTCAAGCCCGGTGTATATTGGATCACAACCGACACCACACACCGAGGAGTCATCCTACTTTCCTCCAGCAAGCAGCAGATGTATATCACATTGTGCGACACAGGATTAGTATTTTCCAAGAGTCCCGAAAACACACAATATCAGGAATACAACCGGATGATGAAGTCGTTTGACCAACAGTTGGCGGCGTTAGACAAGGAGTTTCGGGATGCGCAGAAACTTCCGCAATACATGCTACGCAGCATCGTGGACTCTTTGACCGTCCGCGCGCAACGCATCCAGCAGGCCCGCGAACTGTACATCAAACAGATTTGCGAACAAAATCCTAAATCGCTGTTAGCCTCCATCGTCCAACTGAACCGCGCGATGCCGGAACTTCCGCCGTCTTTCTACGGCAATCCACCCATGATCCAGGCCTTCGTCATGGAGCACTATTTCGACAACTTCCCGTGGAACGACCCACGCATCTTCAACTCGCCCATGGCTGAGGACAAGCTTTCATACTACTGCCGCGAGTTGGTCTATCAATGGGACCGGCCCGAGCTGGACACTTTCGTCGTGAAGGCGCTTGAAAAGGCACAAGTCAACCCCGAATCGCATCTGCTGTTCTTCGACCGACTGGAGCGCGACCTCGGATTCTACATGTCGGACTACAAGGTGGAGCACACCTACATCAAGATGCTGCAGCACATCCTCCGCACCCGTCCCGACCTTGAGCAGGTGCGCAAGACCTACTACGAGCACGAGCTGAAGACCATCAACAAGAATGTGGACGGCACGCAGGCGGCCAATTTCCGCTATCTTACCCCCCAAGGCGACACCACGAGCTTATATGAGACACACTGCGAGTATATGCTGCTGTTCCTGCACAACCCGTCGTGCAGCACCTGCCGGGAAGTGCGCCGCCGCATGAAACAATTCGCCGTTTTGGACGCAGCCATCGCAAGCGGCAGGCTGAAGGTCCTCACCATCTATTTGGAAAATGACCGCGCACTTTGGAATCACTATCTGCAATCCGAAGCCGCCGCCAACTATCTGCACGGTTGGAACTTCGACCAGTCCATCGAGAACCAGGACCTGTACGAAACGCGGACTATCCCGTATATGTATCTGTTAGACAAGGACAAACGGGTTATCCGGAAAAACATTCTCGTCAACGAAATCGAGGTTTACATCCGCCAGCTCGGCTTAGTGCCGTAATCAAGGAGGAGTTTGCGATTTGCGTTTTCGGTTTTATGTTCCCAGTTCTATGTTCTATGGTCTCTGTTCTTTTTCCTCACCTCTAACGCCGTTAGGCGTTGCATATCTGTAGAAATTGTGCGTGTTCATGTATTATCGCGGCGCGGCAGGCGCGTGCCACGGAGAAAAGGTGTGCACGCCGCGAAAGGGAAATGACAACCTGTGACGGAAGCAAACAAAACCATCCGAAAAGGTGTTCCCTGTTACGAGCAGATTTCGAATATTTTGTATTTTTGCCCTTGCAAAGGAATATCGATGAGCCGACGTCATACTGGCGGAATTGTAAAATAGAATTTAGATGATGATTTCGAAAATAAATTAATCTTGGTATAGGTTTAGGTGCATATTCTGGAATATTGACGACAAATAACGAATTGAAAAATGGGAGAAGGAGAAAAAAAAGGGCTTCACCAAAGTAAAGCAAAAAAAATGTTTGTACTCATCGGTGTGTTTATTGCATATTTGCTGCTTCTAATACTGCCGTTCCATTATTGTGATTTTTTGGGAATGGGAAAACAAAGCTGGTCTCAAATTCTTAATGATTTGTGGCTTTATTCCATCGGGGCATTGATACCAACTGTTGGTGTCTATTTTAAGCATTTTTAACCTGATTGTTTTTCTTTTCAATCAATCGCAAATCGCAAACCGCAAATCGAATTTCTTAACTCTTCTCTTCATCAATCCATCACATTCTCTCAACTCTAAACCCTAAACTCTCCCCTATTCGTATTCATTCTCATCATACCAGATGTCGTAATCCAGATCATCCCAATACAAATCCCACTCCTGAATCAGACTGTCATCCTCATTTTTAGACGGGAAAACGGAATAATCGGAGGCGCGGAAAAGCCAACGGTCCAATGCAGTGCAGGACGAAAGCGACATTATCCCGAAAACCATCAGGACAAAGATGAGAATCATTGTTGGGGTTATCCTATTGTTGGATGTTTCCATAATTGTGTCATTCTTGTGCAATAGTATAAAAATACATTTCATTTTCGATCTGAACCGCCAAATCCATTACACGGAAACGCTTGGACTTCGGCAATGGAGGCAACTCAACGGTAACATGGTAAAGACCATTCTCATACACAATCAGAGGAGAATGAGTCTTTTGAGCGACAGGCTTCGGCAGAGCAACATACGGCTTGCTCTCGGCTTCAATGTGCAGTGTAATCACATTTTCGTTCGCCACAAAGGTGTCGAAAATGATATTGCTATTGGGAGCTGGCTGGCGAAGAGTATTGTACGCTTTCAGGAAATCCGGGATTCCATAGCCCATCTTTTCATCAGGCTTGTCGTACAGGCTGCCGCTCATGCGCACCGCCTCCATGATTTCCACGTTGGACTTGTCGGGGAAGGCCTGCCACAGACAGGTCACCATGCCCGCCATCAGCGGCGATGAAAACGAGGTGCCGCTGGACTTGTTGACGCGACCGCCGGCATTGGCCGTCCACGTGCCGAAGCCCACGGCGCACACGTCCGGTTTCACACGTCCATCCGCTGCCGGACCTACAGAGCTGAAAAAGGCATAGCTGCCATTGAAATCCACCGCCCCGACAGTCAGGATGCCGTTCGCATCCGCTGGAGCACCAATATGTTTCCAGTCCTTGGAGCCTTCGTTGCCCGCGCTGTTGCACACAATCATGCCTTTCGACACAGCCATGGTGGCCGCCATCGAAGCACGACTCACCATGCCGTTCATATCTTCGTATGTGCGCAGCTGGGTGGAATCGTCAAACTTCGTATAGCCCAGGGAGGAATTCAGCACCTGACACCCCAAACTGTCTGCTAATTCGATGCCGGCCACCCAATTGTCTTCCTCAATCTTGTTCTCTGTACGGCCGTCTTCCGTCTGGCACAAGTAGAACTGAGCCATCGGAGCAGTACCCACCAGCACACCGGGCTTGTATGAGGCAATGCACGAGAGCACCGTTGTGCCATGCGTGGCCGTGCGGAACATGTTGTCCGAGGCCTTCACCATATTGCATGCGCCCAACAGGCGGTGATCTTTACGCAAACGCTTGAAAACCCCCAACGTGTCGGCATTGCGGAAGCCGCCATCCAGCACCATCATCTGCATATCCTCCCCACGGAATCCCATCCGATGTAGCCAATGTACATTGTTCATCCGGATCTGCCCGTCGGATTTGCCATAGTCGAAATCCTTATGATGACGCACATCCGAATAATAATGGCAACTGGGTTTTGACTTAGATGAGTAGCGTACCGCCGGCAGCGTGTCAACCTCTGGCTGCGACATACATATAGTACGTTCCATCTCCACTACAAACGGCAACTCCGAAATCGACATAACCGCTTGAGGATTTTCCACATACACGGTTACGGCGTTCAGCCACCGCGATTGCACACACAGACGGTTGGCACTGTCGGTGGCGAGTACCTGACGTATGTAATCCGGATTCACCGGCAGATCCGTCTCATCGATGGCAATCCCATGCTTCTGGCGGAACTCTATCGCACGCGGAGAGAGAAATTCCTCAGGATATTGTACGGAATATGGTGTCCCCGCCTTATCCTTGAAACGGATCCAGTATTTCGCGGGCGATTGGGCCTGAATGCACTGAGGCACGGCCATCATCAATAACAAGAAGAAGGAAAATAGAATATGTCGGAACATCATTTCTTTAAAAATGCAAAAGTACCATTTTTTCTATTGTAAACGACATGTAGTTTTTTATAAGAAAAAAAAACACAAACATACTGCAACCATTCAGCATTTTAGCATCCTACTAAATGAAAAACATATCTTTGCACCCCAATTAGAAAATCATCAATAAACTAATAAAAATAAATCTATGAAAAAAATCGCTATCATCTTGTGTCTGTTCCTTTCCATTATTAACCTTCAGGCACAAAAGGCCATGCTTTCCAAGCCTATATCCAATATGTGGATCATGCGCCCAAACATTGTGGGCACGCCCGTAGGACAAGACGCCGACCACAACTATTTCTACGTGGGCGTACCCACCAAATCCAAGACCAACACCGAGCACCTCTATGTGGTGGACAAAAACACCATGAAATTCGAAGATGTCACCGTAAGTTTGTCCGGCATGCACACTTTGCTGGGTGCTTTGAACACCGATGACCAGATTGTGGCCCTTTATCGCAGCGTCAACAAAAAAGGAGATCTGGTCACCTTCTCCATCGCCGCCTTTGACAAAAAGGACCAAGTTGTTTCCGTCACGGACATCAACTCCGTGAACACGACAGCCAATGCCCACTACTGGCCCTCCTACAAGACGGCTACATCCCCGAACGGCAAGCTGATGGCCGCTATGATCATGGTCACCGGAAAGAACAGCATGTTGGAGAACCTCCACGCCGTGGTCATCAACGACGAGGGTGAGTTCGTGTGGAACGGGCCTGTCAAGCCGCAATTCAAAGGACAGACGTTCGCCCTGGGCAACCTGTCGGTGGACGACGACGGCAACATCTACGTGCCGGCCTACACCTGCAATGTCAAGGGCAACAAAGTGTCGGACGTTCAATTCCTGGTCATCAAGACCAACAGCAGCGGTTCGGAAACCTTCACCGCCGACGCCACTTTCGGCAAACCGCAGAACTTCACAGGCAAGGTGCTCTCCAGCGGCGATCTGGTCATTGCCGGCTTCTTTACCAACACCTACCAGAACACCATGACGCAATCGAACGGCTACTTCTTCTACCGTTTCGACACCAAATCCGAGACATTCTCCGAGGCCAAGAGTTTCGACTTCAGCAGCAACTACGCGCAGAAGAACGCTCCCGCCCGACTGGCCCGCGTACTGGGAAACCAACAATACTCCATCACGGCGGACGACATTTTCGAGCTGGAGAACGGCAGCCTTGCCCTCTGTGGCGAGCACCATTTCGTCAAAGAGATCTATGATATGAACACCCACTCAACCACCTATCAACTTTTGACCAAGAACATTCTGATTGCCACACTGAAAGCCGACGGAACCTCCGCCTTCTCCATGATTGAGAAACAGCAGATCGGCGCCGGCACCCGCGTTCCGGAAGACTGGAAACTGCACAACATCTCCTACTCCGCCTTCACGCATAAGAACAACCTCTATTTCCTCTTCAACGATGACTCGAAGAACATCCCCTACCCTGGCAACGGTACCGTGTGCAACATGGGTGGACTGAAGATGAACACCTCTGACAAGTGTGTGCTGATGACCCTCACACCAGATCAGGAAATCACGCAGCGCGTCCTGCCCAACGGCGATCAGGTGATGCGCGGCATCGAATTTGCCGATGATGAGAATTTCTATGTCTCCGGCCTCAGCAAGAATGGCTTCTACCTCAACAAGTTCTCTATTGAGGAGTAGGTCTTCAGAATAATCTGTTAAAAACGTATTACCCTTCCCTGTTCCAGAAAGGGCTTCTCATACTACCAAAACACTGCGTAGATTACCACTAACAACACACATATCGCATATGCCGCAATGTGGAAGTCACGCTTGGTCTGGAACATGTCTGCGCTCAAGGAAATGGCACGCGCATCGTCCTCCTTCTCGCATGTACACAAGCTCACCATCACAATGATGGCCATGGTGAGCAGACAGGTGTAGAACATCTGGTCTATAAACGGCATATCCAAAGGTAAGAATTTGAGTGCCAACGCAATGGGAATCGAGAGCACCACACCTGTGATAGCGCCCTTGTTGGTGGTTTTCTTCCAAAACAAACCCAACAAAAACAAAGCGAGGATGCCCGGACTCACCAAACCGGTGTACTCCTGTATGTATTGGAACATCTGGCCCACACTGCCGAGCAGCGGGGCTATGAGACAGGCTATAATGAGGAAAAGGCCGGCAGAGACTTGTCCCACCAGCACCAAACTCACATCCTTTCCTGTTTTCTCCTTCACCGTCGGGGCAATATAGGGTTTGTAGATATCCATAGTGTAAATGGTGGATGCCGAGTTGAGCATGGAGGCCAGCGAAGAGACAATGGCCGCCGCTAACGCAGCAAGGACCAATCCCTTAAGTCCAGTAGGGACAAAGGTGCTGATGAGCCACGGGTACGCGTTGTCGTTGTTAAGTGCGCCGTTAGCCTTGGTAAGAGCTTCCACCGCGCCGAAATGTCCTTCTGTATACATTACATAGGCGACAATGCCGGGGATGACCACGATGAAGGGAATAAGCAGCTTGAGAAACGCCGCGAACGCCAGACCTTTCTGCGCCTCGGGCAGCGACTTGGCCGCAAAAGCACGTTGGATGATATACTGATTGAAGCCCCAATAATACAGATTCGCCACCCATAGCCCGCCAATCAGCATCGCAATGCCGGGCAGATTGTGGTATTCGGGGTTGTCTTTGGGCAGAATAAGATGCATACGGTCTCCCGCCACATCCGTAAGATGGCGCACACCTTGTGTCACAGTCCCGTCGGGACTTATCACTTGCAGAGCAACCACAGTAGTAATGAAACCGCCCAGCACAAGCAGAAAAACCTGCAAGATGTCGGTCCAGGCCACGGAAGAGAGACCTCCGGTGATGGAATACAGGGCTGCGATGAGGCCCAATCCGATAATAGCGGGCATAATCAGCGTGCCATCCCCCACCCCAATGATGGTGTCGATGGCCTTGGCACCGAGAAAGAGTACAGAAGTGAGGTTCACGAAGATGAAAAGCCCCAACCAGAACACCGCGAGGATGGTCTTGAGATTCCGGGAATAGCGTTGTTCCACAAATTGGGGAATGGTGTAGATGCCCTGTTTCACAAATACGGGCATGAAGAATTTAGCCACGATGATGAGGGTGAGGGCGGCCATGAACTCGTAGGAGGCCACGGCAAAACCACCCGCGAAGCCCGAACCCGACATGCCGATGAACTGCTCCGCCGAGATGTTGGCAGCAATCAACGACGCGCCTATCGTCCACCACGGCAGCGACTTGCCCGCCAGGAAATAATCCTCAGCGGTTTTCTCTTTATTCTTCTTCCGATGGGAAATCCAGATGCCCAACCCCACAATCAACAGAAGGTAGGCTGCAAAAATTATAATGTCAATAGTGTGAAAAGCAGGATTCATATTTTCATTTTTAAAAAACCTCATCTATTAACCGCACATATTCTTTATAAGCAAAGGTGTCGTCCAATTCTCTCAGCGATGCAGCCAGGCCGCGGTAATGCCATTCATGCGAGGCTTTGTCCGTCACATGAAAAATCTTCCACAATTCATCGCCTTTAATCTGATAATCGCGCCAAATGGCCCGCATATTGCTCAGCTTGTCGCCCAACGCCACGATCTTCGCGTCGTGCGGGGCAGCCGCCAGCCGGTCGATTGCCGCCTGTTTGCGATCATGCCAACTCTCCGCTTCGCTCACTCCTTCTACAAACTGGTCGCTTTCGGCCTGCACGAGGTCCGCAACACGGTCGCCGAACTCCGTACGAATCTGCTCCACCGTCACGTCTGTATCCTCAATGGTGTCATGCAGCGCCGCGGCAGCCAGAAGGCACTGATCGGGCGTGATGGTAGCCACTATCTCAACGGCTTCCATCGGATGCACGATATACGGAAAGCCCTTGCCGCGCCGCTCACTGTTGTGGTGCGCCTTAACCGCAAAAACAATCGCCCGATCAAGCAGGCTTGTATCCATGAATTTATTTGACATTTTTTTATAATTATCTCCGTTAAATAGTTTGGCCGTTAGCCGTTTGCTGTTGGCCGTTGGCGGTTTGATCTTAGAGTGTTGACATCAGTTAAGAAGTTAAGAAACTAAGGAGTTAAGGTGTTATGGGCTTTCTCTAAACTCTAAACTCTAAACTTTATCTCTAATACACCGTTCCCTCCAGCATGGCTCGGAACTCAGGCATAGGGCGATGGGTGTCGCGCTCAATGATAAGCGTCTTCAAGCCGGCATAGATGCGGACGGTTTTCTCAATCTCGTCGAGGTTTGCATCAGGACCGAAATATTCTGGTGCGAAGGCTTTCCAAAACCGTCTGGCCGTGGCATTGGACATGTGAAACACATCCCGTGTCCATGACTCGTTATTGAGGCAGCAACAGAGATAAACCATGCCGATGTCGAACATCGGATAGCCATAGCAGAAATCGCCGAGATCGATGAAATAAGGCGTGCGCACGCCCTCTTTTTCCACAAAAATACCGTTGCTGAACTGCAGGTCGCCGTGGATGGCGGTGTCGGCATCGGGTGCGTCCGCGATGAAATCGTGTATCTTCTGTTTTTGTTCGTCGGAGAAGAAGGGATTGTCTGCCAGCATCTTGTACAGACGATCCTTGACATTCTCGAACTGAATGGTGTCCACATGGATGGCGTGGAGTTTCCTGCACAATTGCGCAAACTCCCGGGCGTACTCTTCTGTGCGCTCGGGATTGTCGCCGCAGGCCCGCGAATAGGATTTCTTGCCTTCGATACGGCGGAAACGGATGCCCATCGCCTTGCCGTCGGTCACCAGATCGCCAGGCTCGGGTGTGGGCACTCCCATCGCATACACCTTCTGCGCCATTTCCAGTTCCACCTGGGCGGCCTCGAAATTATGGAAATACAACTTGAGCATGATGCTCTTGTCCGTCTTGTGATCGTAACTGGCGCCATTGGCTCCTTCGCCCGTGCGCATGTAATCGTTGAGGTCAATTTTTATGGCTTCCATTATTTATTTTGCATAAAAGATAAATTCAATGCCTGGTTATAAGTCATTTCCGCTAACAATTCATTTTGCGGGTTTTCGCCGTTAAGGGCGTTGAAGAGTCTTGTGAGGCCTATCTTGCCACCGCCATTGGCGAGGATACAGACGATACAGATATTCTGTATGCCGACGGATGAGGAAAGGATGTCGAGATCGGTGTTGCCGAGCTGATGACGTGCGAGTGTGTAAGCATGCTCTGTATATTGCGCACGCATGCGGTCCACATCGCCGAGTGTCTTGCAGCCAAGTGCCACAAACACACGCAGATATCCATTCAACGGCACCTCTTGTATCTCCGCCTGGTTGATGGCGGCAATACGGTGGTTGAGCATTCCGAACGGCTGCGCTTCCAAATAGCTTCGGAAGGTGTCGCCATCCAACTGCACATCGTCGAGTTCCCCATTCTGAACAAGCATCTGCACGCGCCGGCGGTAGTTGTTGATCTCCGTGCGGATGCGGCTGAACTCGTCGTCCGCCATCTCCAGCATACCGGCCAAACGGTTTATCTGACGGATATAGATATGCGGTATCTCCACACCCGTCTTATAGCCGATATCGTGGTTGATGGATGCCCACGCGTGCTGGAGGGTGGTCCGTAACTGCAGCTCAAAACGCACCTCGTTCAACTGCGGCCAGTCTGGCTCGTCAACCAACGTCTTGGGCAGCCGACAGATATAGTGCAACGAATTGTAGCCGAAGCTGTCCGTGTTGTGCAGGCGGCGTTTATCAACGGAATTTTCCCAATCGATATCGAAGAGCTGCTCCGCCATGGCGGCTATACGGTCCACATCATCCGTATAAAGGGTTACAATACGCGCCCCAAGGATGTCCGTGATATCTCTGATGGAATGGTACTTACCCCCTTTGAGTTCCAACTTGCCGGCAAGGCTTTCACGTGTCTTCACACGCGTGCTGACAGCCGTCACCGCCAGACCGTTGCTATCCAGGATATCCTGCAGCGTGATTTGCACGATGCGTTCCAATCGCCGGAAAAACGGCAACTGACGGTCGTATTCCGCCAAGATAATTTCAGTATGCGGATCCATATTTATTGTATTTCAAAAAAACTGATGAAGCCGGTCATCATGAAGACTTGGCGGATGTCGGCGTTGATGTTGCGTACAACGACATTGCTGCCGTGGTTGGCGGCCTCCTTGCGGATACCAAGGAAGATGCGCAGCCCCGACGAGGAAATATACTCGAGCTCGCTGCAGTCCAGGACAATCTCCTTGTTTGCGGCTTCCAGCAGAGGTTTCACCTCCTCGGCGGTTTGCACAGCGGCGGCAGTATCAAGCCTGCCGTAGAATTTGGCGACAAGCCGGTTGCCGTCGGTTACGATTTCGGTTTTCATAAGCTCCTTGTATTTCGTTAATTATATATTACTGGTAAATTCCTGATAAAGTTTGAATAATTCCTCAACAATCAGCATTTCGTCATCTTGGGAAATGATTTTTTTGTCGAAACCATAGGCTTCCATCACAGCACGGTCATTTTCCTGATGTGCCTTGCGAAGGTCGGCAGGCATAAAAGTCTCGTCATACAAATCAGCAAGGCTTGATTGATGATGGTTATTTCTTGCATCAAGAATGGATTGGGCCGTTTGTTCGATTTTTTTTCTTTGCTTATCTGTTGGGCTACACCACGGAAAATTGTTATAGACAATGTTTGCAGAATAGCGATAGTCACTTTTAAGTCTTCCACAGACAACACGCATCCATGCATTGTGTACATTGCTGTTCATAACGCCAAACTCGTACAAACCAGCATCGGGGATTAATAAATTTGCATTGCTTGAAATCACATCACAACTAAAGAAACCCATCGGAATATACCTTCGTTTTTCTAATGATGTACTTGGTACCAAAAGGTATTTTCCATTCTCAGGTTGCCTTATTTCGCCAAACAACCAAGGCGTATCAGCTAATATTTTCGTAGCCTTACGTTTACTTTCTGAGCGGATTTTCCTTACCTTTTCCACCCTTTCAGCCACAAGTCTCATCTTTCGGAGTTCATCAGGTTCTGAATTTTTGAGCCACAAGCAGTAGCGCTTTTTGTTGTTAATGAACTCCTCTGCACCGATAAACAACTTGACAAACTTTTTCGCCAATGGCTCCTTTTCGATGATGTCAGCCGCTGTCTCTTCCGAGAGAATAAGATTCCCTCCATCGTTGGGCATACTGCCAAATACCATCTTTTTCACATCGCAGATTGGTTTCTTTCGGCTCTCAATAAAAACATCAGGCGCATCAATCAGATATGGGTTAATGTTTTTAGCATTTGAGATTTGAGATTCATTAAAATAGATAGTCTTGTCCTTAACATCCGCACAACTAAACCCTATAATAACACAATGCACGTGTGCTTTCATGCTTGATTCACTGTTCCAACGAAACGTTCGGTAGGCAAAGTCAATATGAACCCCGCATTGCTCAAAAATTGGCCGCCAGAGGATAGCCACTTGTTCGCCTTGGGTTATAGAGTTAGTAGAAACGAGTGCCGCCCGAAGGGCTGTATTGGCTTGCATGAGTCGAGCGGTCTTGAGGTACCAGCCGCAAACGTAATCCATATTGCCAATATTCTTCCATTTCTTGCCGAAAACACTAATCAGGTCATCTTTCTGTTCGTCTGACATGAGACGTGCACCCACGAATGGCGGATTACCCATGATGTAATCAAAGTCAACGTGACAAGTTTCCTCCTGTTGTTTTATGGGGCTGATTTTAATCTCATCACTGTATAAATCAACTTCACCATAGCGGGCAACAGGTTCTCTTGCTATTCCCACAGGAATATCCTCTAATGAATATAGATTTGCTTTCCCTGCAATCACAACATTCCTCTCCTTTTCAACCGACCATTCCGTCCATGAGAGGCGTAACGCATTGCCTTCTTTTATGTTGTGATACGCTTTTAAGGGCAGCATGTCAATGTTGAAATCCACAATACTTTCCGTTTCCTTTAGCATTTGATTCTCGGCTATCCATAATGCTGTGGTCGCTACAGAAACAGCAAAATCATTAATTTCAATGCCGTAAAACTGGTGAATGTTCACTTTGATTGGATTCGTCTCTTCAAACCCAAGCCGAGACTGTCCTTTCGTCAGCTCCAGAATCACCTTGTTTTCCAACCGCCGAAGACTTAAATATGTTTCCGTCAGGAAATTACCACTACCGCAGGCGGGGTCCAAAAAAGTAAGATTTGCAAGTTTATCCTGAAAAGCACCAAACCTTAACAGCCGCTGTTTCTCTTGGGCAATATTCTTAATGGCCTCAAACTCCTCTTTTAGAGCATTGAAAAAGAGCGGATCGATAACCTTGTGGATATTTTCAACAGAGGTGTAGTGCATTCCACCCTTCCTTCGGGTATCGGGGTTCAACGTGCTTTCAAACACCGAACCGAAGATAGTAGGCGATATTTCACTCCAATCGAAATCACAGGAAGCTTTTGCGAGAATCAAATCCTTCAGTTCGTCTGTAAACTGCGGAATCTGTAATCGCTCATCGTGACTGAACAATCCGCCATTAACATACGGGAAAGCTTTGAGAGCGGTTTCCATATAGGGATCACGCATGGCTTCAGGCGTGTCAAGCACATCAAAAAGGTCGATAAGCGCACGACGCATGTCCTTTGCCTTATATTGGGCAAGGTAATCATGGAAAGCGGTCTTTCTGCCAAAAAGCATGGCATCTTCGGCATAGAGACAGAACACTAAACGTACACACAGCACATTGAGACTGCGCAGTGTCTCTGGCTCATCTGCATCAATGTATTGTTTCAACAGCAGGTCATATATTTGTCCAACTAACGTTCCTGCCTTTACACTGACTTCTATTTCACGTTTGAGGTGTGCATTGCCACTATCCACAAGGAACGAGAGACGGTAATACTCTTTTTCAAGGTCCTTGAGCGCGATTTTCTGAGGTTCTCCATTCGGTTGTTCCATATCATAAACCCAAAACTCAGCGAAATTGCACGTCACAATCCATCGGGGATGTCTTGACAAGGGTAAGCCGACAACATATTTCTTCGCCTGTTGGAAAGGATTGAGCCATGAACCATCACTTTGTTTGGTAGGCTTGCCGAGTTCCTTCTCTATGCTCTTTTGCTCGATAAGTACTTTTGTGCTGGGAATATAACCGTCCATGAAGTTCGTACTATCCACCATCACCTGGTCTTCAAATTCTATGAATTTGTACGGATCTCCCACCTCGAACACTTTTTGCAATAATTCCAACCAGAACCGTTGTGTGTCGCCTTTCTCATAACCTTTGCACGCCCAGTCCTGCGCGAATTTTGCAGCGGCCTTCTGCTGTTGCATAGATGTCATATTGTTATTCTTTCCCATTTGCCGTATTTGAAAAAAATTGTTTATCGGTTTTTTCACTTGATCTTTTTTATCAGCGTCAAGATATTTTTGCCCTCTTCGCGGCGATAATGGATTTCGTCCATAAGCTGGCGTACAAGATGGATGCCTAAACCACCTATTTCCCGTTCCTCCGCCGACAAGGTGATGTTGGCTTCCTTCTGTTGCGTCGGATCAAAGGGAACGCCGCTGTCAGTGATTGTAAAGATGAGCGTGGAGGATTTCGCGTCCATGGCGACATGCTTGGCAAATTCCACGATCACCTGCCCGTTCTTGTTCGGGTAGGCATACAGCATGACATTGCTCACCACCTCTTCCAATGCAAGGTTCACCGGCATGTTCAGTTCGTCAGGGACCCCCAGCCCGTCAACCCATTCGGCAAGTGTGGAAATCTGCTGTATGTCGTTGCGCATGACAATAGCCGGTGTCTGATACCGGATAGCGAGCATGGTCAGGTCATCGCTCTGCTGCGCTCCGTCCACGAAGGCCTCCACACTCGACTGCATGTTTTCGATGATTTCGCGCGGACGGTCATAGGCCATGGAAGACAGGCTTTGCAGCATCCGATGTTCTCTGAACAGTTCATGGCTGCTGTTTTCCGCTTCGGTCAGGCCGTCGGTGTAAAGGAACAGCAGGTCGTTGTACGCCATCTGCGTCGTCTGCGCCTCGTATTTAAAGTCGGGCACAATGCCCAACGGGAAATTCGCCACGACATCAACTTTCTTCCATTGGCCTTCCGATCTCAGTACGGGAGCATTATGTCCGGCATTGCAGTAGTCAAGTCTGCCTGTCTTGCAGTCAAGCACACCAAGGAAAAGCGTGAGGAACATGTTCTCCATGTTCTGTCTGGCGATGGCCTTGTTCATCTCGCTGACGATGGCGGCCGCGTTCTCCTCGTGCGCCGTGACGCTGCGGAACATCGAATGGGTCATCACCATCAGCAGTGCGGCAGGCACTCCCTTGCCACTCACATCGCCGACACAGAAGAACAGTTTTTCTTGCCGCACAAAGAAATCATACAAGTCGCCACCCACCTCCTTGGCTGGATTGACGATGCCAAAGAGATTGAGATCCGGACGGTCGCCAAACGGAGGGAACACTTTCGGCAGCATCGCCATCTGTATCGTTCGGGCGACATGAAGTTCGTTCTCCATGCGCTGGTTCTTTTCTATGGAGAGAATGAGACGCTTATTGCTGCGACCGATGTACCATACAATAAAAATGAGCAATGCCAGACCAAGCAGCATCAGCAATCCGACAATCATACCCACACGATTAAGATCGGCGAAGATGACATCTTCCGGAATGATGATCGATATCTTCCATCCCGTTTTGTCAATATCTTCATTGTAAATCTGATAGTCGCGTCCTGGAACCGTATCCTCACCGGAGACAATCACCAAACCATTGCCTGAGCGGATGGAATAATAGCTGTCTTTGTAGATTTGCAAATACTCCGACATGCGTTGCAGATAATTCAGCGACACGTCCACACAGGCCACCGCCACCACTTCTCCCTGCCCGTTGCGGACAGGATACGTACAACTGACCACCATCGTGCGGGCTCCATATTCGTCCATATAGGGCTCACTCCATTTGCAGCCTTGGAAATCAAGGCCATTGTGATACCACTCTGTCTGGAAATAATCATGGTCTGCCCCTCCTATCTGGCGCGTATAGATCGTGCCATCCGGCTGGCGGCTGCTACACATCTCGTACCAACGTCCTTTCTCCGGGAAGAGGTATGCTTGGCAGGCTATGCCGGCACTACTCACATTCCGGATGGTCTGCAACAGCATCCGGGTGGCCGCGGCTACGGAATCAGGGTTGTCAAGATGCTGTTCCGCCACAGCGGCCAACATCTTTGCCGCGGCTTCCATTTCCACCATCACCACATTGATTTCCAACTCGGCACGGCGCAATTCACTTTGTGCCCGTTGCTCCGCTTCGGCACGAATACCCGCACGGCTGTAAAAATACTGGATGCAGGAGATGGCTTCCAACACCACCGCCGCAACCACTATGATCCACAATCCCGCGTATGATTTTCTGGAGGGCATATTCTGAATAGACGTTCGGTATCTTTACGGTTTTTTATTATCATTCACGCTGCAAAAGTAAGAAAAAACATTAAACATTGAATATTACTCTTTTGTCATAAAAGACATCATCTGTTCCAAATAGCAGCGGTCGGTTTCGTCGAAGGTGGCGTAATCGGTACTGTCGATGTCGAGTACAGCAATGACAGCGCCGTTGCGGAAGAGAGGCACCACAATTTCGCTGTTCGACGCTGACGAGCAGGCAATATGCCCGGCAAAGGCATGCACATCCGGCACAACAACGGTCTCGCCCCGTTGCCATGCAGTGCCGCACACACCACGACCGAACGGGATACGGATGCAGGCCAGGGGTCCCTGGAAAGGTCCGAGCACCAGTTCCTCCCCCACCACACGATAGAATCCGGTCCACCAGAATCCGAACGTCTCATGCAGGGCGGCTGCCACATTTGCCATCTTGGCAATCATATCCGTTTCGCCTTCCACCAAGGCCGCTATCTGCGGCAGCAAGGATTTGTATTTTTCAGCTTTTGTCATCGTTCTCTCTATAAATCGAATATTGTTCCATAAATCTATGGCCCTTTGAGGGGCCACCGTGTTATCAGAAGATTTTCCAACGGCGGATCAGGCGCAAGGCACACGTGGGCAGCAGGGCCACCAGGAAAAGCAGGATATGGTTCCACACGCCGGGCGTGACCTGTGCGCGGCCTCGGAAGAGGGCGCGCACACCTCGACGTGCCAGCCGCTCCGGCGTGGTGATGTAGCCAAGCACAAGCCCGATCTTTGTGGCCCACTGCCGTATGTTGTACAAGCCCGTATTCACCGCTCCTGGACGGACTGCCGTGACATACACGCCTTTATGATACAACTCCACATGCGTCGAACGCGAGAAGTTTTTAAGGAAGGCCTTGGTGGCGCTGTAGGTAGCCAGACGCTGCACGGCGATTTCCGAGGTTATGGAACTCATATTCAAAATATAACCCTTGCCTTGTTTTACCATGTCCTGCCCGAAATAATAGGTCAACATAGCGGGAGTGGTCATGTGAAGGTGTAGAATCAGCTCGTTGAAAGCCTCCGAGTCATCCAGAAAATCGCGATCATGATAGACGCCGGCATTATTGACAAGGACCTCCACCGGCCAGCCTTGCGAGCGGCAATATCCGTGCAGTTCCTTAGCAGCGTCCGGCGTGCCCAAGTCGCGTACCAGCGGGATGGCCTCCACGGCGAACTCCTCCCGCACCTGTTCAGCCTTCTCCACGATGGCATCCTCATTGCTGACCATAATCAACGGATAACCTTTTTCCGCCAGCACCCTGGCATACTGGAATCCGATGCCCGAACTGGCACCCGTCACAATAGCATACTGTTTTTTACTTTCCATTTCAGCGTATAATTTTTGAAAGTGCAAAGGTACATATTTTGTCGGTAAATACAAACAAAGCATGGGTACGATTTCTCGCACCCATGCTTCCAATGAAAACAAATTTACCCTTAAAATTATGGCCTTACCATAATTTTTCTATTTACATATTGACCATCGGTCAATTGTATTCTAAGTACATAGTATCCAGTGGCGTACTGGCCCATCTGGACGGAGGTAAAGACATCGCTGTCGGCCTCTTCTATCCGCAGCAGGCGTCCGCGACCATCATAGACATAGACCCGCTTCAGGTTCTCACCCTTGATGTTCACGATGTTGCTGGTAGGATTCGGATAAACGGAGATGTCGGCCTGATCATAGTGTTCCACACCAATGTTCAGAAGCACATGGAGGGTCAGGTTAATGATGCTGTCGCAGCCGTCCTCCGTATAGAGATGGATCGGATAATGCTGGTCGCCCACCTCGGTCGGGGTGACATCCATGCCATAACCGGTATAGTTTTGATAGACAATGATACTATCCTCCACTTCCACTTCATACGTCGGGTTGACGGTGAGGTTAAGCACATAGACGCTATCGCAGCCATTCACGGTCGTGAAGTTGTCGTAGTATGTACCGGATGCGGAGTAGGTTTGGCCGCGCCAAGTGTACGGGGTGTTCGCGCAGGTGTAGTCATCCGTCACGAACAGGTAGGTACGGTTCACTGTCAGCGTCAAGTTCACCACACTATCGCAACCATTCACCGTCTGGAGTTGCTGTTGTGCATACACCGTTCCGTAAGTCTGCGGCAAGGTATCGAAGCCATACAGCTGGTAGCTATCGCCCAAACAGATGGTGTCCATAATGTTGGTCACGAAAGTCGGTGTCACCGTCAGCGTCAACTTATAGACGCTGTCGCAACCGGCAGACGTGGTCAAACTATCCCATACAACATGCGTACCCGCCGTTGTCGGGATGGTCACGTTGGCATGACCTGCCCATACGTACGGCTCATTGGCGCACGTGGTCGCAGCCGTTTCATTGTAGTAGGTCGGGTTCACCGTCAAGGTCAGCTTATAGACGCTGTCGCAGTGGTTCACCGTCTGCAGGCTGTCCCAAAGGATGTACGTGCCCGCCGTCGTCGGAATCGTCACATTGGCATGACCTTCCCAGACGTAAGGCTCGTTGTCGCACGTCGTCACAGCTGTTTCATTGTAGAATCTCGGATACACAACCAACGTAAGTTTGTACACGCTGTCGCAACCGTTCACCGTCTGCTGTCTGTCGTAGTAGTCGCCTGCCACAACACGGTTCTCGCCGTGCCACGGGTACGGAAGCTCGTATTCGCACAGGGTCACCGTCTCCTCATGATAGAAGGTCGGGTTCACCGTCAAGTTCAACTTGAACACGCTGTCGCAGTTGTTCACCGTCTTCAGGCTGTCCCAGATCACGTACGTGCCGGCAGCCGTCGGAATCGTCACATTCGGGTGACCGTTCCAAACGTACGGCACATTGTCGCACGTGTTGACCATCTGCTCAACGAAGAACGTCGGGTGCACCGTCAGCGTCAGCTTGTAAACGCTGTCGCAGTAGTTCTCCGTCTTCAGGCTATCCCACACGATGTGCGTGCCCGCCGTCGTCGGGATTGTCACATTAGCGTGGCCTGCCCATACATACGGCTCGTTGGCACACGTCGTGGCAGCTTCCTCGTAGTAGTAGGCCGGATTCACCGTCAAGTACAACTGGAACACGCTGTCACAGCCGGCAGCGGTCTTCAGGCTGTCCCACAGGATGTGCGTGCCGGCGGTCGTCGGGATCGCCACGCGGGCGTGGCCTTCCCATACGTACGGCACGTTGTCGCACGTCTCGGCTTTCATCACATCATAATAGCTCGGATTCACCGTCAGCGTCAGTTTGTAAACGCTGTCGCAGTTGTTCACCGTCTTCAGGCTGTCCCAAATCACATACGTGCCAGCGGTTGTCGGGATCGTCACATTCGGGTGACCTTCCCACACGTACGGCTCGTTGTCGCACGTCGTCACAGATGTTTCATTGTAGAATCTTGGATACACGACCAACGTAAGTTTATACACGCTGTCGCAGCCGTTGGCGGTCAGTTTTCTGTCATAATAGATACCGCTTGTGGTGCGGTCAGCGCCGTGCCACGGGTACGGGAGCTCGTATTCGCACAGATACACCGTATCATCATACGAGTATGTCGGGAACACCGTCAGCGTCAGTCTGAACACACTGTCGCAATGGTTCACCGTCTTCAGGCTGTCCCAAATTTCATACGTGCCGGCGGTCGTCGGGATCGTCACATTGGCGTGACCAATCCAGGCATACGGCTCGTTGTCACAGGTCTCGGCTGTCGTCTCATCATAATAGGTCGGATGCACCGTCAGCGTCAGCTTGTAAACGCTGTCGCAGTAGTTCTCCGTCTTCAGGCTATCCCACACGATGTGCGTGCCCGCCGTCGTCGGGATTGTCACATTGGCGTGGCCTGCCCATACGTAAGGTTCGTTGGCACACGTCTCGCCAACATTTTCGTAGTAGTATGCCGGATTCACCGTCAAGTACAACTGGAAAACGCTGTCACAACCGGCTTGAGTCTTCAGGCTGTCCCACACAATGTGCGAGCCAGCGGTCGTCGGGATCGTCACGCGGGCGTGGCCTTCCCAAACGTACGGCACGTTGTCGCACGTCTCGGCTTTCATCACATCATAATAGCTCGGGTTCACCGTCAAGGTCAGTTTGTAAACGCTGTCGCAGGTGTTCACCGTCTTCAGGCTGTCCCAAATCACGTAGGTGCCCGCCGCCGTCGGAATCGTCACGTTGGCATGGCCTTCCCAAACGTACGGTACGTTGTCACATGTCGTGGCAGCCTCTTCAAAGTAGAACGTCGGGTTCACCGTCAAGGTCAGTTTGTAAACGCTGTCGCAGGTGTTCACCGTCTTCAGGCTGTCCCAAATCTCATACGTGCCCGCAGTTGTCGGGATTGTCACGCGAGCATGGCCTTCCCAAACATACGGCTCATTGTCGCACGTTGAAGCAGCAGCCTCATAATAGAAGGTCGGGTTCACCGTCAGCGTCAGTTTGTAAACGCTGTCGCAGGTGTTCACCGTCTTCAGGCTGTCCCAAATCACGTACGTGCCTGCCGCCGTCGGAATCGTCACATTGGCATGGCCTTCCCAAACATACGGCACATTGTCGCACGTCGTGGCTGTCTCCTCATAATAGAATGTCGGGTTCACCGTCAAGGTCAGCTTATAAACGCTGTCGCAGTTGTTCACCGTCTTCAGGCTATCCCAAAGGATGTATGTGCCGGCGGCTGTCGGAATCGTAATGTTCGCATGGCCTTCCCATACGTACGGCACATTGTCGCACGTCGTTTCAACCGATTCGAAGAAATAGGTCGGATTCAGTTCAATGGTCAGGTTCACCATGCTGTCGCACTGGTTCTCGCGGGCGAACACCACCAGATAGGAGCCCTCGGTAGCGAACAGGCTGTCACCATATTGCAACGGCAGTTCTGTCGGACACACATATTGGATATCGGACGTGGTCGGGTTCGGCTCCACAACGAGGGTAACGATGACTGTGCTGTCGCAGGTGTTCACTGTCGTGTAATGCAGCGTGTCGTTGCCCGCCTCGTTCAAAGCCACGTTTCCATTATAGATATACGGGAGTTTATTGGCGCAAGCATAGACCGTATCATAATGCAGGTAGGTGGGATTCACATTCAATGTCAGGGTGGTAATCACGTTGCAACCGTCGGCGAAAGTTTGCACCACATCATAGACACCGGCTTCCGTGAACAGGGAATCCTGATACGGGAACGGAAGGGCATTGTCGCAGATGGTCACCTCATCCGTATGGCGTTCGAACGGAATCACATTGAATGTCACATTGATGATACTATCACAGCCATGGGTCGTATAGAGATGGACCGTGCGCTGGCCGTTTTCCGTGAATTGGACTGTATCGTTGAAGACATACGGCAGAGCGCCTTGGCAAGCTTCTATCTGCATACTTCTAACATACGTCGGATGAACAATCAGATGGAGGGTCACGATGCTGTCGCAGCCGTTTTGGGAGCGCAGCCGAGCCACATAATCACCCGATTCATCATATACATTATTATTGAAACTGACCACATCGCCCTGGCAAATCTCTTCATACAAATCCTCCTGATAGGTCGGGTTCACCGTCAATGCCAGCTTGAACACGCTGTCGCAGCCGGCGGCGGTCTTCAGGCTGTCCCAAATCACGTACTGGCCCGCCGCCGTCGGGATCGTCACATTGGCGTGTCCATCCCACTCATACGGATCATTGTCGCACGTAACGGCCGTCATCTCGCTGTAGTAAGCGGGATTCACTGTCAAGGTCAGCTGATAGACACTGTCGCAGCCGACAGCGGTCTTCAGGGAATCATAATAGACACCGGCGGCCTCAAACGCACGTCCGCGCCACATGTACGGCAGTTCATAGCTGCAAACGGCATCCTCCATCGGAATCAGGTAGGTGGGATTCACCGTCAACGTCAGCTTATAGACGCTGTCGCAACCGTTCACGGTACGCAGGCTGTCCCAAAGGATATAGCTGCCCGCCGTGGTCGGAATCGTCACGTTGGCATGACCTTCCCAAGCGTACGGGGCGTTGTCACACGTGGTGGCCGTCGCCTCATAATAATAGGTCGGATTCACCGTCAGGTGCAGATTCACAAGGCTGTCGCAACCATTGACTGTGGTCAGCATGACCGGATAAACGTTCTGGGTAGTATATTCAACATTATTATATGTATAAACATCACCTTGGCAAATCGACGCATACACATCGTGATTATAGGTCGGATTCACCGTCAGGGTCAACACGCGCACGCTGTCGCATCCCTGCGTGGTCTGCAGACGGCGCACCACTGTATGCGTGCCCACCGTCGTCGGCAACGTGTCAAAACCATCCTGCTGATATGTTTCGCCTAAACAGATGGTATCCACGAACGCAAACTCATACACCGGCTTCACCGTCAGAGTCAGGAACACCGTGCTGTCGCAACCGAAGCGGGTGGCCACATGGCGCTCGTGCGTGAACGTGCCGGCCACATCGGTTGCCACATTGACGAAGCCATAATTATTATATGCCACATTCTGACAAACTTCATCGGTCAGATAGGTGGTATCTAACGGATGCACCGTCAGATCCAAGACCACGACACTGTCGCAGTTGTTGGAAGCAATAAGATTCTGGACATAGAATCCGGTGGTGTTTTCCTGGAATCCGTTAAGCGTGTAGGTTTCATACTGGCAGATGTCGGCATGGATGGTGTCGCGGTATTCGGAAGCCACCGCCAAATTCAGCGTGATGATGCTGTCGCAGCCGTTCACTGTGGAAAGCGTATCCACGTATGTACCAGCCACATTCAGAATCTTTCCGTTGAAATTGAAGGAAGCCGTCTCGCAAATCGTGGTGCTGATATTCTTGCGGTAAACGGGGTTCACCGTCAACTGCAGCGTGGTGGTGCTGTCGCAGCCGTCCACATTGGTGTTGTGATGAACAAGATAATAAACATCCGCCACGGCAATTGTAGTATCAAAGCCATAACCCTGATAACGGGACTCGGCACACACCACATCCTGATAGTTCACATTGCTGCTGTGGAAGACGGTGAGATGCAGTGTCACCGTGCTGTCGCAACCGTGTACCGTGGAGAAATGCTGTTGGTAATCGCCTGTAGCGGTGTAGGTTTCATCATTCCATGTATAGGAATCGCAGGCCACCTCGGTGAACGATTCCTTCATCGACGGATGAATCGTCAGATGCAAGGTCACCATACTGTCGCAACCGTGAACCGTGTTGAAATGCTGCACATAGTTACCCGAGGCTGAATAGACTTGGCTGTTCCATGTGTAGGAATCACACGTTTCAATGGTGAACTCGTTGGCAACAGATTTATTTACAACAAGAGTAAGAGTCACAATACTGTCACAACCGTTGGCGGCAGTGAACTGCTGTGTATAGGTGCCGGATGTAGTATAGGTCTGATTGTTCCAAACATACTGGTCGCAAACCTCTTCTGAAATCTGATTATATTTCTTGTCTTTCACTTCCAAGACCAAGGTCACAAGGCTGTCACAGCCATTGGAAGAATGAGTGTTGACCACACGTTCAAAGGAGCCCGGCGTGTTGAAGGTCTCGGCGATGCCGTAACCGACATATTGGGCATCCTGGCAGATGGTGTCGCGAAGGACGCGCGGCGAATACACCGGATAGATGGTAAAGGAGAGTTCAGAAGTGGCGCTTTCGCAGATAATATCGTTATAATCAACAGCATGACCCACCTGAACGGTCGTAGAGGCATCAATCGTCGGCATCTGATAACCGGTACCGATGTTCTGCACCGTCCGGTCATTGATGATGCTGGAGTTATGCCATGTGTAATAGCCTTCTGCCGGGGCGGGCACCACGAAGGATACCGGACCACAATTGGTCATCGGAGTGAGCACCGGCACCGCAGGCACGGGGCGTACCACGGCCGTCACCTCCGCACGCTCACTCTTACAGCCCGTCTCCGTGTTGTAGCTTTCCACAAAATAGGAGGTGGAGGCGTTGGTCACATTGGCAGTGTATTCCAACGAGGTGGCTTGCACCACCGCGCTGTTACGGGTGAGGAACCATTGGCAGGTGTTGGCATTCTGGCCCACCGTGGCGGCGAAGGTCACCGTGCCGGCACCGCAACGCACCTGGTTGGACACTGTCGGCATGGCAGGATTCTCATTCACCGTGGCCGTCACCGGCATACGCTCGCTCTCACAACCGGTGTTGGTGTTATAATAAGAAACATAGTACGTGGTGGTAGCAGAAACCGTAGTCGTCATACTGTTGCCATGATGGAACGGCTGCGTGGCTCCGGTCTCATACCAGTTCAACTGGTTGCCGTTCGTACCACCCTGGGCACGCAACGTCACCTCGCCGGCGGCGCAACGGGAAGCGTCCGTCACCGACGCCATCGTAGGCTGCGGGTTCGTCACCACCGTGAGGGTGATCACACTGTCGCATCCCACCGAGTTGGGAATCACAATCGTATAAGTGCCGGCACGATCAATGGAACTGCCGTGATATTCCACCGGATAAGCATTGGCACACACATACAGACGGTCTGTAGCCTGTGTGGACTTCTTCACCGTCAGATTGACGGTCACCGTGCTGTCGCAGCCGTTGGCGGCCTCATACACATGCGTGAGGACACCACTGTTCGTGAACGTCTCACCGTTCCAGACGAAGCGGTCGCACACCACCGTATCAATCGTCGTCTGCTTGCTGCGGTTGATGGTCAGATGGAGGGTCACAATACTATCGCAACCATGACTGGTATGGAAGGTGCGCTCAAACAGGCCGCTGTTCGGATATGACAAGCCGGCCCAGTTATAGACATCACAAGCGGTTTCATAGATATGGACATTCGGATAAGAAGGATAGACCGTGGTCTGAACTGCCGTCCTACCCGATTCGCAACCAGTCTGGGTATAGGCAAAGCTCACATAGAACGTGGAGTCGCCCGCATTCAGATTCGGGAGTGTCAGGTTGCTGGTCGTGGCCAGCACCTCCGTAGCCTGGGCGTTGGCATACCAATGCGCCTCCATGTCGGAGCCGGGGTTCACCGTCAGCACCATATTCTCACCTTCACAGACAGCCGTAGGTGTCACACTCGGAGCCTGCGGTCTCGGATTGACAGTCAGAATCACAGAGATTTCTCCAGTGCTACAATGCTCGTTGAAGGCTTTTGCATGGAAAGCTGTAGTGGTGGTCAGCGCAGGGGTGGTGATGGTTGTTCCCTCATAATATGTGTTGCGGTTCCTCCACTGGCAACGGATAGTGCTGGCATCCACCTGTGCCGTCAAGGTGACGGAGTCACCGTAACAGATCGTACCCACAGGAGCTATAACGGGAACGTGAGGGAAAGAGTAGATGGTAATATTCATGGAGGAGATTGTGCTGCGGCAGCCCGTTTGTTCGTTCACATTGGCCGCATAGTAGGTTGTCGAGCTTCTCACCGTCACGTTAGTGTTCGCCAACTCGCTGTTCCCTTGTGCATCGGAATACCATTTCACGATACAACCAGAGGCCGGCGTGGCCGTCAGCGTCATCTGCATCGTGCCGCAATTCGTCGTGTCGCTCAGCACCGGAGCGTCCGGATTGGCATTCACCACGAAGGTGAACGATGTGCGCGGGGAGACACAACCCGTCGTGGCATTGTACTGGTCCACATAGTAGGTGTAGCTGCCCACTGCAGGAGTGTTCACCGTGTAAGTATTCTGTTCGGACAATGCCGTCGTGGCCGTCTCGGATGCGTACCAGCGGACCGTCATGCCGTCGGCAGGCTGCACCGTCAGCACGGCACTCTCGCCTTGGCAAAGAGACGCATCGCCGGAAATCTGCAAGGCGGAAGGAATCACCGACGGGATCACCGTCACCGACGTTGTCCCGCTCTCGCAACCGTCCTGCATAGAGCTCACATAATAGGTTGTATTTTCAGTAAGACCGCTCACCTGGCCGTCAAAGCCTGCCATTTCAGTATGGTTGGCGTCATACCACTTCAATGTGGCACCCGAAGCGGGCGTGGCACTCAGCGTGGCGCTGCCGCCGCAGGCATACACCGGCGTGGTCGCCGTGGGAGCAGCCACAACAGGATGAATCGTCAAGGCAACGCTCTTGCCGTCGCTCTCGCAACCCGTCTGCGTGTTGTATGTCGTGGCCGTCAGCGTGGTGTTGCCCGTGGCGTTATAGACCACCGCTCCCGTGGCGGAAGGCTCGATGCGGCTGTTGTTCACATACCAGCGCACCTCGTCGCCGTTGGCGCCCGGCGTGCCCGTCAGCGTGACCTCGCCGGCAGCACACAGCATGATATTGTCCGCTGTCGGCTGACCCGGCTTCGTGTTTATCTCGATCTTGACCTCCACCGTGTCGCTGTAGCATCCGTCCAAATAGGAGGCCACATAGTAGGTGGTGCTGCTGCTCACATTTCTAAGCGTGTAATCCTGTTGATAGGTGGGTCTCTTGTTGGCATCAAACCACTGGCAATAGTTGGCGTTCGGAGCCGGTGTGGCCGAAAGCAGAACATTGGTGGTCGCATTGGAAGCCAAACAGTAGTTGTATGTTCCGTTCACCGTAGGATTTGCCGGCACAGGCTTGATGGTGACGGTCATCGGAACCACCGTGCTGCGGCAGCCCGTCCCCGTGTTCACATTGGCCGCATAGTAGGTCGTGGTGGCATCCACTTGAACGCGGTTGGACGGAAGGCTGTTGGTTCCCT
>JAEEQE010000051.1 GCA_016285145.1 Bacteroidales bacterium | reverse complement strand
TCTGTTCTACCATATTATCATTCAATACAATATTGATAGAACGACAATTCGCATCCATTATTGCGCCCTACACCCCACATTTTCCACCTTCGGCGCGGGAAGCGTGTCGGAACAAGTTTTCTTTTGCTCTGCGCAATAATTCCACAATTTCTTCCGTTTATCGCATATTAATTTTTATCACAATGAAATTACAATTTGTTTTGGCAGCCGCTGTATGCCTGCTGGTTGGGTGTGACGAATGCAACACTTGTATAATACAGCCTTTCACCATTCCACACGACACATCAACATCAAATCCGGTGTCCGTATGGAAAAGGATACATTCCAAAAATGACGTAAAAGGACCAGTACAAATGATAATAAGTGTATCCTGGAATGGAGAAAAGGACAAAAAAACGGGGGTCATCATCAAAGGAGAAATACTTGACTCAGACATATATTACTATGACAGACAAGGAAATAACATTGAAAGCTACCTTTACTGCGGCAGAGGAAAACCAACGTATTTCCGCCATGATATAAGAAAGTATGATAAAAACAACAATATGATATATAATGCTTTATTTGATGAAAACGGAGATACAATGTTTTACTATTACAACACATACCAGTATGACGAAGTGGGGAACCTCATCTGTGTAACGAAATCCAATGCAACGGAATCTTCAAAATTGTCCTATAAATACTTTTTCTCAAACGACAGCATTGTGATACACACCTACGATGATACAGGGGCATTGCAGAATAGGGATGTGCTCGACACCACCCTGCGCTATTTGATGACTTACGATCATTTGGCAGGTAAGTCAGACTGGGAAAGAAGGTTATACTGCAGAACTTCATACCGCTATTATCCTGATGGAAAATTACAAGAGGGAATACGTGAAGACGCATACGGGAAATATGTAACTATATATGACACAAATGGATACAATGAGCATCTCGATTATCACCATAAACGAATCTGCAATACGGAACAATATCGCGGCCTGAAACTTGATTGCAGACGAACAGGCCGTTATATTGAATACGACAGCCACGGGAATTGGATTCGTGCAATAACTTCGTACGAAGATAAAGAAGACCTCCGGAAAAAGACACCAGAATATACCATTGTGGAAAGGAAAATCTTCTATTATTAATAACCAAAAGCACAACATCATGGAAGCAAAAGAACAAGTATTAACTTCGTTGATGTTGCTTCACCTCGGCAAAGTTCAAACAAGTTTGCATTTGTTCTCGACTTTCGCAACGTTGGAAGCCATGAGTAAAATCGGCAAACCGGTGTGGCCGGAAAACGCGGTGAAAAAAGAAAAGGAACAGCTTCATTAGTTGGAGGAAAGATAAAATTTTCCGCCCCCGGCGCGGGAAGCGTATAGGAATTTTGAGTACTTTTGCAAAATCAAAAAATGAAAATAATTATGGAGAAAAAATCAGAAAAACAGCCATGTATTGTCAAATCGCACGATATTCATATTGACAAGGAATATGCAACGTGGATTGCGGAATTGAAACGCCGCTATCGTTCGGCACAGGTGAAAGCTGCCGTAAAGGTGAACGCGGAAAAACTGCTTTTCAACTGGCAGCTTGGCCGCGACCTAGTGATAAAAAAAGCGGAGGAACGCTGGGGTGCCGGCGTTGTGGAACAGGTAAGCCTTGACATGCGGAGGGAGTTCCCGGATGACAATGGGTTCTCTGCACCCAATCTTTGGTTCATGAAGAAGTGGTATATTTATTATACCACAGATGAAGCCATACAAAAGCTCGGACAGTTTGTAAGAGGAGTTTCTTTGCCTCAAAATCAAAAAGATACAATTCTCTACCAAGCTGGTAGAGAATTAAAGGACGCAAAACTTTACCATGGTAAAATTATTGAGAGCAATGTTCCGACATGAACAGAACCGATGTTCAGTGGTCGTTTCGGGGCATCAGCACTCCAATGGGTGTGGCCACCTATAACAACATACGTATTGCCGACGCATTGCCGACCCAAGAACAACTGAAAGAGCGTATGGAGCTGCTTAGGCATGAACTGCAGGAAACCAAACGGTTGATGAACAAATGAACCTTCCACACAAACCATTCCTCACTCCACCCCACATTTTCCGCCCCACTGCGGGAAACGTGTCGGGATTTTGAGTACTTTTGCGCCATGTTCGGAACATTCAGAAATATTGCATCCGTTATCCTCGTTGTGCTGATGGGCATTTGCGCCATCGCACTGGTGATGAATGAATACCACGATGCAAACCGGATCGGGCAGGAGCTCTGCATGGAGAACTGCCTGGAACCGGATGCTGACGAATCCGAATGGGATGATGAAAACGACATGCCGGACGGAGCTATCGGCAATGTTACACTATGCCCGCTTTACATCCTTCATCCGGACATTTCAGTTCCGGCAAATTCTTCCGCCAGACGGTCGCTGAAACAGATGAGGGGGCTGGTGCGCCGTTATGCCCCGCGAAAAGCGATATTCCACGCTCCCTTCCCTCCAACGCAAATGAAAGGTATGGATCCACATGCGGATTCATACCATTTTTTTTATATGCAAAACAGTAAAATGACAACAATATTTTTTTCATAACACCAACAAAATGGACCTGACAAACGTACTTATCGCCATCCTTACCCTGACTGCCGGCATCGGCGTATTCCTGGTGGCCTGCACCATGATGAGCAGCAACCTTGAATCGGCATCCTCGCGGCGGCTCAAACAGCTCTTTTCCAAAACAGGCAAAAACAAATGGATCGGTGTCGGAATCGGCACCCTCGGCACGGCTGCCATCCAGAGCAGCGGCGCCGTGACTGTGATGGTCATCGGCTTTGTCAACGTGGGCATCATGTCGCTCGCGCAGGCGGCCACCATCATCTACGGGGCGAATATCGGCACCACCGTCACCGCCCAGCTTGTCGCACTCGGCATGTTCGGGACAAACAGCATCTCCACAACCCTGATTTTCTCCGCATTCGCCGGCATCGGAGCCTTCACCACACTGCTCGCCAAACGGGACACCATACGACAGACAGGCGGCATCCTGACAGGTTTCGGCCTGCTCTTTGTCGGCCTGTCGATGATGGCTGACGCGATGGACGAATTTGCCGCCCTCGAATCGGTGAAAATTTTTCTGGCCGGCATCGGCAACCCTCTGCTGCTCGTGCTGATTGGCGCCGTCCTGACAGCCATCATCCAATCTTCGTCGGTGATGACCTCCATCGCCATCACAATGGTGGTGACAGGACTGGTTACGCTTGACCAGGGCATCTACCTCACAATGGGCTCGAACATCGGCTCCTGTGTGGTGGCCATCATCGCCGGCATGACAAGCGGCACGGCGGCCCGGCGCACTGCAATGATCCATCTTGTCTTCAACGTGATGGGCGTGACCATATTCCTGCTGCTCGCCCTTGCGATGTGGATGGCGACGGGCGGCAGATGGAGTTTCGGAACGCTCTTCGGAAATCTCTTCCCCTCCGCACCGCAACTGCAATTGGCCATGTTCCACACCGTGTTCAACACCTGCACCATGCTGGTCGCGCTGCCGCTGACAAACGCGCTGGTGACACTTGCATGCAGGATGGTGAAGGAACATTCTGCCGGAGAAACGGATGCTCCGCAACTGCATTTCCTCGACGAGCAGATGCTCCGCACACCCGTCGTGGCCATCCGACAGCTGAAGGCCGAAATCGAGCACATGGCAGAAATGGCTATGACAAACTTCCACCGCTCCATCAAAATCGTCACAACCTTGGATTACAAAGATATAAGCACGTTCCGCAAGACGGAGCAGGAACTCGATTTCCTGAAAACAGAACTGCTGCACTACTCCGTCCGGCTTTCGGCGAACAGACTGAACAGCTTTGACCAGAAGTACCTCAGCTCCACCATCCGCACGACCAACGATTTGGAACGCATCGGCGACTATGCCGAGAACATCGTGGAGTACGCCGATTCGCTGAAAGCGCATCAGGCCAAATTCTCAAAAACCGCCATTGCGGAAATTTTGGAAATGGAGCAGATGGTCGACAGCCTTTACAAGGAGATTCAGGTTGCGTACCACAAGGTGGACCTGGATGCGCTGGAGCGTGCCAACCGTATCGAAGAGGAGATTGACGATTTTACCGAAAGCATGGAGCGGAACCACATCGCCCGGCTTACCTCCGGCGAATGCGAAACTCCAGCCGGTGCGGAATACATCTCACTGGCTCAGAATTCCGAGCGTATCGCCGACCACCTCATCAACATGGGCAAAACCATACGGGACCTGGTGTGATTCAGATACCCAGCACGCACCAGCGCACCACAGGAATGCAGCGCAGATCCTTGTACATCAACGGCATGAACCAAGGATAGAGTATGTATTTCATCTTCCCATAAAAACGAACCGCTGTCATAAACCATTGGGACTATCCAAGCATCACATCCATCACCATCATCAGTACAAAGCCGAATGCGAATCCGATGGTGGAAAGGTTGGTGTGGCTGCCTTGGGCGGTTTCCGGAATCAGCTCCTCCACCACAACATACATCATGGCTCCTGCGGCAAATGCCAGCAGGTAGGGCAACGCCACGCCAAGCGCACCGGCAAGCAGCAGTATGGCCACGGAGCCGATGGGCTCCACTACACCGCTCAACGAACCGATCAGGAACGACTTCAGTCGGGAGTTGCCTTCGGCGAACATAGGCATGGAGATGATGGCCCCTTCCGGGATGTTCTGTAGTGCTATGCCGATGCTCACCGCAAAGGCGGCGCTGAGCGTCAACCCGTGCGACTCTCCGGCAAAGACCACGCCCACGGCCATTCCCTCGGGCAGGTTGTGTATGGTTACAGCCAGTGCCAGCATTGCCGTGCGCGACAACCGAGACCGGAGCCCTTCGGTTTTCTGCGTCCCTACGTGCAGATGAGGTGTAAGTTCGTCAATCAGCAGCAGGAAGGCGATGCCCGACAGAAATCCCACGGCGGCGGGAATAATGCTTTCGCCCGCCATATCAATCGAGGGTATCAGCAGCGACCAGACGCCGGCCGCCACCATCACGCCGCTGGCGAACCCCAATAGCGTCTTTTTTAGCCGGTCGGGGATCTCCTTTTTCATGAAAAAAACGAAGGCAGAACCCAGCATTGTTCCGGCTAAAGGTAGCAATATTCCGATAATCAGCGCATTCATATTATCAATAATTCACGCTGCAAAGATAAATAAAAAACAGATACTGCAAAAAAAATAAAATTGAGGTAAACATATTGAATAATCATCGTCGCCACAGCCGTTATGGCGGCGGGGTGTTGTTTAGCAGGGAAGAAAAAAACTTCCCTGCTTTTGTGTTCAGCTGTCGTGCTATGCCACGTCCGCGCGGGCCATAGCGTCCTTGTAGTACTTCTGGTTGACGAAGACATCCTCCTTGTAGGGGTTGATGTGACGTTTCTTCGAAACACAGATGATGTAGGTGATGGCGATGATGTTGGTGAGCAGGGCCAGAGCGCTGATTACGGTCATCATCGTGGGATTGGCAGCCACGCTGTCCACTGTCGTGCCCACAGCGGCTGCTTCGCCTCCGGCAACCTCGTAGAGTTGCTTGACTGTCTCGATGCCGTCAGGATACTGCACGGGCAGCACGGCCCAGCTGAACCACTGGCGACCGTCCTTGAAGGTCTCCTGGAAGAGCGGAAACACCTGGGCAAACATGCACCAGATAGCCAGCGTGTTGGCGCGGTTCTGAATCCAACCGCCACGGTTCCACAACAGGGCAGCCACCGTAGGAGCCAGCAGCAGGGCGATGCCGCAATACCAGCTGTGGGTGGGGAGGCAATTGTAGGTGTAGGCGAAGTTCCAGATGTCGTAGATGATGATATAGACCCACGTCATGTCGGCCCAGATCATGTCCTTTTTGTCCTTCGAGGAATAGACGTTCCACCATGCGGTCATGCAGAATATGTTAAGCATGCCGGCCAATCCGTTGAACACATTGTGCCAGCCGCCATACAGCCACACGCCTTCGCTGCTGAGCCACCACTTGTTCCAGCCCATCACAGCGCTCTCGAAGTCGGAGGCGACGGCAATCAGGATGTTGATGGCAACAATCACAAACGGGAATGGTTTGAACCAATGCTTGGCGCCGATACCCCATTTGTACTTGATCATCATGAAGCCGATGCAGCCCGTCAGGGCGGCATAGAGCTTGGCATAGTGGAACCATCCGTTCATGTAGATGTGCGTCTGGTTGTTCAGTGCCCATTCGGCACCGCTGCGGGCACCGATGGCGATGGCGGCGAAATAGACCGTCAGCAGCACCGGGATTACAAAGAAGGTGATGGCGCCGCCCATCTTGGTGCGGCGTGCGAATTCGTTCCAGAGAATCAGACCTGCCAGTACCACCAGCAGCATTCCCCATTGGATAAGGGCATTTGCCCCATAGACTTGGAAAAACATAACAATATTACTTTAAAATTTAATATACCCGTAACGCAGGATTGCACGGAAAATTGTGCAACCCTGAAAAATTACCCCCTCGGCTGCAGGCTCCTCCTGTACTCGCTGGGCGACTGGCCGAGGTGCTTGGTGCAGTAGCGGCTGAAGTAGCTCAGCGAGGTAAAGTTCATTTGGTCGGCAATCTGCGTGAGCGAGAGCCGTTCGTCGTTGAGGTATTTCTTCAGGATGGGTACCGTGTGGCGGTCGATGAAGCTGCTCACGCTGTGGCCGGTGACTCGCTTGACGGTGGCGGAAAGGTACTTCGGCGACACGTGCAGCCGCCCTGCATAGTAGCTCACTTCGCGTTCGGTGCGGCTGATACCGGTGGCGAGCAGGTCGGTCAGCTGCCGGACGATGTAAGCGGTGCGGTCGCTGTGGGTATCGGTGGCCTCGCGCCGGGCGTGGAGCTCGAAGATGTCGTATATCATTGTCAAACAGAGGCCCCCCATCATCTCGCGGTAGAAGGTCAGGTGACGGTCGTCCATGCGGTCGCGCAGTCGGTGGAGGTCCTCCAGCAGGATTTCCGCCTGACGGTCGTCGACCTTGATGACGGGGTTCTGGTTAAGGCTGATGCTTCCCCCGATGCTGTAGTTGTTCGACGGCAGCAGTCCTCCGAGGAACTTGTTGTCGGCGGCAAACCATTCAACCTCCATCCCCGGAGCGGACGCGAGGTTCTTGGCACGTGTGGGGTTGGGCATCACCACCAGGTCGTTCTTCACAATGTGGTAGCACTTACCGTTGAATACAAAACTGCCTTCTCCAGCCATGCAGAGCAGGTGCATGCATGTGTGGCTCAGTTCCGGCGCATTCATCGCCAGAAAATCCGTTGAAAATAGAAAGTCAGTCTTCATTATCTATAAGATCGCGTTAATGTGTAAATGTGTTATTGTGTTAATAACGGACAACTTTTTGTGTTTATTGTGAAAAAATTGAAGTTTTTTGTGAAAGTGTCATATCGCGAAAATGTTGTACTTTTGCATCATGATTCAAAACCTGATATGATGCAAGAACAAAGAGTAGACCCAAGGCTGACCACAGCCGAAGAACACGCGGAAGGCGTGCGACAAGCCCAAGTGCTTTTCAAGTTGAACCACACCATGCCCTACACCGACGAGTACAACGCACTCGCCAGGGAGCTGTTCGGCCATGATGTGTTTGCGGACGGCGGATTCGTGATGCCCGGACTCACGGGTGTCTGTTTCGACCATGTGAACTTAGGCAAGGGCGTGATGATTATGAACAACTGTCTGATGATGGCACGCGGCGGCATCACCATCGAAGACGGTGCCATGATTGCCGCCAATGCGCAGCTTATTTCCAATAATCATGACCTCCACGACCGTATGATATTAACTTGCAAACCAGTCCATATTTGCGAAAACGCTTGGATTGGCGCCGGAGCCACCATCCTGCCAGGTGTTACCGTCGGCAAAAATGCTGTCGTGGCCGCCGGTGCCGTGGTGACCAAGGACGTGGCCCCGAACACCATTGTGGGAGGGAATCCGGCGAAGTTTATCAAAGAAATTTCCGAAAAACAATAACCAATTATCAATACAATTATGCAATACATTAAATTATCAAATGGAGTTGAGATGCCCCAATTGGGCTATGGCGTTTATCAGGTTACACCCAACGAGGCGGAACGCTGCGTGAGCGACGCGCTGGGCGTCGGCTACCGCATGGTCGACACGGCACAGGCATACGCTAACGAAGAAGGAGTGGGTAGCGCGGTGAAGAAGAGCGGAATCTCCCGCGACGAGGTGTTCATCGTGTCGAAGATATGGATCTCGAACTACGGCTACGAGAAGGCGAAGGCCTCCATCGACGAGAGCCTGCGCAAGTTGCAGACGGACTACATCGACCTGATGCTGCTGCACCAACCCTTCTGCGACCGCTACGGTGCCTACCGCGCGCTGGAGGAGGCCTACCGCGAGGGCAAGCTGCGCGCCATAGGCGTGAGCAACTTCTATCCCGACCACCTCATCGACCTGGCATCGAATGTGGAGGTCAAGCCGATGGTCAACCAGGTGGAAACACACGTGTTTGACCAGCAGGTGGAGGCCAAGAAATACATGGACGAATTCGACTGCCGCATTATGTCGTGGGGACCCTTGGCCGAGGGCCGCAACGGTTTCTTCACCAACAAACTGCTTGGCGAGATTGGCAAGAAATACAGGAAGAGCATTCCGCAGGTGGCCCTGCGCTGGCTGTTGCAACGTGGGGTGATCATCATACCCAAATCCACGCACAAAGAACGTATGGCCGAAAACATCAACATCTTCGATTTCGAACTCACTGCCGAGGATATGGCACAGATACAGACACTTGATACAGGAAGGAGCATCTTCTTCGACCATCACGACGGCGAAGTGACCAAGATGTTCATGGGATGGAGGGGGTTAATGTAAATAATGTAAATATAGATAACCAATAATTTAAACTGTAATACCATGAATAGAATCGCATTTTTTGCCGCAGCGGCACTGATAATGCTCGGCTGTCAGCCGCAAGAAGAAGTCTCCGCACAGGAATCCCAGGGCCCGGTGGTCTATATGACAAAAGATATCACCCCCGAAGCGCTGATCAACATCTACCAGGCACTCGGTGTGCCGGCAGAAGGCCGCGTGGCAGTAAAAATCTCCACCGGCGAGTCGGCCAAAAGCAACTATCTGCGTCCTGAACTGATCAAGGATTTCGTGCAGCTGGTGAATGGTACCATTGTAGAGTGCAACACGGCGTACGGCGGCAACCGTTCCACTACTTCCAACCATCGCAAAGCCATCGAAGAGCGTGGCTTCAACCGGATTGCCTCCGTTGACATCATGGACGAGGACGACACGATGCACTTGCCTGTCGCGGATACTAAACACTTAAAATACAACATTGTTGGTTCACATCTCGCCAACTACGATTTTATGATTAACCTGGCACACTTCAAAGGACATGCGATGGGCGGTTTCGGCGGCGTGCTGAAGAACCAAAGCATCGGTGTGGCATCGAGTTCCGGCAAGATTTACATCCACACTGGCGGCAAGAGCCAATCGAACTGGACTTCTGTGGAGCAGGACGACTTTTTAGAGTCGATGGCCGCATCTGCACAGTCTGTGCACAACTATTTCAAACAACCAGGCAAGAACATCATCTACATCAACGTGATGAACAACATGTCGGTGGACTGTGACTGTGACGGAAACCCTTCAGCACCATGCCTGCGCGACATCGGAATCCTTGCCAGCACCGACCCCGTGGCTCTTGACCAAGCGTGCCTTGACTTAGTATTCAACCACACGAACAGCAACGGCGACGACGCGAAGCCCCTCGTGGATCGAATCAACAGAAAACACGGCCTCCACACCGTCGAGCATGCAGAGAAGATTGGCCTCGGCAGCCGCAAATACACCATCGTAAGCATTGACAAATAATACCGCAAATCAATAGGTTATGAATATCAAAAATATCCTCATCGCGGTCCTCGCCGTGGTTTTAGCCACCGGCTGCAACGGACAGAATAACAACAACGCAAAGACGCACGGCCGTGCGTCTCAAAAAACCTCAAATCCAGGAAATATGAGCAAATCCATTGTCATTTTCTTCTCCCACGCGGGCGACAATTACAGCGTGGGCAACATCGAGGTCGGCAACACCAAGATTGTGGCCGACTACATCAGTGAAATCACGGGCGCCGACCAGTTCGAAATCGTCACCCACAAGTACGACGGCATGTCCTATACGCCGCTCATCGAACTGGCCAAGAAGGAGGCCGCCGCGGGCGAGCTGCCGCCATACGAAGGTGCTGCCCCCGACCTCAGCCAGTACGACACCGTCTTCATCGGCGGTCCCGTGTGGTGGGGCACCTACCCGCAGGTGATGTTCACCCTGTTCAAGGACATCGACCTTGCCGGCAAAACGGTCATCCCCTTCACCACCCACGAGGGCAGTGGCCTGGCAAACTGCGTCGGCGACGTGAAGAAAGCCTTCCCAAAGGCCAACGTCACGGGCGAGTTCAGCATCTACGGTCACGAGGTGCGAGGCGGCAAGGCGAAAGTGGAACGGTGGCTGAAAGGAATCGGGTTCTGATCCATACAGGCATCACTTCCGCAACAACGAAGCCATCCGCCTTGGAAGCCATATTTCCGTGGGCGGATGGCTCTTAACGTTGTATGTTTTTTCCAGCTGGCTTGCACAATAAAAAAGGAACATATACGTTATAAACAACACGATACAATCATGCCAACGATAATTATCAAATAGGGAACGATATGATGAAGAAAATATTAGTAATCTCTTGCACTGTTTTGCTCTGCGGCTGCACGAAGGAAAACACCATTGCGCAAACTTTGGATGAGAAGCTGTATGTGACCATCGGCGGGGTGACGCGCACCGTCACTATGGAGGACAACGTCTGCACACGTGCCTTGATGGCCGCCCTGCAAACCGGGATCATCACCTACACGGCTCACGACTACGGCAATTTTGAGAAAGTGGGAGATGTCGGGCAGACGTTCCCGACCGACGACCGTCAAACCACCACCTCGGCAGGCGACCTTGTGTTATATAACGGTGACAACATCTGCATTTTCTACGGCAGCAACTCATGGTCATACACCCGCATCGGCAAACTCGACGGCCTGTCGGCCGACGAAGTGCGCCAATTCGTCAAGGCGGGTGAAGGCGAAGTGAGCATCACGCTATCGTTGAAACCTGTACATACAGGGATTAAAGAGTTCTTGCCTGACAGGGAAACTGACGAAGGTCCGGCCTATACCGTTACAGGGCAGGTCGCGCCGGCAGGCTATAAAGGGTTTGTGATTCGGAACGGTAAGAAAAGAATCCAACGATAATCATCAAAAAAAAACCCATTTTTTGCTATTTCTATTCAAGAAAAGTTGTATTTTTGCAGCGTCTTTTGAACGGAACGAGATGACATATTTGGAATTCATGGAACAGTGGCACGGGATGGGATGTTTCAACGTCTATCAGATCCGTGCGTGGGAGCCGGGATTCGACCGGAGCAACCTCACACGCTGGGTGATGCGGGAGGAACTGGACAAGACGCGTCTGACGGATTACGCAACGCAGAGCGGCAACAAGGCGCTGCAAGAACGAATACAATTGTTGATGAAAACTTATACAGATGATTGAAATACAGCTGAAACAAAAAGACTTCGAGCATCTGCTCTTCAACCCTT
>JAEEQE010000050.1 GCA_016285145.1 Bacteroidales bacterium | reverse complement strand
AAGGATGTGAGGTGACGTACTCAATCGTGCCGGAACTCGGCTGCTGTCCGTGAGGCACCACCACCACCTGCCAGTCGGTCTCGCCGTTGCGGGCCGTCCAGTTGATGGTGGCACTGTTGTCTGTCGTGGACATCACCTGAACATTATTCGGACGTTTGCAGGTGGCCGCCACATTCAGATAAATATCATCCACATAAATTGCATAACTGCTTGTCACCGATGTCCTGATAGCAATGTAGGAACCCGTTCCTGTATAATTGGAGAAATCCACTTCAAAGGATTCGAACGTATTGGCGGCGGAAGCGGTTAATGTCTGTACTGCGGTAAACGTGCTCATGTCGCTCGGATTGGTCATCACACCCACCACCAACTTGCCACCTGACGCATTCGCAGTGCGCATCTTAAGTGACATTTCCAATGTATTGACGGCGATGGACTGATCAAGCTGCGGAAGTACGATGCCGCAAAATGAAGATGCGTAGGAGGAGTATGTACTGTTTGTATAAGTATAGAAATACAAAGATTTGGAACCCGATACGTAATAGGTGGTGGTCACATACGGATAGGTGCTCGGAGAATAGGTGCTGCTGCGGGTATAGCAGGTGATGGCACCACCGGAAGAGGCCGCGTATGACTCGAAGTTCTCCGTGAATGGGAGCGTGGATATACCGCACGCCGTGCGGAACGAATACTGCATCCATACACTGCTGTCGGCAGAAGAGCAAAGCCCTTTCACATACACATCATACTGGGTGCTGCCACTCAATCCGGTGAGCGAGATGCCCGGCGTATAAACTGTAGTGGCATTTGCCAACATATCATTAGGATTGGTGATGGAACCTGACGGACCATACACCACTATCCATTCGTTCTCCGTGCCGCCGGCAGTCCAGGCTATGTCGGCAGCAGAGGTGGTCACCGAGTTGGCCAGCGTGTGGACATTCGTCACATGCGGACAAGTGGGCAGCTGATGAATGTCAATATCATCAATGTACATATAGCTGGTGACATCTCCAGGCACGCGGAAGGCGATATATTTACCCTGTCCGGTATATTGTGCCGTACTCACATCCCAATACTCCCACGTGGAAGTGACGGAAGGCGAAATGTTTTGTCCAATCTGTACAAACGTGTTGGGATCATCCGGGTCGCTCATCACACCCACCTGGATGAAATAGTTTGCGGAAGTCTTGTAAGCCCAGAAGCTCACCTCCAAGTTGTTCATCTGCACCGCATCGTCCAAACGCGGGGAGATAAGATAGGAGTAGTGCGGCGTAGGACCATAGAAATAGACAGAATGGGTGCCGGAATGATGGTAGGAGGTGGAGGCGTATGGATAAGCCGACGTGTAGCTGGTAAGCGTACCCCAGCAGTCCACCATATTGCCTGTGGTGGATCCGACAGCAGCATCAAAATTCTCAGTCAGCGGGATGTTCTCCGATGCACAGGGCGTATTTGCCTGCACTGATGTCCAAGAGCTATAGTCGCCACCGCCGCAATCCGAACGCAGGCGGACGTAATAATGCGTGTTGGGGCTCAGGTTGCCCAGCGTGTAAGGAGCCGTCACCGAACCTTCCTGGGTCCACGTGGTGCCGTTGGTGCTGTATTCCATCTGCCAGGAACTCTCATTGTTGCCCTGAACCCAGTCCACCGTGATGCTCGACTCCGTAACATCCGAAACGTAAACGTTGGGCGCAACACACGTAATGGTATTGTCGCACGGACCACCGAATTTCACGTTGTTGCGCACACTGGCGGAAGTTCCTCCTGATGGAGGCGTCAATGAATAAGCCGAACCGTCTTGATATACGTATCTTGCACAACCCGTGAAGGCATCGTGTACGTACCAAGAGTTACCACTCACCCAAGAGCCTGTCCCGTCAACAACGATCAGCAGAAGATTGTCGGTGCCGTTGTACTGGAACGGCGTAGTGAAATTGAACGTGTTCCATCCTACATTCAATTGTATCGGCTGAGAAGTGGAATACACCATAGTAGCTCCTGTGGTGGAAGCAAATGAGGATGACAAGGAGGATGTTGTTGTATGCATCAGATAGATGGAGAATGATCTGTTTTGACTCCATGCCGCTACCTGGAAAGAAATCGAATTGAACGTGGTGGCCCCACCCAACTCGGCAGCGGTGAAGATTTGCTGCGTGTAACTATCTTCATACGTACTATAGGAAGGCAAATAGGCATTTGTGGTGGTTCCGTTGCCAATCTCAATATTCCCACCGGCGAGGCAACCCGTCACAAATGTTTTCGTAACGGTGTCGGCATCGCCCAACAGGCAGTTGGAGAACACACGCACTTCATAAGTGGTTTGCGGCGTGAGACCTGAAAGCATGTACTGCGTGGCGCTGACGGTGGCCGGCACCCAGTTGTTCAGGTTCTGCTCGGTGTATTCCACCGTATAGCTGTCGGCACCCACTAAGGCGGAGTTCCAGCTCACCAAAGCGGAGGTTCCGCGGACTTGCGACACCATCACACTGGTAGGCGGCGTGCAAAGCGGGTCTGTTCTGAACGATACGGCTGGTGTCCAACTGCTGAAGCCCGATGTCGGACATACGGCGCGCACATAAACCTCATAATGGGTGTCATCGGTCAGATTATTAATGGTGTGCGGATGAGCATACACCTGCTCCGGCGTGGTGGTGGCCAAATCCTGACCCTGCGGCACCACTGCCACCTCCCACACAGACTCCTGACCGGTTGCTGTCCAGTCCACTGTCACCTGCGAGGCGGTGACACCTCCTATAGACACCTGCGCGGGTCTCGAACAGTTGGGGGCTACATCCAGCATGATGTTGTCCACATAACCATAGTTATACCCGGAAGTGGGTCGTTTGGCCACAATGCCGATAAATGAGCCTGTTCCCGTATAATTCGCGAACGGAATCTCATAGTTGGCATACGTTGTAACCTGTGTGGTGATGGTATCCACAGGCACAAAGGTGGTCGCGTCAGACGGGTTGGTCAACACACCCACTATCAGGACAAACGGATAGGAGGTGGTGTTCGCCCTTACATCAAGGGTAAGCTGTAGCGTGTTTATCGGATAGGTGGTTACGTCTAAAGCCGGCAGTACTGCCATCTGATCATCGTAACTACCTGAAGTGATATATGTGTAAAACCGCATGGCATTGGGACTGGAAGCGGAATTTGTGGAATTGTAGATAATCGGATAGCCGGAATAGCTAGTGTTGGTTCCATGATTGAGATTAGCCCAACAAGGCGGCAAGTTGTTCACACTCACACTCGTGGAAGTGGCTCCCGGATGGGTATCGAAATTCTCCGTATAGGGCAGTGTGGTCATTGCCACGCATGGGGAATTGAAGGCAACACCTCGCCAAGGACTGACTTCAGTGCCGCAGTTGGCCCGCACGTAAGCGTGATACGAAGTCTGTGGAGTCAGAGTAAGACTGTAGAACGTGTCCGATACGGCCGTATAAGTCGGCGTGGTGTTATCATTGGGAACGGTTCCCGAAGAGGTGACATAAATGTCAAAGGAGTTGGTAGTGCCTAATGGACTCCATGACAAGGTGGCGCTATAGGCATCCAAGCTGGCAATTTCCACCGTACGTGGACGCGGACAAGTGGGCAACACCTCCGTGACGTTGAGCTTTATGTTTGCCAAATAATATGACGTTGTACCCGTAGAGGTGGGATAGGAGGACGTGGAACTATACAAAACCGAGCCCGTGACATTCGTATAATGGTGTGTGACAGAAGTGGCACTGGCAGAGGCGGATTTAGCCACCACCACCACCAAATTCTCCACGCCATCATAATAAAACGGGGTGGTTAAGTTGAACGTCTTCCATCCAACCACTCCGCCGAGAACATCATTGGTGCCGTCATAAACCAACGTGAGGTCCGACAGCGGCTGCCAGTCTGACGAAGAAGAGTGTGTGGTTCGGGAAGTAGTACCCATGTAAATCTTCAACGTGTTGGTGGTGGTTGAGTTCGATGTGGCTGATGACCAGGCTATGGAGTTGATATAACCCGCCACCTGAATATCATCAGCATCGTAGATACTCTCCACCCAGGCGTTTGCGCCACCACCATAGAAACCGGCCGTATAGGAGGTACCCGTGCCTGTTCCTACAATGACATCCGTTGTCTGGGAGTTCACCATTACCGGCAACATCAGCATCACCGATAAAACAAAAAGTACAAGTTTTTTCATAGTATAATGTATTTAATTATTAATTGAATTATATCTTCCCGCTTTATGTAAAAAAACATTGCAAAACTATAAAAATATTCCCTTACAAAACGATTGTGTTAATAATGTTGGTATTTTTTTTTCGATATTGGCCATTCGTAAACGCTAAAACCAGAGAGAAAAAAAGGTGAATGATGCCGAAAGTATTTAGCACCCAAAGATGTGGATCATCAAACGCTTTATCATAACCGTATTCATGCCATCTGTGTTTAAAGGTTACAACAATACTTCTTTCTTAAAAAAGACATCTTGCAAAAAAATCACATGTTTTGCCTTTTTCCAGGATTTTAGTGAACGACATTGTGCGTATCGTTTTTTTTGACTATCTTTGCCGTTGCAAAACCACCGATTATCTCAATCGGAAAACCCATCCTGTATTCATGGGAGAGAAAGGCAGATTCACATACGACTACTGGCGGCCCGCTGTGACCGTTGACAACGTGGTGTTCAGCTTTGACGGCACGCACCTCCAGGTGCTGCTTGTCCGTCGGGGCAGGCCGCCGTTCAAGGATTGCTGGGCCTTCCCGGGTGGCTTTCTGGACGAGCACGAGACCTTGGAAGAGGCTGCCCGGCGCGAGCTGAAGGAGGAAACCGGCCTCACTCCCAAGTACCTGATCGAGATCGGATCGTTCAGCGCCCTGGACCGTGACCCGCGCGGGCGCACCATCACCATCGCGTTCGCCTCCATCGTCCGTCCCAACCAGATGGGAAACGCCACGGCGGGCGACGACGCCAACGACTGCCAATGGTTCCCCATTGTGGAGATGCCCCCGATGGCCTTCGACCATGCCGACATCTTCCAAAAGGCAATCTTCATGCTTCGCATCGGCATCATCCGCGACCCCGTGGCCTTCATGCTTCTAGATGACACCTTCACCCTGCCGGAAATGCAACGCCTCTACACCGACATCTTCAACCGCGAGTTCGACCGCCGCAATTTCCAGAAGAAATTCCTCGCATCAGGAATGTTGTCACCCGTCCCTACCGGCGAAAAAGGGAAGAAGAACGCACACGCCCCTATCCATTACCGATTCAACGAAGAAGGGTACTTGCTTTTCAAGGAAAAAGTGACCAAGTGCTGACAAATGACCGTTGGATACTATCCGTTAACTATTGGCTATTGGCTGTTGGGATTTGGATATTGATCTTTGGTCTCTGGCCCTAAACCTCACAATTCAACATTTTCAAACAAAAAAAACACCCGCATGTCTGCGGGTGCCATTCCATGTGATCTGTACAAGATTTGAACTTGTGACCTCTTGCCTGTCAAGCAAGCGCTCTAAACCAACTGAGCTAACAGATCAGGTTTCTCAACGCTTTGCGGAAAGACTGGGATTCGAACCCAGGAACCGCTTTTGGCGGTTACACGCTCTCCAGGCGTGCGCCTTCGACCACTCGGCCATCTTTCCTCCTTTTGAGGGTGCAAAAATACACTTTTTTCTTAATAATCCCTATTTTAAAATTTCAATTTTCTCATTTTGGCCCAATTCACCCAAAACTTGCTGAATATGAGCAACTAAAACTTTCGACAAATCCTGCACACGCTGCTTCCACACCTCAATATCCACGTCCAAATTGTCGGACACAATCTTATAAGACACATATTTTTTGTCATACTCGTGCGCAAAAGAGACCAAAACTGATGACTCCATGTCGAAGCAGTCAACCTTGGATTTAGTGGCGGCAAGATAAGCGTCAGTGAAAACTTCCGGAGACACGAAACAATCGGAGGAGTACAACGTCGCCGTCGGCACTTGTGCATCCGCCTTGACATCAAAGCGTGAAGGGAGCATCTTCTCCTCATAAAACGAGGAACTGCCGGACAGAATCTCACCAATACTCAATATAGTGCCCACCGGCTTGTCATGCGAGCCCACAGAGCCGATGTTGAGCATCGTAAAATCCTCATCCTTGTGTTTTTCCATAAACTTGATCATAGCGCGGGTGGCGTTCTCGCGTCCGATACCTGTGAAATTAACGTGGTCAGCAAAAACACCAACCTCATCGGGAACTGCAGCAAAAAGGGCGATTTTCATAATAAAATCAAAATTCAGAATTTAAAATTCAAAGTTCATCGTAATAATTTGCAAAAATACAAAAAATACAAAAGAAGATTTGAAAAAAAACGCGGCAAGAGCGTAACCTTTTGTTATTTTTGCGTCATAATATAATCCACATCGCAAATGGACAAGACGAAGTTCTGGGAACGGCAATATAACAAGCACATTCAGAAGATAATCGGAGTGTGTTACCGGTATGTTAACGACAGGCTGACAGCCGAGGATTTGGCACATGAGGCGTTCCTGAAGGCCATCGAAAAGGCGGACACGTACCAGGCATTCGGGCGGTTCGAGTCTTGGCTAACACGCATCGCCGTCAACCAATCTATTGACTATCTGCGGAAAAGAACGGACACTGTCCCCATCAACGAGGAAGCGGTCAGCGATACGGCGTGTGAAAATGAGGACGAATCACTACTGGCAGGAGCCGAATTCACGCAATCCGAATTGGTTGAGATTATCGGAAAACTGCCAGAGCACCAGCGCACCGTGTTCGAGTTGTATGCCATCGACCGGCGCTCGCACACTGAAATTGCGCAAATGCTTGGCATCACGCCCAACAACTCCAAGGCACTGCTTTTCCGGGCGCGACAGAACCTCAAAAAACTTCTCCACGCCAAAGTCCACGAAAAAGAAAAACGCAAAAAAGGAATCCTTATGATTTTAATGATTTTCACCTTGACTTCCGCTCGTCCTGCGGGCATTGACAGACTTTTCCGCAAGGGGCTTTGCGGCTTGCGAATGCCTTCCACCGCACCACTACCCGCCAGTACCATCCGGCAGGCGGCCGCCACCTCGCCCTCCGGCGCAGGCGTGTCGCTCGCAGCACACCAGACCGCCATTGCACTCGCGGCGGCCGCCGGGCTCGCGGGAGGTGCGTGCGCGTGGCAAATCGCGCGCACCCAGCCGTCGCAATCCTCCCCGACCCCACCCGCGCCGGCAACGGCAACTTGCCCCGACACGGCACGGACCTGCACCAAAGAGACTGAACCGGCAACAGCCAATAGCGTGCGCCGGAGCACGAAAACCAAACCCATAACGGTTACACAAGAGGTTGAGGTTCGGGAAACGGTTATTGTCCGCGACACCGACATTGTGAAAGACACTATCTATCTTTTCGGTAAACCATGAACCATCACATCCGCATATTGACCCTGCTTCTGGCGCTCGTTCTCTCCCCGCAGGCACGTGCCCAGCACGCCGACACACTGTACGAGGTGCGCCGGCAGGTGGTCTATGACACTATTAAGGTGCGCGACACCGTGCGCATCCACGACACGCTCTATCTGGCCGACTACATCCACAACCGTGAATTGGAGGAACTATTCTACAAGCTGAAGGGCTCGGACACCGCCTCCGCTCCCGATTCGCTGCGCAAAATGTGGAACCAGACCGTAACCTTTTTGGAAAAATGCGTCCTAATGGATGAACCCTCAAATCCTGCCACTATGGACAGCATCCGAAAATACGGGGTCGCAGGCTTGCTGATTCTGGGACTAAACGCCCTGAGCACCGCACAAACCGACAGCACTCTGACCTCGCACCACGACAACAACCCACACACCACCACAGCGCCAGTTGACCATCCCTTCGATGGATTCCATTTCGGCTACACCCTGCAATTGGATGTGATACATCCTATCACCACTCAAAATCTGATAACCCAAGAACTCGGAAGGAAATATCCTTTACCTTCTTTCCATGCCGGGCTGGAGTTCTCTTACAATTTTGCCGACTACTTTGGGGTGTCCGCCGCTCTGAACTATGGCACATTAGGAGGCGTTAATCTGAAAAAATACGGTTTTTCCCTTCCGCTGAAATTTGAGTTTCACTATCCTGTCACTCCAAAAATTTTGCTGACTGTCAGTGCAGGTGCACGGCTTCGTTTGCCCATACAGACCTTCATAACAGGTTTCAACTGTGAATACGGCATGCATAAAGATGTCATTGGATCTCACACTCTTCTCCCAAGCCAATTAGAACGTTTGGTTGCCGATGCCGACAAAAACATGCCTTATGCAGACATCCTGCTGGACATGGGGCTCTATTACCAACTCCCCAATGAGGATTTCCTGCGATTCACCACAGGAATAAATATGGCTACTGAAGAGCAAGAAAAGGGTTTGTGGTTTGACATTTCCAGTCCTGACAACTCTCCAACACCTCATCTATTCTATTCTCACATCAACCATTTCCTCTATTTACAGATGGCTTATATCCACAGTTTCAGCAAGAAACGGGTGGTAATGCAGGCGCGGCCACACTGGAGCACGGATGAGGGCATGCAATTGCGCCACGAGGCCCGTCTGGAAGTCGGCGACCCATTCGGTGCCATATTTTGGATGCGTCTCAACAAACGCCAATACCACACTCAAGATGCCGTTGCACACGCTTTCACCGCCAGCCCCACCATCTCCCTGAACTATCACTACCGGCTGACCAGATGGCTGTGGGCTGGCCTCATGGTCAATTACGCTTACGCCAAACAGCTCACCGATTACACATATTGGGATCAAATAGTTGAGAACCGTCATTTTATCACCATCATGCCGGAATTGCGATTCTCCTACCTCAACCGCCCGCATGTAACCCTGTACTCCGCGCTGGCCGCCGGAATAACTACCAGTGTAGGAGGCCAATATGGCATCATGACTAACTACAAAAAACTCCCCATAACTTTCTCCTCATTCCAGTTCACCGCATTGGGCATACGGGCAGGGCGTGACCATCTTTTCGGCACTTTCGAGGCCGGCATCGGCATCAAGGGGTTCGCTTCATTAGGCATCGGATATGCATTTTAATATAATCAACTAAAACAAACATCATGAAAAAAAGCATCATTCTCATTACCATAATCGCCATCACTGGCCTCAGTCTGTCGGGATGCCAGAAAATCCACCAATGCCGATGCTATTCCGGCTTCACAAATACCGTTGTGGACTCTCTGTTATGGGATAGCGTTGGAAGACCTATCTATGTAAAAGACATTCACAAAAACATAAGCCAAAACTTATCCCATTCCAATCCTGAACATCCCGCTCAACTCAAAGTGTATTTTGATACCCGTGAATCCGCGGTAGAATGCTCCTACTGGAATCATTACGACACTGGACAATATAACGCTGAACTTGGCATTCGAATAGGTTCCTTTATAGAATGTCAAGAAAAATAAAAAAAAAATTCCATAATGCCATTGTATTAAAAAAAGTGTATTTTTGCGGTGATATTATTTTGATATTATTTTAATCACCTAAAAAACACATAACATTATGGAATCCAAGGAATTCAACAAAACCATGACCGCAGGAAACAATGGCTTCCTGCACCTTTTCATCAACCTTGCGTTGCTGGTTTTCTTCATCTGGATTGTGATTCGGTTCGCAAAATTCGACTGCATGCTGGATGCGGAAGGTGAGCCTACACCGTGGATCCTGCTGCCCATCATAACCGGCGTAGTATTGCTCTTCACCTACATCCTGCATCTCGCGGGATTCATCACCGTGCAGCCCAACGAGTCGCGGGTGCTCACCTTCTTCGGCAAGTACTCCGGCACGGTGAAGCAGAACGGATTCTTCTGGGTCAACCCGCTCTACAGCAAAGAGAAAATCTCCCTGCGGGCGAAGAACATGGACGTGGAGCCCATCAAGGTGAACGACAAGAACGGCAACCCCATCATGATCGGCCTCGTCCTGGTGTGGAAAATCAGCGACACCTACAAGGCCTGCTTTGAGATTGATTCCGACTTCAAGGTTTCCGAAAACGCCATCTCGACCTCCAAGAACTTCGATCCGTTTGTGCGGGTTCAGAGCGACGCCGCCTTGCGCAAACTTGCGGGCCTATACGCCTACGACAATATCGACCGCGCCGATGAGGGCATGACCCTGCGTTCGGGCGGCGACGAAATCAACGAACGGTTGGAGGACGAACTGCGCAAACATCTGGAGATCGCGGGCATCGAGGTCGTGGAGGCACGCATCAACTACTTGGCCTATGCCGCCGAGATTGCCAGCGTGATGCTGCGCCGTCAGCAGGCCGACGCCATCATCTCCGCCCGCGAGAAGATTGTGGAGGGTGCCGTCAGCATGGTGGATTTGGCTCTGAAGAAACTGTCGGAGGACAAGATCGTGGAACTCGACGAGGAACGCAAGGCCGCCATGGTCTCCAACCTCTTGGTGGTGCTCTGCGCCGACGAATCCGCCTCGCCAGTCATCAACACAGGAACGTTATACCAATAATCAGAGGAATCCCGTTTTGTAGAGACGCGCCAAGGCACGTCTCTACAAAACGTTGGAACATTGACCGTCATGAAAAAAAATTTTGCATTACGGGTGGATTCGGAAATCTTCGAGGCATTGGAACGATGGGCGGCGGACGAGTTTCGCAGCACCAACGGCCAAATCGAGTGGATCATCTCCACCGCGCTGAAAAAGGCGGGCCGACTGCCGAAGAAAAAGCAGCAGGAGGATGGGGAAAAGAAGGATTAGCTGTTGGCTATTGGCTAATAAACTCTGACTGAAATCAGTACCTGTTATCTATTCCTCATAAATATTATCCATAAACAACCCGATACGGTTCAAAACGATACAGGCGCGCGATTGGTCGATGACCACGCGCACCTTTTTTGTAGTTACGGTCTCGGTGAGCACAATCCGCTTGTAGCCGATGGTGGTCTCCTCAGCGATGGTGCGCCAGCTGCCATTCTCGTCTTCAACTTCTATGTGGAACTTCTCCACGCGTTGGCCGAGCGGGATGTACTCCTGCAGCATCACGCGGTTGAAGGTCTGGGGCTCGTCGAACGCAAGTTCCACCCAAGCGGTAGTTATACTGTCGTCGGTGGCCCAACAGGTGTCGTAGTTTTTTTCTCCATGATGGTCCACCATCCCGTATGCATGAAATGGGCCTGGTTCACAGCAGGCCAGCACTGAAATCCAATACCCCAATCGGGGTTTCCTATCATTTGTGCGATAATTTGACACCTCGACGTATCGTACATTTTTCGCCAAATCATTCGAGAAAATACTATCTAACGCAGCGCGGAACTCCATAAGACGCAGCGAGTCCTCGGCAGGGATAAGACCGCGGTTGTCGGGCGGGACGTTGAGCAACAGCAACGAGTTGCGGCCCACGCTGTTGTAGTAGATTTTCAGCAGCTCCTGCACGCTCTTCGGGTGCTCGCTCTCGCGCCAGAACCAGCCCGAGCGGATGGAGACGTCCGTCTCGGCGGGGATCCAGCACGCGCCGCTGTAGTTGCCCGCGTTGAGCGTGTCCTGCGACGGGGCATCGGCACCGGGACCGAACCCTTCCACATCGAGCCGTGACCAGCAGGTGCGCCCGCATTTTCCTTCCTCGTTGCCGACCCAGCGGCATCCCGGACCCACATCGCTGAAAATCACCGCATTGGGCTGCAACTTCTTCG
>JAEEQE010000004.1 GCA_016285145.1 Bacteroidales bacterium | reverse complement strand
GTTCAAGATATTACAACTCTGATTTGTCCATCTGGCTGAGTGTCGATCCGATGAGTGACAAATATCCCTCATTGAGCCCGTATGTGTATTGCGCGGATAACCCGGTGAAGTTGGTGGATCCGAATGGGGAGACAGTAGTCATTCCCAATGAGGATGATCGGACGTTCATTGAGAATTTAATCAATCCAGATAGCAAAGAATATTCTAAAGAGTTTCATGATATCTATAAAAAACTACAGCAAAGTTCAACCACCTATACATTCGAGAGTTGGTCTTATGATGCGAGTAGAAGAGAAGATGGATTGTTTGATAGAGGAAATGAGGACAATAATCCTTTTATTCATTTTACAAAAGATGATAATCCTCAAATTCAAGACATGGCTATTGGAGCAAGTAGGTATCGGGTCTTATTTGAGGAAACATATCATGCTTATCAGTATGAAAAAAGAGGAAAAGTAGTGAATTCTTGTATAAGCGAGGCTGCTGCTTGGAAGTTTTCGACATTAGCTCCTGGGACAAAAATGACATACTTCGATAATAAATCTGGGGAATGGACAACAACTCTCATGGGACGAATTCATGATTCGCCAATTCCTGGTATCGCTCTGGGTTTCAAATTTGGGATGCCTGCAACAAGTACAGCATCAGGTATACAGGGTCCCGGACTATATTCTGACTTCAAACTTGGTAGTGCCCAAGAACTAAAAGTGTTTTTTCCATATTTCAATTTTTAACTTGTATGTATAAAAAAATACTGAAAATAAACATTTTTGTCTTTGTTTTAATTTTTTCAAGTATTCTTGTAGCTGCACAAGGCAACAAAGATTCGACAGTTAAAGTATATGTTGATGGCATTATAACTCAAGATTATTCAATCCGGTTTATTTTGCGGAAACAGGATTACTATAAACTAAAACTGAAGTACAATGGTCACCTACTCGTAGCAAATATTCCTATAGAAGAATATTCCCAAGTTGATTCTTTGATAATTCGGGTTTGCAGTGTTGCTCCTAAAAGAAAAGTTTATATTACTTCATGTGTACGATATAATGAAAGGTTTAACAGTTCGACTTGTATTATTTGCAATGATAGAACAGATTATCATTCTGAGATCGAAATTTGGCATCCAATTAGTTACAGGTCGTCAAATCGCTAATGACAAGTGTATTACATAAAAGATAATCAAGTAAATTCTTCAACTTTTCATGGCGACTAGGCACGCTATCCGCTCGAATTTCGTCCTAACGGGGATTCCGTCGCTCTTGTCGTCGCTGGCGGAATGGCGTTGAGCGGAATCCCCAACTGCAAACCCACTCAAATCCCAACCCCCAACTTCCAATTACCAAATTTCTATCTCAAACCCTCGTTAAAAACAAAATGTTGACAATTCCATCGGAAAAATTGGGCTATGTGTGGAATAAAATGTATTTTTGCACCCTTTAACATTTGTAATCTGTTGTTTGCTAAATCATTGTACAATAAGAAGGAAATAACCGCCCCATTATGCCGTTTGTAGATACCCATACACACATGTACCGGGAGTACTATCCGGAGGAGTTCGAGGCCGCTGTGCAACGCGCTATTGATGCGAGCGTCACTCGGATGATCTTAGCCGGCGTGAGCAGCGAGACCCTGCCGCAGTTGCAGGAGGCCACCAGCCTGTTCCCCGACAACATGTTCGCTTTGGTGGGCCTGCATCCCGAGGAGGTGAAAGCGGACAACGAGGCGGAATTGGCTCTCTTGGAGCCGCATCTTAATGACCATAACGTTATCGGCGTGGGTGAGATCGGGTTGGACTACTATTGGGACCGCACCTTTGAGAAGGAGCAGGAAGAAGTGTTCTATCGTCAGCTCTGTTGGGCCCGCGACCGTCAGATGCCGCTTTCGCTGCATATACGCAATGCCTATTCGGAGGCTATCGGCATCCTGCAGCGGTTCAAACCCGGCGAGCTGAAAGCCGTGTTGCACTGCTTCTCTGGCGGAGTTCAGGAGGCTGAATGGGCGGTAAAACGCGGATTCGTCCTCGGCGTGGGCGGCGTTGTGACCTTCAAGAACAGCAAACTCCAAGAACTGCTGCCCAAGGTGGGCCTGGAAAATATCGTGTTGGAAACGGATGCGCCCTACTTGGCTCCCGTACCCCATCGGGGCAAGCCTAACGAGAGTTCCTATATTCCTTTAATTGCCCAAAAGTTGGCTGAAATATTCCATGTATCCGTCGCCACGGTGATGGAACAGACCACGGAGAACGCCCATCGGATTTTCGACAAATTACCATTATAGAATAATAATCACAGTTAATAAACGTTAATAACCAGATAAAAAATCAAGAATATGATTGAATCTACTATTTTTACCCCTTGTCAGATAGGCCCCATCACGTTGCGCAACCGCACCATCCGTTCTGCGGCGTTTGAGAATATGGCGCATGGGAACAGACCTACGGAAGAATTGTTCAACTATCACACCGCTGTGGCAAAAGGCGGCGTGGGCATGACGACGGTGGCATACGCCTCTGTATGCCAGAGTGGTCTCTCTTTTGACGGCCAACTGTGGCTCCGCGAGGAGATCATTCCGGATTTGAAGAAACTTACGGACGCCATCCATGCGGAGGGAGCCAAAGCCTCCATCCAGATTGGACACTGCGGCAACATGACACACCGCAGCACCTGCGGATGCAAGCCGCTCTCCCCGTCAGGACGTTTTAACCTTTATTCACCTACTTTTACCCGCCAGATCACCAAGGCGGAAATCTACGAGATGGTGGAAGACTTCGGACGCGCTGTGGATCTCTGCCGCCGCGCCGGCTTCGACTGCATCGAATTGCATGCAGGTCACGGTTACTTCATCAGCCAGTTCCTGTCGCCCTACACCAACCGCCGCAAGGACGAGTTCGGTGGCTCGCTGGAAAACCGTATGCGATTCATGAAATTAGTGGTTTCCAAGGTGATGGAAGAAGCTAAGGACGACATGGCCGTGGTGGTGAAAACCAACATGTATGACGGTTTCCGCAGCGGTATGCAGGTGGACGAGTGCATCAAGGTAGCCCAAGAACTGGAAAAACTCGGCGTGCACGCTTTGGTGCTCACCGCCGGTTTCGTGAGCAAAGCCCCCATGGAAGTGATGCGCGGTGCCATGCCCATCAAGACCATGGCTTACTATATGGATATGAAGAAGTTCTGGTGGCTGAAATTCGGTCTGCACCTTGGTGGCCGTATTGTCATCCCAACGGTGCCCTACAAGGATGCCTACTTCTTTGAGACGGCTATGAAGTTCCGCAAAGCCCTGAAAATGCCGTTGATTTACGTGGGCGGTATGGTAAAGAAAGAGGACATGGAGATGGTGCTGGATGCCGGCTTCACCGCCTTCCAGATGGGCCGTGCCCTGATTCAGGACACCGATTTTGTCAACAAATTGCATTCCGGCGAGGTGACCGCCAGCGGTTGCGGACACTCCAACTACTGCATCGGTCGTATGTACACCCTGGATATGAAATGCCATCAGTGCATGGAGAAGAACGGACTTCCCTGCCGTTTGCAAAAGGAAATTGAAAAAGCCGAAGAGGCTGTCAAAAAGACCAACCGGTAATGGCAGATATTCTGATTGTGGACCGGGTACACCCTTATTTAGCGGAGCAGCTTTCGCTTCGCGGGTTCACCTGCCACACGGACATGACGTTTACCCAAGACTCATTCAAAGCCGGGCCAGATTGCTGGTCCGGCTTGATTATCCGTAGTCGCTTTGTTATAAATAAAGATGTGATCGATTCCAAGCCCTCGTTGAAATTCATTGTCCGCATCGGCAGTGGAGTGGAGAATATTGATGTGGCGTATGCGGAGAGTAAGGGGGTGCGAGTCATTTCCACGCCAGAGGGCAACGCCCGGGCGGTAGCGGAACACTGCCTCGGCTTGCTGTTGTCTTCCCTGCGGCACATCCCCACTGCCAATCAGGAGGTGCGCGCCGGCGAGTGGCTGCGCGAGAAGAACAAGGGCACGGAACTGAACGCCCACACCTACGGAATCATCGGCTACGGGCACACAGGACCCGCCTTCGCCCGTCTGCTTACCACCCTTGGCTGCACCGTGCTCGCTCACGATTGCTACAATCCCGCCGCCGGCGACGAATATGCCCGCATGACAACCATGGAGGAAATCTTTGACCAGTGTGACATTATTTCCCTACATGTCAATTATCGTCCTGAAAACCACTATCTTGTCAATGATGAGTGGATTCGCGCCGTGAGAAATCCCTTCATCCTGCTCAACACTTCCCGCGGGCAGGTGGTCAACACCGCCGATGTGGTACGACACTTGCAAAGCGGTAAAATCATAGCCGCCGGCCTTGATGTGCTGGAATACGAAAGTCCCAAACTGAAAAACCTGCCCAAAGAGCAGTGGCCCGAGGCCATGGAACAACTGGCTGCCATGGACAACGTCATCCTGACCCCGCACGTGGGCGGCCAAACCCTGGACGCGGAACTGCGCCACGCGCAAGTGGCGGTGGAAAAGATTGTGGAGAATCTATTTAACTTCTAAAATCTGTTGCAATTCATCCGCTGAAAGGCAAATGTTCATAACGGAAGACTTGCTCTTTTTGCCTGCTTTCCCTTTCCCGTTTGTCTGCATCGGCGGGATGGTGTAACGATAACACAACCGGAGGTTGGATTGTACGCATAGTCGGAGCAAGTAATCTGTCATCGCATCGTCATTTCCCTGCAAGGCTGACAGGATGACCATGTGCAATATATTCTCCGAGAGAACCACATCCGGTTTCAAAATGGAATGGTAGTACACCAGTCTTTTCCCTTCCAAGCCGATGGAATCCAACATTGTGATGTCATCAATACGCATGGGACATTGTTTGTTGGTGGCATCTATGATGGGATACAAGGCTTCCATCGGTTGGTCAGTTTCTTTTTTTGATTTTTCATGCACAAGGTCCGCCATCTCTTGGGCGGAAAAACGGATGTGCAGCGTGTCGTCCGTCTCCATAATGGCGTAGTGGTAAATCAGGCCGCCGTGCACCTCCTCCAGCCGCTGATACAGATTGCTTTGCGTTAAGGCGAATCGCAACTGCTTACGCAGACCCTCCTTCAATAAATTCGTATCCATGGAGATGAGGTGTCGGACAGAATCCACCCGGGCAAAATAATGAAGGTTTTTCAGATCGTAATTCATTTTGCAGATAACAATCCCGCCAGTGGTCATCGGCATCATCTCCTGATTATAACGTTCTATTTCTTCGGCAAAGCTGGTGGCAAGCAGTTGTTCCTTAAAACGTTCTGCTGTAATGGAATCACTCATTTCCACCGGATATTTCGCAGTCTTTATATCTTCGGGTGTCAGGAAAAAATCTATAGTCTTATGCGTGTTTTCTTCAATGAACAGGATTTGCATCCTTTTAATATGCTGAAAAATAGCATTCCATGTAATCACGGTGTCTAAAATCTCCAACGTGTCGGAGCTGTCCTCCACAAGGGATTTGTAAACAGAAGCAAAATATTGCTTAACCACATCCACTTCTTCAGATGATAGAGAACCGAAAGGTATTTTATTCTCGTTGACAATAACGGCTATTTGAAACAGGCTGTCCTGATAACTGGCCTGTATATCCTTGATTGTATCGGAAAGATACATCTCTTTCACCTCATCACTCATAAACGTTTCCGCAATTTCGTTCATAATAAGGTTCATCCATTCATCATCTAATAGAAAGGGTTTGAACCCATTATGACGGAGTTCTTTTATTCGTGACAGCGGAATTGGAATTTTTATTCTTTCATTCCCATTTTCTTTATACAGATTGTATAATATGGAGTATTCTGCCGTGATGAAACCATCCACCACATCCGTATCTTGGAGAAGTTGTTTCTCGATATTGTATGTATAAAACGAAAGTCGCTTGGTTAATTCTGTAAAAATCAATGGGTAAACCGACTGAAACCATACGATGGTGTCTTGGATGATTTTGATGGAATCTGTTCGAACAGGGTTTTCCTCAGTTATTGGAGTGTTGTCCTGTTCCTGATAGTAGATTTGCTGGCGAAAGTATTGCCTTTTCATCCATTTTTCACTGTTCTTGTAGGCGGGTTTGGTGCGATCGGCCCAAATCTGCCGTGCTTCCGCAGGGGAATATTTGATTGAAAGAACAGATTTGGATCCTGGTTTCACCACATTATAAACAAAGCCACCCTTGATGTCGCCCAACTTTTCCAGCAGATAATTATATACTACCGCTTCTTTGCGATAGCGGATTCTATCGGCGAAATAGGCTCTCAATTCCAGCGAATCGCAGCCTGTCAGGAAGTTATCATTCAGTGTAATATGAAAAATCAGGTATCCGGGTTGGTATGTCAGTTTGTTGACCATCCACCATCCTTCATTGTAAGGGCAGTTCCTTTTGTGGTTCATGCCCACCACTTTGGCAAACATCTCCCGGTCAATGGGTTGCGCCTGGATGGGAAGCAACAGACTTGAAACGAGAAAAGCCAGCAACAACCCTATTTTTTTCATCCAAGTCAACTATGTTGTTTTGCTAATGGAAAAGGTTATTATTTGTTGCGGGTCTTGTACATGTCCAGCACATTCTGCATGAGCATGGCAATGGTCATGGGGCCCACGCCGCCGGGCACGGGCGTGGCGGCACTCAGCCGTTGTTCCAGCGCCTCGCGTGTGCGCGGACTGTACACGTCGCCCTCCAGACCCTCTTCCGTGCGGTTGATGGCCACGTCGATGAGGATGGCACCCTCCTTGAAATCCTCCGGTTTCAGCAGGTTGGGATGCCCCGCTGCTGTGATGATGATGTCGCCGATGCGGGTGATGTCCGACAGATTACGGGTGTGTGAATGGCAGAGGGTCACTGTGGCGTTCTGGCGGATGAGCAGCTGTGCTGTGGGCTCTCCCACCAGCTGGCTGCGCCCGATCATCACGGCATGTTGGCCGGCAACTTCTATGTTGTTGGTTTCCAGCAAGGTCATAATGCCCTTGGGGGTGCAGGGCATCACGTAAGGCTCGCCCAAATGCAGCAGTCCCACGTTCATCAGGTGCAGGCCATCGGCATCTTTCCGATAATCAATGGATTCCAAGATGCGGGCGCTGTCGTAATGATCGGGCAGCGGTAACTGGATAAGGACGGCATCCACCGAGCGGTCGTTGTTCAAGCGCTCCACGAGGTCCAGAATGTCCCGCTCCGCTGTCGTGGCCGGCAGCAGATAGGTCTGGCAGTCCATGCCGAGCGACAGGCAGGTTTTCTCCTTGCTTTTCACATACGACATGCTGTCGGGGCGGTCACCCACCAAGATGATGGCCAATTTGGGCACGCGGAACCCGATGGCCTTGATCATCTCCACTTCTTTCGCTATCTGCGCTTTAATCTGTTGGGCACAAGCCTTGCCGTCAATGATTTTCATAAGGGAACAAATTAATCCGAATACTTGATTTTATCAATGATGATATATGCGCCGGGGTACATGTCGCGCACCTCCACCAGCATCTTGTAGGCATCCAGGCGGGTCATGAAGTCGCCCACGCGGATTTTGAAGTAGGGTTCTGTATAGGAGATGTAGGCCGGCACTTCCGGAAAGCGGGCCTGGAAGAGCGCGCGTTCGTTTTCCGCCGTGTTGCGCGAGTTGGTGCCTGTGACGGCCATAATCTGCACCCGGTATCCTTTCGTCTCGCCCACTCTCTCCCACACTTTGACATAATCCGACTGAATGGCCTCAATTTCAGGTTCCACATCATACTGGACCTGCGCCATCGAAAACATGCAAATCGCTAACAATAAAAAGGTTGCAATTACGTTTCGCATAAGTAAATTTTTGGCAAAAATAGAAAAAAACATGAAACCACGTTTTTTTATTTCCGGAAACGGATTTCCGAAGATGAATCACCTCGCAAATTAATCGTACTTTTGCAGCCTATTTGTTATATGATGAAAAAAATCATTTTGATCACCGGCATCCTGGCCCTGTTCGCCACCTCCTGTTCTCCGAAGATCAACGGGGTGCGGAAACATCGTCGTGATCGCAACTGCGGTTGCGAAAACATGGCCCCTAAACCGACGGATTGCACTTTAACCTCCACGACGGATTTTTCCCAAAATTCCGCACTATAGTCTGCCATGAAAAAGATATTGTACCTGTTCGTCCTTTGTATGGCTTTGGCCGCCTGCCACTCCGACAAAAACCGGATTGTGATTGAAGGTACGCTGGCTAATGCCGGACGTGAGCAGATACGGATAGCCGTCATCCTGCCCGACGGGAATTGTTTTATTGATTCCACAAAACTCAAAAACGGACAGTTCCGTTTCGAAATCCAGGCCCGCAGCCAGTCTGAAAAAAAGCGCGCCGCCACTCCCATGATGTATCAGTTATCATTGTCTGATGATAACACGCTGACCACCATAGCGAAGGGTGGCGATCATATCCGCATCACCGCCAATGCGGAGAAGCTCGTCCGTGGATATCACGTGGAGGGCAGCGAGGAGGCCGTCTTAGTGGGACAGTTGGATAGTGCCTTGACTCTCTTTGCAGATTCCAGTGACCATCTGCTCGTCCTCTTCCAGCGGTATGTGGACAACGATTCTGTCCGGGAATACATCGAACGAACATATATCCCCATGACGGAAAAACATAAGGCGTATCTTGCCGACTTCATCCGGCAACATCCCGACAAGATGGCCTCTTACATCGCCCTATACCAAAGCTATAACCGACGTTATTTTTTTAATGAGGACGAAAAATTGGAAATGCTCAAACAACTCAACGAATCGCTCCAGCGGCAATATCCTGACAATCCCTATCTTTTGGAGATGCAACAACACTTAGAAGTACTGACATTAAGAGAACAATACAAACAACGATATGATACTGATTAACATAGGAGACGAATTACTGATTGGCCAGGTGGTGAACACCAACGCCGCCTTCATCGGCCAGCAGATGACCTTGGCCGGGTTTTCCCTCACGGATGTGCTGACTATAGGCGACAACGGGGACGATATCCGGCAGACCGTCAGCGCGGCACTTGCCAAAACCGACGTTGTACTCATGACCGGCGGTCTTGGACCCACCAAGGACGACATCACCAAGAAAGTCATTTGCGACATTTTCCAGCGGTCGCTTGTCATGGACGAGCCCACCCTCGAACATGTCACCCAGTTGTTTGCCGCCCGTGGCATGGAACTCACTGACACCAATCGCGACCAGGCTCTGGTGCCAGACGGATGCATGGTGCTTTACAACCCGTTAGGCACAGCTCCGGGTCTTTGGATGGAAGACAACGGGAAGGTGCTCATCGCCCTGCCGGGCGTGCCTTTTGAGATGGAACACCTTATTAAAGAGGAGGTTTTGCCCCGTCTTAAAAACCGTGACGAACGTCATCATGCCATCGAATACCGCGTGCTGCAATGCACGGGCATCACCGAGAGCGGGTTGTCGGACATGCTGGTGGACTACGAGCGGGAACTGCCCGCCCAGTTCAAGTTGGCCTATCTGCCCAAGCCGGGCATCATACGCCTGCGCCTGACGGGACAGAGCGACAACCGCGACGAGTTGTTGAACGTATTAGACGAACAGTTTCAGAAATTGAAAGTGCTGACGAAAGAGTATGCCTTCACCGATGAGGACATTGAGTTGGAGGAAGTGGTGGGCCGTCTGTTGGTCAAGGCGAACAAGACCTTGGCCACGGCGGAGAGTTGCACCGGCGGCTATATTGCCCATCTGATCACCAAGGTGCCGGGCAGCTCGCGTTATTTCCAGGGATCCATTGTATCGTACAGCAACGAAATCAAGCGCGACCTGCTCAACGTGCGGGAGGACAACCTCAAGCGGCGTGGCGCAGTGAGCGAGCAGGTGGTCAGCGACATGGCCCTGAACGCCATGGGACTCTTCGATGTGGACTACACCATCGCCACATCGGGCATTGCCGGTCCCGGCGGCGGTACCGAGCAGAAGCCGGTGGGCACGGTGTGGATTGCCATTGCCACCCCTGTCCGCTTGATTACCAAAGAGTTTCACTTTGGCAACCGTACGGGTCGTCAGCAAATTGTGGAACGGGCCGCCCATGCCGCCCTCAACATGCTCCGTATCGCCATCGAACAGGATCTGAATATATGAACCCTCTGATTGTCCGTTTCAAGCAATACCTGATGTACGAGAAGGGTCTGTCGCCCAAAAGTGTGGAAGCCTATCTGCACGATGTGACGTTATTGGATTCTTTTTTGGAAGGTAAGAAAATTGAAGATGTGGTTTTGGAAGATCTTCAGGCCTTCATTCAGGATTTGTACGAAAAGGGCATCACGGCGCGGTCGCAGGCCCGCATCATTTCGGGCTTGCGGGCTTTTTACAAGTTTCTGCTCTACGACGGCACCCTGACGGAGGATCCGACCACGCTGTTAGATTCTCCAAAGATAGGGATGCATCTTCCTGATGTGCTCTCCGTGGAGGAGATTGAAGCCATCATCGGGGTTATTGACCTCAGCACGCCGGAAGGCCACCGCAACCGCGCCATGGTAGAAATGCTATATGGTTGCGGCCTGCGGGTGAGCGAGTTAGTCACCATGCGTATTTCCAACCTTTTTTTCAACGAAGGATTCATCAAGGTGGTAGGCAAAGGCAACAAGGAACGTCTTGTGCCCATCGGCGGTATGGCTCAGCGAATGGTGGAGTTGTATTGGCACGGCGCACGCGAACACATCAAAATCAAGAAGGGCGAGGAAGATTACCTTTTCCTGAGCCGACGTGGCACACATCTCACACGGGAGATGGTTTTCATGCTGGTGAAGAAATGGGCCAAAATGGCCGGCGTGGAAAAGACTATCAGTCCGCACACGTTCCGTCACTCCTTCGCCACGCACCTCATCAACGGCGGCGCCGACCTTCGTGCCGTGCAGCAGATGCTGGGCCACGAAAGCATCACCACCACGGAGATATACACTCACCTTGATCGCGATTATATCCGTAGCAATATTGCTCTTCATCATCCAAGATACTGATTATGCGCTATTTTATCCATCTTGCCTATAATGGGACCGCCTATTTCGGATGGCAAATCCAGCCCGACCGCCCAAGCGTGCAGGAGACGTTAGAGAAATGCCTTTCTCTGCTGCTGCACAGCGAGCGCATACCCGTCACCGGCTGCGGAAGGACAGATACTGGCGTACACGCTTCCTGTTTCTACGCCCATTTCGACCATCCGGAGAGTTGGGATTTGGAACGCTGTCGGCAGTTGACGGACCAACTCAACAGCTTCCTGCCCGCCGACATTGTCATCTATTCGATCTTTGCCGTCAATGATGATGCCCACGCACGCTTTGATGCCCAAGAGCGCACCTATCAGTATCATGTAGCCACCCGCAAGAACGCGTTTACTTACCCGTTCCGCCTCCGTTACCACCAGTCATTAGATGTGGAGCGGATGAACGAGGCAGCGGCTTTGCTTTGCCAGCACGAGGATTTTACCAGTTTTTCCAAAGTTCACACGCAAGTCAACAACTTCATCTGCCACGTGATGCGTGCGCAGTGGGAAGTGTGCGACGAGGAGTTGGTATTCACCATCACGGCCAACCGTTTCCTTCGCAATATGGTGCGGGCCATCGTGGGCACCCTGCTGGATGTGGGCCGCGGACGGCTAACATCAGACGATTTCAATCAGATTATCCTGAAAAAAAACCGCTGCCAAGCCGGCACTTCCGTTCCGGCCTGTGCACTATTTTTGACAGATGTGCGTTATATGTGGGCCGATATTTTACCGAAACAATAAATATCTTTATGACAGAAAAAAAATTCTTCTCCTTTATAAGAACAAGTGTCCTGACGGTGTTGTGCGGACTGCTGTGCGCTGTGGGCTGCCTGCTCAGCTTTAACAGCTGCCATCGTCACAATTACAATACGGATGTGAAATTAGTCTTCTCCACCGACACATTGATGTTCGATACCGTCTTCACCACCCTTACGTCTGTCACCCGCAGCTTCACCGTTTTTAATCCCAGCAAAGAGCCTGTGAAATTAGACATCTTTCTGTCCGGCAGCGGACAATCGTTTTACAGCATCAATGTGGACGGCGTGTCCGGACGCGAATTCCATGAGGTGGAGATTCCGGGCCGCGACAGCATTTTTGTATTTGTGAAAGTCAATATCGATCCGGGCAACCAGAACAACCCGTTCCTGATCACCGATTCGGTCATGTTCTACAATACCAACCGTAGGCAAGCTGTGCAGCTGGTCGCTTTCGGGCAGGATGCGCACTTCATCCTCCCCGACCATCACAACATTTCCTCGATGCCCTATAACATTGTGGCCCACGAACATGAGCATGTCCATTGGACCAACGACAAGCCCTGGGTGATTTATGGATGGGCCGTGGTGGATTCGTTAGGCAAGCTCACCATCGACCCAGGCACGCGGATATACGTTCACAGCGGCGGCGGCATCTGGGTATATCGCTACGGCAACATCCAGGTCAATGGCACTGCCGACGAGCCCGTGTACTTTGCCGGCGACCGCCGCGAGAGCTTCTTCTCCGATGACTACGCCCAGTGGGGCTACATCTGGATCAACGAGGGCATGGAAGACAATATCATCAACAATGCTGTCATCACCAATTCCGCCACGGGCATCCGTCTTTCGTCTCTTTCGGAATATTTAAACAACAAGACCATTATCCAAAATACTATCATACAGAATAACAAGGATTTCGGCGTGTTTGCCGAGGCTGCCAACATGGAGATGACCAACTGTCAGATCAGCAACAACGGCAGTGCCAGCGTAGTGCTTCAGGTGGGCGACTACACCCTCAATCACGTCACGGTGGGCAACTATTTTGCCCAGAAGGCCCGCACCGACCCAGCCTTCATTTTGCACAATTATTACACTTCCGGTGATGTCACTTATATCGGTAATACGAATTTAACGTGCAATAATTCAATTATATACGGTTATTTGGACAATGAGTTTTCCGCCTCCAAACGCAATGGCGCCGATTTGACATACACGTTACGCAACTGCCTTCTCAAGCAAGAAGCCTCGACCGAAAGTCACTTTGTAAACTGTTTGTTCAATAATAATCCCTTGTTTATCTCCTCTTATAATCAGAATCTTGAGTTGATGGAGAACTCCCCAGCCATTGATGCCGGCATGGAGGGGTTGGGCATCACGACCGATTTGCTGGGACGTGTGCGCAATGGGAAACCTGACATCGGGGCGTACGAATACTACCCGGCATCGGGTTCAAAACGCAGATAAACGGAATCTATTCCGTTTCCAAACGGTGCAATAGGGCAATCTCTTCCGGCCAAAGGCTCTCGTCGGGTGTCTCCAAAATGATGGGCATGTCATCGAAACGGGGGTCTTTCATGAAACGGCGGAAGAAATCCATACCTAACAGACCTTTCCCGATGCTGTCGTGGCGGTCCACGCGGCTGGCAAACGGTTTTTTCGTGTCATTCAGATGGATAGCCTTCAGATAATGGGCTCCGATAACGTCGTCAAATTCGGCAAACGTCTTCCGGTAGCCCTCTTCGGTTTTCAGATCGTACCCGGCGGAATAGGTATGGCAGGTGTCGATGCACACGCCCACGCGGGTTTTGTCCTCCACCTTGTCGATAATAGCCGCGATGTGCTCGAAGCTGAAGCCCACGTTGGTGCCTTGTCCCGCCGTATTCTCAATGACGGCCGTCACGCCCTGCGTCTTATCCAGCGTGATGTTGATACTTTCGGCAATCCGCGCCAGGCAGTCGTCCATCGACAGCATCTTGAGGTGGCTGCCCGGGTGGAAATTCAGCATCTGGAGGCCTAATTGTTCGCAGCGGCGCATCTCGTCCAGGAAGGAGGCACGCGATTTTTCCAAAGCTTCGGCTTCCGGTTGGCCCAGATTGATGAGATAGCTGTCGTGGGGCAGGATGTATTCCGGCGTGATGCCCACCTGCTGGCAGTTGGCCTTGAATTTGTCGATGGAGGCGGCCGTCAGCGGGGCCGACACCCATTGGCGTTGGTTTTTGGTGAACAGGGCAAAGGCGGTGGCGCCGACTTTCGCGGCATTGAGGGGTGCGTTCTCCACACCGCCCGTGGCACTTACATGAGGACCGAGATGCTTCATTTTGGTGAATTGTTTAAGTGTTTAATTAAGGAGTTAAGGGAGTTGGGTGTTGGCTGTTAGCCGTTGGCTATTGGTTTTATAGTTAAGAAGTTAAGGAACTAAGGAGTTAAGGGGGGGTGGCCGTTAGCTATTGGCTTTTCTCTAAACTCTAAACTCTAAACTCTAAACTCTCAACTCACTTAAGCGTTAGCTTTTGGCGGTGGCAAAGGTAGTGATTTTTTCATTTAATTCCTCACCACCCTTTTCACCACCGCGCCGCTGTCCGTCTCCACGCGCAGCACATACACGCCCGCGCACAGCTCCCGCACGTCAACCTCCGTCATGTTGGCATTCACATTCACTGTCCTCAATAGTTTCCCATACACGTCGTAAAGCTGTATTCGGTAAATAGTGAATTGTGGGCTGTGAATGGTGAATTGGCCGTTGTTCGGATTGGGGAAAATACTTACATCTTCCAATCCAGTGCCGGCGGAGCCTCCGCCCAACGAGAAGGCCTTCGGAGGGTCCATGTTCGGGGTGTCCGCCGTGCTGTCCCCCTCCGTCTTGATGGGTTCCGGATCAACGATGGGGTTTATGGTTTCCCACGAGAAGAAGCAGCCACTGGAAGGTGCCCCATAATGCTGGGTCACACTTCCATAAATCAGCGACGGGTCGAGGCCGACCGAGCCGTTGTAGTAGTTTATGTTCTGCGGACCGGCATTGTAGATACCGTAGTTTGTGATGCCCGTGAAGGTGTTGGCGGCGGCATATCCGCGGTACTTCTGCCGCATGGCCACGGTGGAGGAACTGGGGATGTAGATGCCGTAGTTGTTGAACAGGAACTCGTTGCACGCGAAATGCAGTCCCATAGTGCTGTCGCCGTTGTTGCCGTTAGCGTAAATGCCGTATCGGAGATTCTCAAACAGGTTGTGATAGACAATGACATCGCCGAGGTTGTTGTCGTTGGCATAAATACCCCTGCTGATCGGTGATGACGGGTTGTTGGTTCGGATAAACGTATCAGCCTGAAATTCCGCACCATCACAGCCAGAAAGATAAACACCGAAGACACCGGGCCTGCTGAAAGCGAAGGGAAGACTGTCAAGCTGGAAACGGCAGCGTCTGATGGTCACCGGAAGGCAGTCCTGGAACCATGCCCCGTAGTTGTTGTTGCGGAATACGGTATTAATGACACTCGTGCCACCGACCTTGGCCTCGCCAGCGACCCTCACCCCTTGGAAGAAGCCGGAAACCAAGGACCGCCGGGCGAGAGCATTCGGGCAGTTCGGATCGGAAGGCAGACAGTCGTCCAACAGCCCGAAAGTGGCTCCCAAGGCACGGATGCCGCAATTCTGCGAGTTTCCGCCGAGGCCGATATTAAAAAGGGAGCAGCCATAAAATTTGACGGAAAGAACATCCTGTAGGAGAATATGTTCGTTAAATGTGGCATTATTCTGGGAGAAACGGTTACTGCTGTCCACAACAAAGGTGCAGCGGGTGCAGGAGGATCGGTTGGATTGGCAGCATATGGGGCCTAGTGAGTAGGCGTATGGGCGGAAGTTTATGGCTCGTGCGCAGTTGCAGAAGGATGCGTCCGTGGCGGAGAGGATGCCGCCGGTGTGGAGGGTGTCGTCCTCATCCGCGCCGAGGGTGATGCCGCAGCGGGCGTGTTCGATGACGGCCCCGTTGCGCAGCTCCATACTGCCCTGGTTTTGGGCTATCTGCCGTTTGTCCGGATGTCCCAGCACGGTGATGCCGGGCCACATCTCCGCATCGCAGGCGGTGGTGAGCGTGCCGCCGTCCACCACGAGCTTCCCACCGGGCCGCACAATGATGCGGGCGGAAGGCGCACAGTGAAGAGTCCCTGTGACGGTCATAACCTTTCCGCTATCTACAGCTACTGAATCTCCGAGAATATATGTAGAGTCCAGTATAAGCGTGCTCCCTAAGTACTGAAGAGTATCAATTGTTGGTAAGGAGTTTGAGATGATATGAACAGGATAATTGGCAAGGCGTTTTCGATGTTTGAGAGTGGATACTTCGGCACTAACCCATCCATCACCCAGGGATAAGGGCGATAAGGTCACAGTGTACGGGTCATTTCCTGTCTTTATTTGCAGGTTGTCGCTGCAAAGCCATGTTACTGTAGCGGAAGAATCCTGCGGAAGGTGCAACGTGTATGTAGGCGAAGTGCACATCGTCACTTCGCGATTACCCTGAATATAAGTTTCAATTTCATTAATGAGATAATTGAAGATATTCTGATTGAATGTAACATGTTCCATATTACTGTCAATAACTCCAGTATAACTGTCAAACGGAGTTAAACCTTTCGCAACCAAATCCCGAGTGGATATGTCTGTACAGTAGTTCATGTTACCGCTGATGTCCAACGTGCTGGTGATGGGCATGAAACAATGAGTTCTGTGATTAATTGACACATTAGTAAGGGCACCAACAATGGGTATTTTTTTTAATGCCTTATAAACCTGATCAAAAGTGTCATAGGAACCTCCAGGAGCAACATCTGGACTCGAATTCCCATAATTATTTGAATAATTTTTGTTAATATGAATAGGAATAAATGCAATCCACACAGTAAAACCGAGGGTTATCTGTGTTTATGATGCTTCTTAAAGGAGAAGCCACAAAAAGCATTTCCTCATTATACAAAGATCCAGAGACAGAAGTGTCTTCTTGTAGGATGCTATCTCCATCAAAAAATAATTTTTGATGTAACATATTGGTGTCAAAAGTGTTAATATCAAAATGCAACATTCCAATTTGAATCAAATCAGGATCTGATTCACAGATTTTTAAGATACTATCTTTGGGAGCAATGGGACATGGCAAATTGAATGTTGCACGTCGAAGTTCATTTGCAGCTCTGAAAAAATGTGAACAATTGCTGGTGTCTGGATTGGATAACAAGGAGTTGAAATTGGTTAGATTGGCAAATGGCAGAACACGTTCATAGAGTATTCCTGTATTTGCCCCAGCCCTGCTCACATTGGCAAAGACGCTGTCAAAAGCCTGAGTGTAGGTCTGCGCAGAGGTACTAGTGAGTACCAAAAATAAAACTGAAATTTGTATAACAATATTTTTTTTCATGTTTTGTTTATTTAATTTTACAAAATCTGACTGCAAAATTCACACTTATGTCATACCCATGATAGGGGAATTGTTCAGGAGGGTTTACGTAGAAAAGAAATTTATAGAGAAACTGAAAAGTGTCGCCGTAAATACGAGATGGTTTCGCTTTTCCGGATTTCAACAACAAACCATACCCCGGTCTAACATCAATTTGAAATGATAGTTTTTTGTTTTTCAAGGCGAATTCCACTCCCAAAAACGGATAAGTCCCGATTTTCCAAAGAAGAGGTCGGAATAGAGACACCCCTCCGGAAAGACCTCCTCCAATCATATAATAATATGCCACATCGTTTTTTTCTGAAAATTTTCGCTGATACATGAAATTTTGGGAGATTTCATGTATATAAACAATGAAACCATTCCCGAATGACATTTGATTTATGAAGAACTTTCCTACTAAATCCGTTTGAAAAACACAATTTTGGGCAATGGCGTATTTGATAGTTGGTCCACCTCCGACAAAAGAATAAATTAAGCCCGCACTAAATGTGTATTTATCCGTACTATCAGTCCTTATCGAATGTTTAACAAAATTTACAGCTTTCTCCCCGTTCAGTGTCACATGCTGGAACTCATCGCTGAATATTTGTGTGTAACTCTGTGCCGATAGAAGGCAGGACACACTTGATCTATGTTTGTTCTCTTTTTGTCCGTACAATGAATTTCCGAACGACAACAAAAAAAACAGGAGGGCGAGGAAAAGGGTTTGCTTTTTCATGTGTTTGGAGGTTTAATGTTATAATTAAGAAGTTAAGGAGCTAAGGAGTTAAGGGGGAGTTGGGTGTTAGGAATTTGGGGATTGGTTTTTCTCTAAACTATAAACTCTCAACTCTAAACTTAATAGTTGGAGAAAACGTGCGACAAAGATATACATTTATTTCCGAAAATGGGCCTGAAAAAAGTGAGGGTACCCTCACTTTTCGTCAAATATTTTCTTCATTCACCCCATATATCGGATTTTCACCCCAAAAAGATGAAATTTTCACCTTTTTGTCCAACAAATGAAAAAATGGTCCGGAAAAATGCTCTTGCCATTTCGCACATGTATGCCTTTCGCGGCGGGCACACCTTTTCTTCGTGGCACACGCCTGCCGCGCCGCGAAAATTCCCCAACGTTATCATTTGTCCCGTGGTCCGATACCCCACGGCTACCGGGCTTTTGCCCCTAATCGGGGCATTGATGTGTGCGGCGGCCCTATTCCTACAGATATGCAACGCCTAACGGCGTTTTTTTGGGGGCCAATGAACGGAGAACCGAAAACTGCAAATCGCAAAACGAATGCCAACAGCTAATAGCTAACGGCCAAACCCTACTCTTTCTTTGTAATCTTACACCCCACCGTGGCAAAGAAGAGGATGTAGGCGTAGCAGACGAACAGGATGGCGTAGGCGTTTTGCGGGTTGGAAACATCCGCCAACCGGCCGTATATCAGCGGCATGACGGCTCCGCCCACGATGGCCATCACCAATAACGCGGAGGCGAACTTAGTGTGCCCGCCCAAATCGTGAATGGCCAACGGCCAGATAGCCGGCCACATGATGGCATGGGCAAAACTCAAACAGATAATGGCCACAATGGAGAACAACCCGTGCGTGCTTAATGCCACCACCGTAAGCAGCGTGGCGGTGCACAATTGGATAATCAAGGCCGTACGCTGGGAAATGAACTTCGGCACGAAGATGATGCCGCAGATGTACCCAACCAACAGGGCCACCAGCGCATACACACCGAAATAGTGGGATATCTCCGTGGGAATGCCGTAAAAGTCGCCGTAGCCGATGAGGGTGTCGATGGCAATGACTTCCGCACCCACATAGAAGAAAATGGCCAACACGCCCAACCACATGTACGGGAAGCTGAAAATACTCCTCTGACTCTCCTCACTCTCCTCTTCTTCTTGTATTTCAGGAAGTTTGGCGGCTTTGATAAAAAGAACCAACGCTATGAGCACGCCGGTCATGATGAGGTAGGGCAGGATAACCCCGTTAGAGAGCTGCTGCAGCATCTGCTCTTTGGCAGGACCGTTGGCAGCCGTTTTGATATCTTCGATAAGTTGTTCCTTGCCGGCAAACAACGCTCTGTATAACAACAAGATACCAATCATGCCAGCCACCTTGTTACAGATGCCCATCACGCTCATGCGGCGCGCAGCGGATTCCACAGGACCAATAACCGTGACATACGGGTTGCTGGCGGTCTGCAACAGCGAAAGCCCGCTGCCCTGCAGAAACAGGCCGATAAGGAAGATCGGATAGCTGCGCAACTGCGCCCCGGGGATGAACATCATACATCCTACGGCCATGACAATCAAGCCCAACGCCATGCCGTTGCCGTAGCCCGTCTTTTTTAACACAAAAGATGATGGAATCGACATGACAAAGTAGGCGATGTAGAAGGCAAACGTCACCAAGTAGCCCTGCACCTGCGTCTCGAGTTCGCAAGCCGTGCGCATGTAAGGGATTAGGATGTTGTTCAACCATGTTACGAATCCGAAGACAAAAAACAGGGATCCGATAACGAACATGCTATAAGCTGTGCTTCTTTTCTCAGTAGCCATAATTATTTTATTACTTTCATCAATTCCGCCTTCTTGGCATCATATTCCTCTTGTGTGATGATTTGAAGGTCGAGTTTTTCCTTCCATTTCTTCAATTCCTGCATGGCTGCATCGGAGGCAGCATCTTCGGGATTGGCTTTGGTGATGATTTCGTTGGTGGCGAGGGCCTCCTCGAAGTTGATACAGGCCAGGCCGCCGCGGTTCAGCACAAGATAGATTTTGCAACCGCTGGTTTTCCGGTTGAAGGGATCCACCGGCTGGCAAATGATTTTCTTGATGGTGGCCACACCGCCGGCACGGTTGGAAACACGCTCATACACCTCTTGATTGGCGGCATGGGTGGCGGCATTGTTGTTGTTGCTATTGTTGGAATCTTCTGTCAGGGTACCCACCCAGCTTCCGGTAACATCCTTAAAATAAAGGTAATATTTACCATTGGTGGGATAACCGTAAGTGATGGATGACCCTTTTCTGTAGGTGATGCCATTGGAGGCAACGTATGCCGAAATCTCATCACCGCTATTACGTCCGGTCAATTCTTTCGCGGATTTTTGCTGCTGAATATCCTGATAGGTAACCGTTTGGGCGTAGGTTCCCAAAAAGAGGGCGAAGCATAAAGCAAACAGGAAAAATTTTTTCATTATGATAATTTTTTAAGATTTTGAATCGTAAGTTCGGGATCATCGGATTTGAAAACGGCATTGCCGGCTACCACGGCATCGGCACCGGCCTTCACGATGGCTGCGATGTTGTCAGGGTTCACGCCACCATCCACCTCTATCAGCGCTTCCGAGTGGTTGCGCTCGATCATTTCGCGTAGCTCGCTGATGCGGTGCAAGGACCGTTCGATGAATTTCTGTCCGCCGAAGCCGGGGTTTACCGACATGATAAGCACTAAGTTGACTTCATTGATGATGTCTTCCAATCCGGAAATCGGCGTGTGCGGGTTGAGGGCCACGCCAGCCAGCATGTCCTCCTCTTTGATTTGGGTAATGGTGCGATGCAGGTGCGTGCAAGCCTCCCAGTGGACGGTTAGCAAGTCGCACCCCAACTCCTTGAAAGTGTGGATGTAACGTTCGGGTTGCACAATCATCAGATGGGTGTCCAACGGTTTTTCCGACAGCTGGCGCACGGCCTTGATGACGGGCATCCCGAAGGAGATGTTGGGCACGAACACGCCGTCCATGATGTCAAGGTGTATCCAGTCGGCTTGCGAGCGGTTTAACATCTGTACATCTTTTTCCAAATGGCCGAAATCGGCGGAGAGCAGGGAAGGAGCAATTAAGGGTTTCATCTGATTATTTTTAGGCGGCAAAGGTACACAAAATTTGAATATACACAGGCACAAGAATTGCCGTATGTAGAGACGTTCCATGACGCGTCTCTATAATAACTCATGGCGTGTCGCTATGAATAACAGATGAAAAATAACATTTTAATGAGCTTCGAACCAATTGGCGCCCTCATTCATATCTACATCTAACGGTACCGACAGTTGCATGGATCCGCTCATCCTGTTCCGGACGATGGGTTTCAGGATTTCCAATTCATCTTTGCGGGCATCGAACACCAGTTCATCGTGTACTTGCAGGATCATCTTGCTTTGCAGATGATGTTCGTCCATGTCGTGCTGGATGTTGATCATGGCAATTTTGATGAGGTCGGCGGCGGTGCCCTGGATAGGGGCGTTGATAGCGTTGCGTTCCGCCGCCTTGCGCAGGATGCCGTTCTGTGCGTTGATGTCGCGGATGTAGCGTCTGCGTCCGAGAAGTGTTTCCACGTATAAGTGTTCGCGGGCGAAGTCAAGCGTATTGTTCAGATAGTCTGTGATTTTCGGGAAACTGTGGTAGTAGTCGGTGATCAGCTGACGGGCTTCCGCCTGCGGAATCTGCAGCCGGTCGGCGAGGCCGAAGGCAGAGATGCCGTAGAGGATTCCGAAGTTGACGGTCTTGGCCGCGCGCCGCATGTCTTTGGTCACTTCTTCCTGTGGCACGCCGTAGATGTGTGCCGCCATGGCCGCGTGGATGTCCTCATTGCGGCGGAAGGTCTCGATCATGCGCTCGTCGCCGCACACGTGTGCCACAATGCGCAACTCAATCTGCGAGTAGTCGGCGGCGAGGATGACGTGTTCGTCGTCGGAAGGTACGAATGCCTTGCGGATGTCGCGCCCGCGCTCCGTGCGCACGGGGATGTTCTGCAAATTGGGATTCACGGAGCTGAGACGTCCCGTGGAGGTGATGGTCTGCGTGAAGGTGGAGTGGATGCGCCCCGTCTTGGGGTTGATGAGCTGCGGCAACGCGTCTATGTACGTGGATTTCAGTTTGCTGAGCTTGCGCCATTCCAAAATCAGCGGCACAATGGGGTGCTTGTGCGCCAGCTTCAGCAGGACCTCTTCGCCGGTCTGATACTGTTTGCTCTTGGTCAGTTTGGCATTGTGGATAATCTCCATCTTTTCAAATAGAACTTCACCTAACTGCTTGGGCGATCCAATGTTGAAGGTTACACCCGCATAGTCGTAAATCTGGCTTTCCAAATTTTTGATTTCTGCATCCATGGTGGCGGAGTTCTGCTGCAACGTAGCGGGATCCACCCGCACGCCTGTGCGCTCCATCTCGGCCAACACGGGCACCAACGGCATCTCCACTTTTTCGAAAAGAGGCACTAATTCACTGTCCTGCAACTCTTTCTCCAATAAAGGTTGCAGTTTTATAAAACAGGAAATCCGCTCAATGGCAATGTCTTGAATTTCTTTTTTGCTGTTTTGAAATGTATAAGAAAGATAAGATGCGGCCATCCGGTCCAAGTCGTGACGGTTTTCCGGCTGGATGAGGTAATGGGCTATCTGCAAATCGAAAATCCTGACAGTGGGTTCCACCCGAAAAGTCTTCAGGTACTTATAGGTGGGCTTGCTGTCGTAGGTTACCACCGTATGGTTTTGGGTGAAAATCCAGTTTATAAGTTTTTGATAATGACGATGTTCGCTTTCCACCAAATGATAATAGGCAGTATCGTTTTCAAACGCAAAGGCAAAGCCGGCGATTTTGTCGTCCTGCATGATCCAGTCGAAGTAACATTGGCTATTGGCCATTGGCTGTTGGCTGTTGGCTAAGGGGAGTTGGTCTATGGATTCGATGGGGATGATGTTGGCGGGCAAGATGTTTTCCTGGGGAATGGATGACGTTTCGGGGCTGGTTTCATCCCCTTGGTTGAAGAGGTCCACTTCCGCCGGGGCCTGCGGTTGCAGCGACAGGTCGGTGAAGATGCGCTGGGAGAGAGCCCGGAACTCCAGCTCGTCGAAGATGGTTTTCAGTTTGGCGGGGTCGGGACCTTTGTAGGCCATATCGTCGAAATTATATTCCACGGGCACATCGATCATGATGGTAGCCAACTGTTTAGATAAAAACGCCTGCTCCTTGTATTCGAGCAGGAGTGCGCGGGTTTTCTCGTTGTCCTTGTCGAGGTTGCAGGCGTACATATTCTCGATGGTGTCGTAGTTGGCTAACAGTTTCTGAGCGCGCACCTGTCCGATGCCGGGCACGCCAGGAATGTTGTCGGAACTGTCGCCCCACAGTCCGAGCATATCGATCAGTTGTTCGGGCCGGTTGATTTTGTATTTTTCGCAGACTTCTGCCGGCCCGAGAATCTCCGCTGGCTGGCCGAACTTGCCAGGCTTGTACATCTTGATGTTCGGGGAGACTAACTGGCCATAATCTTTGTCAGAGGTCATCATAAAAACATCAAAACCCTCAATTTCAGCGTGTTTGGCGAGCGTCCCCACCACATCGTCGGCTTCGTAGCCGTCCATGGCCACCATCGTGACGCGGAAGGCCTCCAAGATGCGTTGGATGTAGGGCACCGAGTTGACGATGTCGTCGGGTGTGGCCTCGCGGTTGGCCTTGTAGCTCTCGAAGTCCGCGTGGCGGAACGTGGGTGCGCCCGTATCGAACGCCACCGCGATGTGTGTGGGTTTCTCCTTCTTGATAATCTCGTAAAACATATTGGTAAAGCCCAATATGGCGGAGGTGTTCAGTCCTTTGGAGGTGTATCGCGGACTTTTAATCATGGCATAATAGGCTCTGAAAATCAAGCCCATCGCGTCTATCAGGAAAAGTTTGGGTTTCATATGGCAGTTGGCTATTAGCCGTTGGCTTTTAGTTAATTGGTGCTTGTTTAATAAAATAATGTATTAAATAATAGTGTTTGCTTGTTAAATAGCCAATGGCTAATGGCCAATAGCTATTGATTTAATAGTTTCTCGGTCCGAAGATGGCGCTGCCGATGCGGATGAGGGTGCTGCCCTCCTCGATGGCGATAGGATAGTCGTCGGTCATGCCCATGGAAATTTCCTTGAAATCGTCATTGTTTTGGAAGAAATCGGCTTTCAGTGTGTTGAAAATCTGGTGCAGATGTTGGAACTCGCGCCGCACTTGGCCCATATCCTCCGTGAAGGTGGCCATGCCCATCACGCCGCAGATTTTCACATTTTTCAGGGTGGGGAACACGTCGCCACGGAGCATGGCTTCGCACTCCTCGAACGAGAATCCGAATTTGGTCTCCTCTTCGGCAATGTGGAACTGTAGCAGGCAGGGGATCACGCGCTCGTTCTTGCGGGCGTGTTTGTCCACCTCCACCAAAAGAGCCTCGCTGTCAATGCTGTGAATCATCGTCACATATGGGGCGATGTATTTGATCTTGTTGGTCTGGAGGTGCCCGATGAAATGCCATTGGATATCTTTGGGCAGAATTTCGTGTTTGGCTTTCATCTCCTGGGCCTTGTTCTCGCCAAAGGCCCGCTGCCCTTCATTGTAAAGGGTCTGGATGTCGGTTGCCGGCTTGAATTTGGAAACCGCTATCAGTTGTACGGAGTCCGGCAGTCCGTTTCTGATTTCGAGGTATTTTTCTATATCCATAGTGTAAAAACAGTCGTGTCAAACGCGTTAAAAAAACAATAAAACTTCGGTTGGCAAAGATAACACATTTCCACAAAAAATCCTATCTTTGCCGCCGATTTCCGGTGAGCGGTCTCCCGCAAGGGAGCCGTGAGAGGGAAACAGGTGGAAATCCTGTACAGTACCCGCTGCTGTAAGCCCTTTTCCGCCTCGGACATCCTGCAAAAACCACTGTTGGTACGCCCAATGGGAAGGTTCGGTCCGAGGGAGGGCAAGTCAGAAAACCTGCCGGAAGTCGCAAATAGTGCACAGCTTCGGGAGGTAGGCTTACACGAGAAACGCCCGCAACGGTTCTCTCCGTACTCTTTTCCCAAAGCAATGACACATTGACGTATTGTTTAACTTTTAAATTTTAAAAAGTATGAGAAAATTTATGTGTTTATTGCTTGTATTTGCAGCATTTAGTCTTTCCGCTCAAAACGAGCAGGTGCGGCATTACATGCAGACCAACCAGCCCGTGCGCGGCATGCGCACAGCTTCCGCCAACGATGTCCGCTTCTGGGTGGGCACCGGCTTCAATGAGGTAGTGGCCGCCTTCTTCTTCTGCGCAACGGATACCGCCGGCGCTGATTATGCGGCTGGTATCGCCTATGGCTACCGTTTTAACGGCAGCGCCACCATTGCTGATATGTTCAATGCCATTGCTGCCGCTGACCCCAATTTCGTTTATTCCGCCACAGGAGGATGGCTGAACTCCATAGGTTATAACAATGGGACAATCAATTATCAGATTCCCGATGGCTCGGCCATGTACTATGTAAACGGAGCGTATGCCTCGGGGTTGAGTGATGCTCTTTCCAATGGCGACTATTTTGAGTTGACGCAAGTTTCACCGAATGACCCCATGTGGTCGAGTTGGGTGACATGTGGTCCTGATTCGTTGGCCAATCATACGCTTTACTATCCCTTCGACCCGAGCATTACGGATGCCTCCATCGATGAGCTCGATGTCCATTACTGGGTGGGCAATGGCGAGAACGCTGCCATTGTGGCTGTTAACTGGTGCAACCCCTCCACCACCAAGGCTTGGGGTGTGATGTATGACGGCGACAGCGCATTGGTGGCCGACCTGCTGCAAACCATCGCCATCTACGACTCGCGCTTCAGCTATACCGGCGGCAGTGGCATGATCTATGACATCCATTTTGACGATGACAATGAACACTTGAGCCTGCAGGGCAACTGGTGGTTGTACAATCTCAACGGATTCATGGCTTGGCTGGGCTATGACCAGCAGAAAGTGGCCAACGGCGATGTAATCAAATTCGGCGATGAGATGTGCGGCGTCACGGACGACTATTGGCAGACCTACTGGACGGATCCCGTGCTGCCGGTGGCTCTTCCGGCTTCTTCTACGGAACAATTTGACGGCGTTGTGGGCTCGGAAGGCTGCCAAGCCATCAAGTTCGACAACCCGGCCATTTTGGGCTGGGCCACTAACTGTACGGTGACACGCGGTCCCCTTGACATTGCCAGTCCCACCATGATGGCTTTCTACGGCAATGAAAGCGCCGGCGTTGGTCCCTCCAGCATGTCAACGGCGGATGTGGTGAGCTTGGGCGACCAGGGTGTGGCTGTCGTAACCTTCGACCAACCCATCTCCAATGGGGAAGGTTATGATTTCGCTGTGTTTGAAAATGCCCTGAACAGCACGTTCTTGGAGTTGGCTTTTGTGGAAGTGAGCTCCGACGGTGTGCATTTCTATCGCTTCCCGTCCGTGTCCAACACGCAGACAACCACACAGATTGCTAATGCCGGAAGCGTGGATGCCACTAACCTGAAAAACCTGGCCGGCAAATATATGGTGGGCTGGGGCACCCCGTTCGATTTAGCTGAATTGGCTGGTTACAGCAACCTGGATATCAACAATATCACTCATGTACGCATTGTGGATGTGGTGGGCACTATTGACCCGATGTACGCCAGCATCGACAAGAATGGACACATCATCAATGACCCCTATCCTACCAACTTTACGGATAACGGCACCGGCGGTTTCGATTTCAGCGGTGTGGCCGTCATGAATGGCTGGACCCCATCTTCTATTCATGAAATCCCGGGCGATGCTTCTGTGATCGCTTACCCGAATCCGTGCCAAAACACATTATATGTCAATCAGGTGCCCATGGGCGAAACGGTGACATTGTGCAACGCTTTTGGCCAACTTGTTTGGTCGGGTGTGGCCGCTGACACACAGGTGCGCATCAACATGCAGGACCTTCCGGCCGGCATCTACATTCTGAAAGCCGGTAGTCAAACCGGAAAAATCGTGAAGAGATAGTATCTCCGAATCTTCTTTTACTATTGGGAAAAATCTTTCAGGATTCCGTTCGAAAGGACGGTTAATCTTGAAAGATTTTTATTTGGGAACATAAAAAAAGCCGGAATATTCCGACTTTTCTGGTGACCCCGGCGGGATTCAAACCCACGACTTTCAGAACCGGAATCTGACGTTCTATTCAGCTGAACTACGGGGCCGTTTTGCGGGTGCAAAAGTACAAAAAAAACGTTTTAGAATGTATATCGCACGCCAAAATTCAGGCCCCAATCGAAAATATGGGAGGCAACATAACGGATGAAGATGCAGCGATAACCCGGGCGGAAATCAAACTGCAACGTAAGCGGGATATCGAACTTGTACTCCAATCCGAAAAAGCCGTTCAATCCGGCTTTGCCGTTATTATAGCTCACCAAATAAGGGGTGGTCGTGGGGTCCCAATGCACATTTTGTCCCTCACGCGGTAGCCAAGGAAATGGCTGCCAATTGTAGCCGATACTACCGCCACCTCCTACAAATCCGTACAAACCCTTATAAAGGCGACCCTCGTACATGAAGTTCGGGGCGAGTTCGAACGACCAGGTGTGTGTTCCATAAACGTAGCAATATTTGGTACCCAAATCCAATTGGATGGCGAAATGGTCGGTTGGGAACGTCTTGTACGACACCGCCTGCGTGGTACCCAAAGTGGCACCGAGGCTGTGTTTATACGGAGCTTGGGCGTTAGTTTGGAACAACGCGCCGGCAATCAAGATGGTAAAAAGAAGAAAAACACTAATTTTTTTCATAATATCTTCTATTTTAATTTTCTAATTTATAATAAGTTAGTTGTTAGTTGGGTGTTTTTTATGAGGCGGCAAAGGTACAAAAAAGAGGAGTTTGTGGAAAAATTATTTTGATTATACCTTTGTCAATTTTAACAATCAATTGTTAAAATTAGCATCAAAATAATTTTTTATTAAAAATGATTTATTATATCAAAATTTTTTATATCTTTGCGGCGAATTTAAAAACTAAAAATTATGTCAGGAGTTAACAAAGTTATTTTGATTGGTCGGTTAGGTAAGGATCCCGACATGAGGACCTTTGAAACAGGGTCGAAGAGAGCATCCTTCACGATGGCAACATCGGAGATTTACAAGGATAAGAACGGAAACCGTATCGAGAATACGGAGTGGCACAACATCGTCTGTTGGCGCAATCTGGCGGAGAAGGCGGAGCAGTATCTGACGAAGGGCAAGCTGATTTACCTGGAGGGCAAATTGCGCACCCGTAGCTGGGACGAGAACGGTTCGAAACGCTACATCACGGAGATAGAGGCCAGCACCTTCACCATGCTGGGTTCGAAGAACGAGGGCGAAAGCACCCCGGTGGCCACGCAGGTGCAAAATGCGCAGGCATCGGCACCGCAGCCGCCCGCACCCGAGCCCACCTATGAGCCGCTGCAACAGGATACGGACGATCTTCCGTTTTAAAACAAAAGGGGTGTGTTTTAGCACACCCCTTCTTGTTGATTATTTCCGTATCTTTGCCGCTCTAAATTTAAACTTCATTTTTTATGTCAGAATGTAATCACGACTGCGCCCATTGCAGTCAGCAGAATTGCGAGAAAAAGGACTTGCGCGAGAATCCGCATCCGAAAAGCCATATTAAGAAAGTCATCGGCATCGTCAGCGGAAAGGGCGGCGTGGGCAAGAGTTCCGTCACCTCCCTGTTGGCTGTCCACCTCCGCCGCAAAGGCTATCGGGTGGGCATTTTGGATGCCGACATCACAGGACCTTCCATCCCCAAAATGTTCAACCTGCACACGGTGATCACGGGCAATGAGGACGGTGCGCTGCCGGTGGAAAGCGAAACCGGCATCCAGGTCATCTCCTCAAATCTGCTCACCCGTGACGAGAAAACGCCCGTCATCTGGCGTGGACCGATGATCGCCGGTATTGTAAAACAGTTTTGGACCGATGTGATCTGGGACAATATCGACTACCTCTTCGTGGACATGCCTCCCGGCACCGGCGACGTGCCCCTGACCGTGTTCCAGAGCATGGCCGTGGACGGCATCATCATGGTGACCTCCCCGCAGGATCTGGTCTCCTTGATTGTCAGTAAAGCGGTGAATATGGCCGGCATGATGAACATCCCGGTATTGGGATTAGTGGAGAACTACAGTTATGCGACATGCCCCCACTGCGGCGAGAAGATTAGCGTGTTTGGCGAAAGTCATGCTGCAGAGGTGGCCGAGGAGTTCAATATCAAGCTGTTGGCCCAGATGCCCATCGATTCGGAAATTGCCCATTTGGCCGACCAGGGACAGATTGAGAAAGCGGAAGTCTCCTATCTTGACAATGTTTTGGATATGTTGGAAAGTCTTGAAGCCTAAAAATTCCCGTTTATGAAACAGTACCAGGACCTTCTCCGCACCATTTTGACAAAAGGCTCGTACAAATCCGACCGTACGGGTACGGGCACGTACAGCATTTTCGGCCATCAGATGCGCTTCGATTTGTCGGAGGGCTTTCCTTTGTTGACCACCAAGAAGCTGCATTTGCGTTCCATCATCTATGAGTTGCTCTGGTTTTTGCAGGGCGACACTAACATCCGCTATCTGAAGGACAACGGTGTGTCGATTTGGGACGAATGGGCGGACGAGCATGGCGACCTGGGTCCGATTTACGGCAAGCAATGGCGCTCGTGGGCCACACCCGATGGCGGCCATGTGGACCAGATCACGCAGCTGATCCAGCAAATCAAGGCCAATCCCGACTCGCGACGACTGATGGTGTGCGCGTGGAATGTGGGGGAGATTGACAAGATGGCGCTGCCGCCATGCCATGTGCTGTTCCAGTTTTATGTCAACAACGGGGAGATCTCGTGCCAGCTGTACCAGCGCAGCGCCGACGTCTTTCTTGGCGTTCCGTTCAACATCGCCTCCTACACACTGCTGCTCATGATGGTGGCCCAGGTGTGCGGCTTGAAGCCCAAGGAGTTCATCCACACGTTAGGCGACGCCCACATCTACTCCAACCACGTGGAGCAGGCCAAGTTACAGCTCACCCGCGACCCGCGCCCGCTGCCCGTCATGCGCATCAACCCTGACGTGAAGGACATCTTCGATTTCCATTACGAGGATTTCCAACTGGAAGGCTACGACCCGCACCCGCACATTAAGGCGGAGGTGGCGGTCTGACAAAAGAGAACATAACAAAGAAATTTATCATCATTATAAAATCAAAATTAAAATCATTATGAAATCTATTGACCAGTACAATTTCAGCAACCAGAAAGTGCTTATCCGCGTGGACTATAACGTTCCATTGGATGACCAGTTCAACGTGACCGACGTCACCCGCATCGTCCGCACCAAGGAGACGGTGGGGAAAATCCTCAACGATGGCGGCACCGTCATCCTGATGTCGCACCTGGGCCGTCCCAAGGGCGAGGCCAACGACAAATACTCCCTGCGTCACATCGTGCCGACGGTTTCTGAAATTCTCGGTCGGGAGGTTGTTTTCGCCGGCGACGTGCTGGACGACTCCTGCGCTTCCATCATTGCCGGACTGAAGCCCGGCTCCATCGCCATGTTGGAGAATCTCCGTTTCCACGCTGAAGAGGAGAAAGGCGATCCGGATTTTGCCAAAGCCATCGCGCGCTTGGGCGATGTGTATGTGAACGATGCCTTCGGCACTGCCCACCGCGAGCACGCCTCCACCGCCACCATCGCCCGTTATTTCCCGGGCAAGGCCTTTGCCGGCTATCTGCTTTATAATGAGGTGATGAGCCTGGAAACCGTACTCAACGGTGGCGAGAAACCCTTTACCGCTATCATCGGCGGTTCCAAGGTTTCCACCAAGATCAACATCATCACCAACCTGCTTCCCAAGGTTGACAACCTCATCGTGGGTGGTGGCTTGAGCTACACCTTCCTCGCCGCCATGGGCTACACCATCGGCAACTCTTTGTTCGAGCCCGACATGCTGCCCGTGGCCAAGGACATTCTGGAACAAGTGAAGAAATCCGGCAAAAACTTCTATTGCCGTCTCGACACCATCTGCGGCGACAAGTTCGGCGATGACGCCAACGTTTTAGTGACGGAAGACAACAACATTCCCGACAACTGGGAAGGTTTGGATATCGGCCCGAAAACGCAGCGCAGCTTTGCCGAGGTACTGAAAAATTCCAAGACCATCCTGTGGAACGGTCCGGTGGGCGTGTTCGAGTTAGAGAAGTTCAGCAAGGGTACGAAGGCGGTAGCCATCAGTGTGGCGGCCTCCACGCTGGCGGGTGCCTACTCCGTCATCGGCGGCGGCGACTCCATCGCGGCCATCAACAAATACGACCTGGGCGATTTCGTGTCCTACATCAGCACCGGCGGCGGCGCCATGCTCGAATACCTTGAGGGCAAGGAACTTCCTGGCGTGAAAGCGTTGAACGAATAAAAGGTAAAGCCGCACGGCCGTACGGCTCAACAAAAACGGCCGTGCGGCTCAACAATAAATAAAAAGACAACATATATATGATAAACCCGAATTACTATTGCGTCATTATGGCTGGTGGCGTCGGCGCACGCTTCTGGCCCATGAGCAACAGCTCCACCCCCAAACAGTTTATTGATATTTTAGGAGAAGGTAAAACACTGATTCAGAAAACGTTCAGTCGGTTTACGCAGATTTGCCCCAAAGAGAATATCTACATTGTCACCAGCAAAGCCTATAAGGACATCACCCTGCAGCAGCTGCCGGAGATAGCGGAAGAGCAGGTGATCCTGGAACCCTACCGCCGGAACACCGCCCCCTGCATCGCGTATGCCAATTACAAGATTCGGACCCGCAACCCGAACGCCACCATCGTGGTGGCCCCGTCGGACCACGTGATCCTGAAGGAGGATGTCTTCACTCGTGTCATTGAACAGGGCTTGGAGGCTGCCTCCCACAACGACTGGCTGCTCACCATCGGCATCCGCCCGTCGTCGCCCAACACGGGCTACGGCTACATCCAATACGACGAGGACCGCAGCTACGACAAGAACGCCACCATCTATGCGGTAAAGACCTTTACGGAAAAGCCGGAGTTGGAAATGGCGAAGAGCTTCCTGCAGAGCGGCGATTTCCTGTGGAACGCCGGCATCTTCATGTGGTCGCTGCCCACCATCCAAAAGGCCTTCGAAACCTTCCTGCCCGATGTGGACGAACTCTTCAAACAGGGCGAAGGGCTGTACGGTACGGACAAGGAAGAGGACTTCATAGACCAGATCTACCAAATCTGCCGCAGCATCTCCATTGACTATGGTGTTATGGAACATGCACAGAACGTGAAAGTTATAGCTGCCGACTTCGGATGGTCCGATTTGGGAACATGGGGCTCGCTGTACGAACTCCGCGCCAAAGACGCTCATAAGAACAGCATCGTGGGCAACCATGTGAAGACCTACGACACGGAGAAGTGCATCATCCACGTGCCGAAAAACAAGGTGGTGGTGGTCCAAGGCTTGGAGGATTACATTGTGGTGGAGAATAATGATGTGCTCCTGATCTGCAAAAAATCCGAAGAGCAACAGATCCGCCAGTATGTGACGGATGTGCAGGTGGATTTTGGCAACAAATATGTGTAAAAACATCCATTGAACACATTTAAAAGTCATATTTTCCGGAAAATCGGGCTGATGGTTGTCAGCCTGGTTTTCTTTTTGTCCGTGCGCACGTGGGCACAGCCGGGGCGTGACAGCACGCGGGCCACCCGCTTGGACGAGGTGAACATCGAGAGCGCGCAGACCACGCGCATCGCCACGGGTCCGGCCACAGTACAGATGCTGACAGCCAAACAGATAGCCCAAACGCCGTCGCTGCAACTGTCGGACGCACTGAAATTCATGTCCGGAGTGGTGGTGCGCGACTACGGCGGCACCGGCGGCATGAAGACGGTGGCCGTGCGCGGCCTCGGTACCCAGCATACAGGCGTGGCCTACGACGGAATCCCCCTCACCGACTGCCAAACCGGCCAAATCGACATCGGGAAGCTATCCCTCACCAATGTGTCGTCCATTACCCTGACCACTGGCGTGTTAGAGGACATCTTCGTACCGGCAAGCCTCTTCTCCCACAGCAGTCTGCTTTCCGTCCGCATCCTGAACACTATCCCCAAACGACCTTTTAGCTTGAAAACCTCCCTAACCATCGGCTCCTACGGGTTGGTGGTGCCGCAGGTGTCGGGGATTTCCTACTGGGAAAGTTCGAAAAAACCGCAACGTCATGTTCTGCTGAATTTTTTGACAGGTTTTACCCGCTCCAAAGGAAATTATCCGTATCTGCTTCATTATGGAGGAATTACAGACAGCACTTCATGGGAACGGAGACAGAATTCCGATGTTTTGGTTTGGAATACGGAAGCCAATCTGCTGCTTCAGCTGGATCACACCCAACAACTTTCGGTGAAGTGGTACTATTACGATTCCGAACGCGGACTGCCCTCGGCCACCATCTATTACAATTTGGATGCCTCGCAGCGCCTCGGGAACCGGAACACCTTCGGGCAGATCCATTATCACAAATATTTTGGAAAAAAATGGGCGTATCAGGCCAACGGGAAGGCTAATTATGACTATACGCACTATTATGACCCCGAGTATCTGAATGCGGAAGGCTATTTGGACAACCATTACCGGCAGTATGAGGGTTTTCTGTCGCAAACGGTCCAGTATTCCCCTCTCACCGACACATTGTTGCGCGGAGGTAAGACGAGTCTTCGTTTTGCCCTATCCAATGATTTGGTTTATAACATATTGTATGCTAATAATATCGATTATGCTCATCCTGCGAGGTTCACCACGCAGACTTCGCTTTCCGGCGTTTTCCGCAACGACCGGTTCACGGTAAACGGATTCTTGCTGCTGACCACGGTCAACAACTTAGTGCAGGAGGTGGATGTGCATCGATACATTCACCTAGCACCTGCCATCGGGCTTTCCGTGAGATTGGTGAAAGATTTGAAACTGCGGGCGTTTTACAAGAACATCTTTCGAATGCCCACCTTCAATGATCTGTATTACAGAGAAGTAGGAAATATCAATCTGAAACCGGAAAAGACGCACCAGATGAATATCGGGTTGGTGTTGGACCAGCCGTTGTTGTGTGCGGGCAAGGTGCAGCTCTCCACGTCTTTGGACGGTTATTATAATATTGTAAAGGATAAGATAGTGGCGTTTCCTTCCCGCAATCTCTTTTCCTGGACGATGCTCAACTATGGCAAAGTGTATGTGTTCGGGGCGGAGTGGAACCTGCGGATGCAGTGGCGCATGGCAAAAGGATTTTATCTCCGGCCCAACGGCAATGTCACCTTTCAAAAAGCCATTGACCGCACTGACCCGACGAGCAAAACCTTCAACCATCAGATTCCCTACACGCCGGTGTGGTCGGGATCGGCGGGCATAGGTGTGCAAACTCCTTGGATTACAGTTACCTATTCTCTTGTTGCTAGTGGAAAACGCTATGCGTTGGGGCAGAACATTCCAGCCAACGAGGTGGCTGGCTATCGGGACCACAGCATCATCCTCAGCCACGATATTCCCATCAAAGCCTCCACATTAGGTCTCAAACTGGAATTGCTTAACCTGTCGAATAAAAATTACGAAGTCATTCGCAATTATCCCATGCAGGGTTTTGGCTTCCGTTTCATGGTGTATTACGAGTATTAAAAAGGAAACAACGGCACTAAACCAGCGTTACGGTTCCCACTTTTTTTAGGGCCTCTACTATCCGATCGGCCTCGCGGCGGCGGATGGAGAAACGTATCGTACAGTTCAAATCGCTCTGTTGCTGCAGAATCGTCACGTAGGGGTCTTTCATTAGCTGCATGACAGCATTCATCTGCAAATATTCGAAGGTGACATTATAAACCTCATCAATGGTCTTTTCGATGATGGTGGCGGCATCTAATGCTTCTTTGGCGGCAATCTTGTATGCGTTTTGCAACCCACTGACTCCCAATTTAATACCACCGAAATAACGTACTACTATTACCAATGTGTTGGTCAAATCCTTGGAGAGAAGCTGTCCGTGGATGGGGCGGCCCGCCGTGCCGGAAGGCTCACCGTTGTCGTTCATGCGGTACGCATCCTTGTTAGGGCCGAGGATGTAGGCATAGCAATGGTGTCGCGCATCATTGTGCTTTTTCTGGATTTCCGTGATACGTTCTTTGACTTGCGCCTCCGTCTGCACGGGGAAGGCATAGGCCAGGAACTTGCTGCGTTTCTCGCTGTAGCTGCCCACGGACGGTGCCGCAATCGTTTTATAGGTGTCTTCGAACATACAATATTGAATTATGGTCTATTGATTCTGTCCGGTAGGGTTGCTCCGGCAATGACGGGGCGGGGAGACCTTGGCCCCAGCATTGGCTGCCGACCAGTACCCTTGCTTCGTCCCACAACCCTGCTTTTATAAATCTATCCAGCGTACAACGGCCACCCTCTACTATGACGGATTGGACACGACGGTCGTACAGCATCTGCAAACACGCTTCCACATCTTCCGGCACCGTTGTATAGGGGAGTTCCGAAAGGATTTCTTCACCCCGCTGCATCACAAAACGTTGCGGGCTCTTGCCAGGATAGAGCCGGTTGGTGAGCTGGGGTTTGTCGTTGAGCATGGTCCGATAGCCGACCAGAATGGCATCCTCCTCGCTCCGCCATTTGTGGACAATCACCTTTAAAGCCTCATTGGTAATCCAATAATCATGCACTTGTGAGGCATCGGTGCGGTCAACATCCATGAATCCGTCAGCGGTTTGCGCCCATTTGAGGATGACATAGGGTCTTTTTTTTTGATGGAAAGTGAAAAAACGGCGGTTCAGTTCGCGACATTCCGCTTCGCATACGGGAAAGGTCACGTCCACTCCGGCATCGATCAACTTTTGGAGGCCTGCGCCGTTGACTTTGTCGTGGCAGTCGCGCACGCCCACCACCACGCGAGGGATTCCGTGTTGGATGATGGTGTCGGCGCAGGGTGGCGTTTTGCCCCAATGGGAGCAGGGTTCCAGACTTACATACAGGGTGGATTTTCTGAGTAGGGACTTGTCGGGCACGGAGGCGATGGCATTCACTTCGGCATGGGGCTGCCCGTACTGATGATGATAGCCTTCTCCTATGATTTGGTGATTATGCACGATTACAGCGCCCACCATCGGGTTGGGCTGCACGCTGCCCAAGCCTAATGAGGCTAACTGCAGGCATCGCCGCATATAGAGTTCGTCTTCTGTCACGAAATAGTGATTATTTTTGTTTCAAAAAGTAGGAAAGAGGCTGCATCTGCCGGTCGAAATGGTAATACTGGCATTGCACCAGATTTTTTGTCTGTCCGTTCAGCACGGCATAGAACTTGTCGCGGTTGTACGGCGCATTCTCATCCTGGTTTTCCCGTCCCACAATGGCATCCAGATACATGACATCGGGGGTAAGCTTGCGATACATATCAAGGCGGGTTTCCTTGTCGTTCACATCAACTAAGATAATGGTTCTGAACTGGTTGTATTGGATGATGCTGTCGCGTTCCGCATCCGACAGATAATCGACAAACGTTTCATAATTCTTATCCCGAAATTCAGAGAGCATATCAAGCAGTTTCATCGTGTCATATTCGGCAATCTGCTGATGTTGGTAATTATACAGGGAGAAGAAACGGGGGCCGGATTTTTCTACGGTGAAGGATTCTTCCGGATGGTCGTAGTCACGCACGGTCAGTGTTTTGATGCGAGTGATCTTGGTCTCGAACAGGTCACAGTTGTACCACTCTACGGGTTTGAACGAGAAGGTGGGAGTGAGAAATCCGCGGAAGCCCGGTATATGCACGATGCAAGGCTCGTCGAAGCCTTCCAGAATGGCGAAGTTGGCCATATTATCCATGGTGGCGGGACCCATATAGTAGGTTTTCACCAGCCGTTCCTTGTTGAAAAAGCGGATGCCGAAGAGTTTGAACTTGGGGGCATTCTGATAGATTTCCACCTTCACCGCGTTCACCGACATCATCTTGTTGATGTTGGACTGGGCGCTTTTGGCCACTATCTGCTGTAATGTGATGTTGTGGATGGTGGAGAGGAGTACGTTGATTTTGGAGGGTTGGGCGGCTATGGAATCCTGCACATACCATCTGTTGTCCCTGCGGGTGAGCAAGACCGTTTCCCCGTTCATGTCGGCGATGAAGACCTTGGTGATGTTAGCCGTGTCCTTCACGGCAAAGAAGTCGGACTTGATATTTTGGCCGGAGCCGTGCAGCACACCTGTTTTAAACAGTATTATAATCAAACAGATAACCACCAAAATGGCTGCCGTTATCAGGTATATTCGATTCTTTTTCATTCTTTCGGATTTTGGCTGCAAAAATAATGATTTTGACATAACTAATGTGGCAAAAAAACTAATTTATTTGTATTTTTGCAACGTGGATAATCAGATATTGTGCTTATGAAAAAAGTTATACCTCTATTCGCTGTTCTAATCCTTTTAATAACCCAAGCCTTGTCGGCCCAAACCGCTGTCACAGTGGCTGATAGTACGGTTTCTAATAGTGCCATACCCCTATATGGCATGTATATGAATGAGTACATTCGGGAGCAGGTGGTGTATCCAGCCTCCATGTTGAAAGAAATGGAGAATGTGGAAATCTCCGCTATCACCTTTTACCTGAGGACATTGCCTGCGGAGGCGTGGACAGCCACCTTTAAAGTGAAATTGGGTATCACAAATACCGAAGTATTTGCTATAAGGGACTATCTCACCGATCCTATGACGACCCTTTACACGGGTACGATGGCGATTTCACCCGACAGCACACTGACTATCCACTTTGACCATCCGTTCCTTTACGAAGGGGGAAACTTGCTTTTGGAAATCGCCACAGAAACTGTGGGAAATTACAAAACAGCCTATTTTTATGGGATATATTCTTCATCTAGCAGTATTTATGGTAATAATAGCAATAGTGTTTCTGCCATTACCTATGCGTATACTCAGAATTTCATTCCCAAAACCACCTTCACGGTCAACTACATGGACACTTGCAGTGCGCGTTGGCTTCAGCTGTCGGATATCATGGGCAGTTCCGCTTTTGTGACATGGATGCCGCCTGTTTCCGACAATTCTTCCGCCTATGAACTGTCGTACAAGGCTGATACCGCCACGAACTGGATAGTTGCCACGAACAACCTCACCGAAGAGCATTTCTTGCTGACAGGATTGCAGCAGCAAACGAAGTATCAGGTGCGTGTGCGCGCCCTCTGTAGCGACGGCTTTTCCGGTTATATCACCCGATCGTTCTCCACGGGATGTTTGGGAGGGAACACGGAGCCTATCGTCATCGGCAACACAACTAACGGAATGAATTACTTGCCGACAAATCCTTACTACAAGTACAGCTACTCCCAGCAGATTTACAGGGCAAATGAAATCGGCGGTGTACGGGATATCAACCAGATAGCGGTGCAGTATTTTTACTCTTCATCCTTGAGTCGTTTGATGGACATCTATTTGGGGCATACCGAAAAAGGTTCCTTCTCCACTAGTGGTGACTGGGTGCCGTTGGCCGATCTTACCAAGGTCTATTCCGGAACCATCACATTCAACAACAATGGGGAGAATTATTGGTTCACCATTCCGTTCGACACCACTTTCGCCTACAACGGCACCGACAATTTGGTGGTGGTTTTTGACGACAACACGGGCAGTTATGAGAGTAGTTACGCCCATTTTTACGGGCATCAATCAGAAAGCAACAGCAGTCTGTACCACTATAGTGATAACATGAACGATGATCCGGCCAATCCATATACGTCCGCTTCGCGCAATGGTTACCGGATGAACATCTGGTTGCCGGGCCGGTGCATCTCCGACGGTTGCGACCGTGCCAACGTTATCGTGACGAATGTGACGGACTCCTCGGCGCAATTCACCATCGCATCCGGTAACGGGGCCATCGGACGGGAGATGCAGTACAAGCGTGCCGACAGCGACCAGTATATCCCGTTGCCCACCACAGCCTCCAACACGGTTCTTCTGACCGGGCTGATGCACAACACTCGATACAATGTGCGCATCCGCTCGCTGTGCTCCTCCGAGGCGAGCAATTGGAAGGAAATCACGTTCACCACAATGCCGAGAAACTATTCCAAGCTGTACGTCACGACAAACGGAACGGGCACCGGATCGAGTTGGGCGGACGCCTGCAGTGACCTCAACTGGGCGTTGAGTACCGCAGCGGCCATTCGGAGGACTTTCGGACATGCGCCGGATGTGTGGGTGGCCCAAGGCACCTACTACGGCGACAGCGTTTCCGCCAGCGCCTTCACGATGGCGGATGGCATCAACGTGTATGGCGGTTTCGTGGGCAATGAGGATGACAACTACAACCTCAATCTGCGTGACCTTGACGCACACGCCACCATCTTGGACGGGCAGAACAGCCAGCGGGTGCTCTACCAGTCGGACAATTTCAATTTAAGATCCACATGGGACGGCTTCACCATTCAGAACGGTTACAGCACCGGCAATGGTGGTGGTGCGTGCCTGATGCACATGTCATCCCTCCACAATTGTAAAATACTGCATAATACAGGGTATAACGGCGGTGGTGTTTATGCAGACGGATCTTCCAGTTCTAATCCCATTATTATTGAGAACTGTGTGTTCAGCCACAATACAGCCACCAATTACGGCGGTGGTTTATTCAATAGATATGCCGCTGCCCGTAACTGCGTGTTTGACCATAACCGTTCCGAGACACTTGGCGGCGGTATTTATATCTTTTCTGCTTACAATAATTATGCTTGTGTTTATAATTGTTTGATAGCCAATAATACAGCAAAAAATGGCGGTGGTATATATAATGATTCTTACTCTTCGTTCTTATTGAACAACACCATCGTGAACAATTCCGTCACGGAAAATGGTGCGGGCTTATATGCTGCTGGTCTCTATAAGATGGCCAATAGCATCATTTACGGAAACCGGACAACTGCCGATCAGGTGAGCAGCATCTACAACAACGGCTCCCTGTTGAATTGTACGAACAGTGCAGTGGAAGGGGGCTTTTCTGGTGAGGGTAATGTAGCGCTCATGTCGGAGGATCTCTTCGGTGGGCTTTACGCACCCAAATTTGTACAGCCGTCGGCTGCGGCAGGCTATACGGACAGTACCGCGAACATCGACTGGCGTCTGCAGCAAGGCTCCATTTGTGTAAACCGTGGCAGCAACACGATTCTCCCCCATGCTGACAGCACCGGCACCGATTTGGCCGGCAATGTCCGTGTCCAGCGTGATACGGTGGACATCGGGTGTTACGAAACCGGCTTTTTGGGAATAACCCTACCATTTAGCGGTTCTATTGTGTATGTAACGCCGTCCGGCAGTGGCAGTCGCAACGGAAGCAGTTGGGACAATGCGATGGCAGATCTCAACTTGGCCCAGATTCTCGCCGGCATGTACGGTGCGGATGTGTGGGTGGCCCAGGGTGTCTATTATGGGGACACGCTCGGCGAAAACGCCTTTGTGATGTGTGACGGGGTCAACGTGTATGGCGGTTTCGTGGGCAATGAGGCGGAAACCTTCGACATCTCGCTACGTGATGTTGACGCGCATCCCACCATCTTGGACGGCAAACAGCTCCGCCGCGTGCTTTCTCAGCCCAACGGCTTCAACAAGAAATCCCTTTGGGACGGCTTCATCATCCGTAACGGTTCTTCCACCGAAAATGGTGGAGGTGCGTATTTGTACTATAATTCCGAATTGCGGCATTGTATTATCCAAAACAACAGATCCGACAAATATGGTGGCGGTGTCTATGCCTATGGTGTCAATTCATCGGAAAAAGCCTGTATTCTTGACCATTGCACTATCACCCGCAACGAAGCTGTTTCTGGCGGTGGTGGTATCGTAAATCGCAACGCGATGATGCGGCATTGTGAGGTTACGTACAATGTGGCCACATACTATTCTTCCAGTGGCGGCGGTGTCTATATTGAAAACGGCAATAGCTACTCCGTTTCCAACTGTCTGATAGCAAACAATACAGCGGGATACGGTGGCGGTATTTACAGTGGATCTTATACCGCAGTGGTGGAAAACACGACCATTGTCCGTAACATGGCCTCCTATACGAGCAGCAGCTATAATGGCGGCGGCGTTTACGGTAGCGGAACCGTGCACAACAGTATCGTGTGGGGCAATCGTATGGGAGATGAATCCAGCAATGTGTATTCCAATATCACCTGCACTTATACGGCTGTGGAAGACGGTTTTCAGGGGGAGAACAATATTTCTCTGTTGCCTCAGGATTTCGAGAATGGACGCTATTTCCCCTATTTTGTGAATCCTTCGGTTACGGCGGGTTATATGGATTCGACCGCCAATACCAGCTGGCGGCTGTTGAACGGCTCCATCTGTGTGAACCGCGGGAGCAATGAGTTAGTGACCATCCCCGACAGCACCGACCTTGACGGCAACGCCCGTGTGCGGCATGGCATTGTCGATCTTGGCTGTTACGAATCCGACCATGAGGGCATTGTGCTGCCCCACTACGGAAACGTCATCTATGTGACGCAGACCGGCAACGGCACCCGCGAAGGCAACAACTGGGCCAATGCCTGCAGTGACATCGGCACAGCTCTTAGTCTCGCCAGAATGTACAACACAGACATCTGGGTGGCGGAAGGTATCTATTACGGAGACACCACCGGCTACAACGCTTTCACGATGATGGAGGGTATCAACGTCTATGGCGGCTTTGCGGGCAACGAAGGCGAGGATTTCGACCTCTCAACACGCGACTTTGACGCGCATCCCACCATTTTAGACGGGCAGAACACGCGCCGCGTGCTCGTACAGACGGAATCTTTCAAGAAAATCACCAAGTGGGACGGTTTCACCATCCAGAACGGTTATATTTCCGGTACCGGCGGTGGAGCTTATTTGCGCGTAAACTCTCTCCTTTCCAATTGTACCATAACGCACAACTTAGCCACAGGTTCAGGTGGTGGCATCTATGGTTATGGTTATAACTCCAGCTATACAGACAGCATCTATTTGCAAAACTGCACTTTTATTGACAATACTACCAACAGCAGCGGTGGTGGTGCCTATATATCCTCTAATAGCTCTTTGCTCTATTGTACTTTTACACATAACACATCCCATAGCAATAGTGGCGGTTTATACGCATATACCAGTAACATTTCCTGTTGCACGTTCACCCACAATAAGTCAGGCAGCAATGCCGGCGGATTAACGGCAGAATACAGCAGAGTTTCCAACTGTTTGGTGGCCAACAACACATCCTATGGAAATGGCGGCGGTATGTACGGCTATGGCGATATCAGCAACTGCACCTTCGTCAACAATGAGAGTACGTACAGCAACTCATGCGGAGGATTCTACTCTTCCTATACCTCCAGAACCTATATGACCAATTGTATTGTTTGGGGCAACCGCAACAAAGGTAAAATCTCCAACATCACGGGAACATTCTCTTGCAGTTATACAGCAGTGGAAGGAGGAAAAGCCGGCGAAGGCAACATTCTTATTTTAACCGAAAACACCGGCAGCAAGCCCTTCTATCCGTTCTTTGTCCATCCGTCAGACACGGTGGGCTCGTCGGACACTACCCTCAATGCCGATTGGCGGCTGACAAGCAGTTCACCCTGTATCAACCATGGTATTAATGTCAATGTGGGGGCCACCGATCTGGCAGGCAATCCCCGAATCCAAAAGGACACCATTGACATCGGATGTTATGAATCGGAATACAATGGCGTGCATCTGCCCAATTACGGCAGTATCATCTATGTGACGGAGCATGGGTCGGGCAACCAGTCCGGTGAAGACTGGAACAACGCCACCTCCTCCATTCAGGAGGCCCTCGAAGTAGCCTCCACATACAGTGCGGATGTTTGGGTGGCGGCGGGTACCTATTATGGCAACACCAACTCCAATAATGCCTTTACCATGAAGGAGGGAGTGAACGCGTATGGCGGTTTCGTCGGCAACGAGCCCGCCAACTACGACCTTTCCCTGCGCAACCTTGACAGCAGCGCCACGATATTGGACGGCCAATCCCTGCGCCGCGTGCTCTACCAGGCGGAGAATTTCCAATCCTCCACCCCCGCGGTTTGGGACGGCTTCACCATCCAGAACGGTGCCATCTATGAGAATGGGGCGGGTGTTTATATGCAGGCCTATTCCTCCTTGCGGAATTGTATCATACAAAACAACTACATTTACTACAAATCCAGTAACAATTCCTGGCTCCTTCCCTATGGAGCTGGCGTTTACGCAAATGGGGCTTACAGTTCCTCCACGGGTTGGTCAGGTTCCATTCAAAACTGTATTATCCGAAACAATACGGTTGAAAATGTGAATAACCTGAATGTCAATGGTGCAGGCATTTATGCCGTCAACATCTTTGTCAGCCACACGGAAATCAGTCATAACAACACTCCGAGAGCAAGCGGCGGTGGTGTTTATGCCAACAATAATACAAAATTTTCCAATTGCCTTATTTACGGCAATTCAGCCCAGAATGGTGGTGGTGTGTATATGAACAACAGCAACTGTTCTCTGGTGAATTGCGATATTATCTTCAATTCGACAACCATCAGCAACACATCCGGGGCAGGCATTAACAGGGGTGGCGGCTACCCGACTGTCACCAACTGTATCGTCTATGGCAACAAGGCGAATTATGTCTCCAACAACATCTATGACCCGTATGGGTATGGCACTTATACCTATTGTGCGGTGGAGGATGGCTTTAACGGCACGGGCAACATCACGCTTGCGTCCACCAACGATGGCTTCGACCCGACCGCGAACTATGTGCGCTTCATGGATCCCGACCAGGAGGACTTCCGGCTTCATCCCACCTCTTCCTGTGTCAATATCGGTAATAACAGTGTGATGACCGACAATCTCGATTTATATGGCAGCCAGCGTATCTACGGTAACATAGTGGATATCGGTTGTTCGGAGGCGCAGGAGCAGAACAACTGTCCTTCGGTAATCGGCTTGCGGGTGGAGAACGTCACCACCAATAGTGCCCGGTTGGTCTGGCATCCTGTCGGAAACGAGACACAGTGGCTGGTCGTCTATGGCGAGGTGGGCGGACAAACGCAAAGCATGACCGTCAGCGACACCTTCTGCACTATTCAGAACCTCTCTCTCAACCGCCATTATGCGGCCAAGGTGCGCTCCATTTGCGACAACAGCCTGACGAGCATCTTCTCTGTCATCGTCAACTTCCAGACCCAGTGCAATCCGGACGAGCTGACACCGCCGTCGGATTTCTCCAACATGCTGCCTACTAACGGACAAATTCTATACTCCAACCAGATGGACTTCTCTTGGAATGCGTTGGAGCATGTCACGTCCTACGACTTCTACCTCTGGGCGGCTAATGAAGAGGCGCCCACCACGCCCACCCGGTCCGGCCTTACCCAGCCGATGGCGAATGATGTGACGTTGCCCCACTATTCGGCAGGCAAGGTCTATTATTGGAAAGTGGTGGCCTGGAACGAGTGTGTCTCCAAGACCAGTGACACCATGAGAGTGCAGGCGAACTGGAATCCCGACCTGCATGTCTCTTCCATTGACAACTCCACCCCGGTGGCCACGCAGCAGATGACCGTCACCTGGACAGTGTCCAACGACGGGCAGGGCAACACCCCTCCTGGCATAACGTGGAACGACTATATCTGGCTGTCGCCTATAGATGGTGTGGGCGGCGGATTCTGGTACAATGTGTCAGAAATACTGTTGGCCACAGTGCCCAATGTCCAATCTCTCAATGCCGGGGAATCTTATCAGAACTCGGTCACGGTAACCATTCCCACTGATTACGTGGGCAGCTACTTCCTGTTTGTGCTGACTGACCAGCACGATACCCGCGACATTGACTTCTCGCCCACCGGGCAACAGACCGCTCCCAACCCTTATACGCCCAGTGCCACCAACATCCCATATCATTATCTCTCAGGTGCGGATCACCAAGATCAGGGAAACAAGATAAAAGAGGTGGATGGCCACGAATTGGACAACTTCTTCTATAAGGTGATTACCATCCAGCAGCCGCCCACACCAGACTTGGTCGTCAGTTCGGTGGTACATGGTGGCAATGCCCTTTCCGGCTATGAGACCAACGTGTCATGGACGGTAACCAATCAGGGCGATGCCACCGCAATGGGTGAATGGACCGATGTGGTGTATCTGTCCAGAGACACTGTTTTGAGCACGGTTGATGATATACGGTTGGTCCGCTACACCCATAGCGGTCCGCTTGCCGCCAACGAGAGCTACCAGCATTCCGAACAGGTGACCATTCCCGTGGATTTCCTCAGCGGTAATTATTATTATATTGTAATAACCGACAACAACAATACCTTATACGAAGGCATTAACGAGCAGAATAATGTAAGCATGTCGCAACCTCTCGCGGTAACGATGTCCTGGCTTACCGACCTTGAGATATCGGCGGTGACCATGCCGACGGCGGTGGATGCCAATGGCCAATACACCTGTTCGTTCACCGTCACCAACAACGGCAGCAGTCCTACATACGTGAGCCAGTGGAGAGACGAGATCTATTTCTGCCAAGAGGCCACATTTAATCCGCAAACGGCCATAAAATTAGTGTCGGTACCGCATTCCGGTGTTTTGGATGCCGGAAGTTCGTACAACGTTTCCGCCCAATTTACAATCCCGAATTATCTTACGGGCAACGGGTATCTGTTTGTCATGGTGGATTATTATGATGCTGTTTTTGAATATAATGCGGAAAACAACAACGTTTATACACAAGCGGAAACCATTCTGCTGCCGGATTTGCAAGTCGCCAACATCTATGTTCCGGATGAGGTAAGCACCAACGCGCCCACCACTATCCGCTGGACCATGCGCAACAACGGTCCTGGCAACTTGATCAGCCGAGCCTTCTATGACCGTATCTTTTTAAACAATGAGGAGGATTACCAGATAACCGTGAACAATCTCAGTATTGCGGTGGGCGATTCCATCGTGCGCACGGTCAACCTGCAGCTTCCTTGTCCGAGCGGCAACGGATCCACCCTCACCATTGTTGCCGACTATACCCAGCTTGTCGGCGAAAGCAATGAGAACAATAACAGTAAGACATTGACTTTGACGATGAAGGATTACGACATGGCTCTGACCGGCTTTACCACTCAGGATACCGACGTTTGGAGCGGCACGTCCGCTGTGTTGTCGTACATTGTGACCAATACGGGCTCCGAGGCCATCACCAACACACAAGTGACGGATTATTTCTACCTCAGCACCTCTCCGACCTCCTATCAGGAGAGCGATCTTATCGGGCGTTACACGCATAACGTGAACCTTGCGGTGGGTAGAGCTGCTGACTACACGTGTACCGTCACGGTGCCCAACGGCATCAGCGGAACCTATTATTATCATATTGTATGTAATGCGGATACCGCCATTTGCGAAAACGGCAACTACAGCAACAACCACGCCCACTACGGACCCATTGAGGTGAGTCTCAGCCCTTCGCCGGACCTTGTCGTCAGCCAGCTGGCCATTCCCGCACAGACCTACTTGGGTGCGGAGTTCGAGTTGAATTACGTCATCCGGAACCAGGGTGTTGCGGCGTTGCAAGGCACTACGGTGACGCAGAAGTTCTACTATTCGCGGTCGCCCATCAGTTACGATACCACCAAGCTGTTAGCCTCCGTCAACGATGTCCTCAACTTGGCGGTGGGCGATTCGGTGGCACTTACAACATACGCGGCCATTCCAACCAATGAGATGGTCGGCCAATATTACGTCTATCTTGTGACGGATGCCAACGATCACTTATATGAACATAACGGGGAAAACAACAACCAGAAGATCAGTAACGCCACCACGGTCAGCGTCTATCAGCTTGACTTGAAGGTGACGGAAATCGATGGTCCGGATGTGTTGCAATGGGGTCAGACGGCCACATATCGTCTGCACGTTGTGAACACATCCACGAAGCCGACATTGGTAAGACCTTGGCACGATGTGATCTACCTGTCGCCCGACCAATGGCTGAATCCTTCCGACCAGCAGATGCAGCCGGTAGCGCACAATGCCGTCTTGGAGGCCGGAGCCGACTATTGGACCGACTTACAGGTGACTATCCCATTGGGAACCCCATCCTCCGTCTATCTGATTGCCATCACCGACTTCAACAGTGTCAACCCGGATATTGATCCGACGAACAATTCGAAGATGAAAGTCGTGACTATCAACAGCATACCCACTCCGGATTTGGCTATCGGGGAGGTGGAAGTCTTGGATGATGTCCTCAGTGGCCAGCCGTCGCGCATAGCCTACAAGGTGACCAATGTGGGCGAGGTTCCTATTGTAAACCAGTCGTGGAACGATAGATTATTCCTGTCGGTCAACAGTAGTTACGAAAATGATGATTACCTGTTGCTGACCCAGAATCGCAGTCGGATGTCGTTAGCGGTGAACGAATCCTATCGTGACACGCTCGCGTTCACCGTGCCGCTGCCCAAGAACGGCAACTTCCATTTGCTGCTGACGACAAATCTCGACAACAATATGTTCGAGACCAATCAGAACAACAATATAGCGGGTGTACCTGTACAGGTGGTGCTGCCGCCGCCAGGCGATTTGATTGTAAAAGACATCTCCAGCGAAAGCTCGGTCGTGTCGGGTGAGGTGCTGCATGTTACATGGACGCTCCAGAATATTGGTGATAACACACTGACGGGTAATGGCTTGCGTTCGTTGGTCTATATATCCGCCGACACCGTTTTCGATGTCAACGACCGGTTGTTAGGCAGCATTACCAACGCCATCTACCTGCCGATGGACCAGTCCATGCCTATGGGATTGAACGGACGCATCAGCGGTTTGAAGGCTGGCAACTATTATCTTATTGTCAAAACGGATGTCACCAACGCCTTCAACGAGGTGGATGAGAACAACAACAGTGGACATACCACCGTGCCGTTCACGGTTGCCATCCGCACCTTGCCGTTCAACACCGATGTGGCGGACACGCTCGTCAACAACGAGCCTTCGGATTTCATCTTGAATGTGGACGGCAATGTCAATCAGACCGTCCGTATCCATCTGACCTCGGAGGATTCTTTGGCCAATGCGGTGAACATGATTTACACCACCCACAATGACATTGGTGACAATCTCAACTACAACTATTCCACCATTGGACAATATACGGCCAATCCGACGTTGTACATCCCGTCCACGTTGCCGGGCTACTATGGGGTGAACGTTTATGGTTCCACGCCGGCGGGCAATTCCCAGAATACGGTCATCCGTGCCGACATACTGCCGTTTGAGCTGCATGCCGTCAACGACAACCATGGCGGCAACACGGGTGAGGTAACGGTGGAGCTGACCGGCTCGCGCTTCCGTCCCGACATGATTGTGAGCCTGCGCAACGCTCAGGAAGAGATCACTGCCGACACGCTGATATATGTCAATTATTATCAGGCGTTTGCCCGTTTCAATCTGGCGGGTAAGACTCCGGGCGTATATGATGTGCATGCCCTCACCCTGTGCGAGGGCGAGGCCACCTTGCACAATGGTTTTACCATTGAGAATGGCCAGCCTATGGATGTGTCTTACAACTTGGTCTTCCCCAGCTCGCCGCGTCCCAACCGAAGTGTGGTGATGCTGTTGGAGTTTGGCAACACCGGCAATGTCGATTTGCACGACCAGGTGCTGGAGATCACCAGCCTTGGCGGCTCGCCCATCGCCCTGACTCCGGAAGGTGTGAGCCAGAACAATGTAGTACTGCGGGTGCCGCTCACCATTGAGGGCGAGCCGCAGGGCCTGCTCCGTCCGGGTAGCTACGGAAGCATCAATATTTACACCTATACATCGGGAGCCCTGATGTTTACCATTAAACCTGTTGAAGAATAAAAAAATACGAACTATATGAAACCTTTACGATTACTGACAACATTTGTTTTCCTGTTCCTCTCTGTCTGTTCGGCGATGGCCCAGTGGGCGGGCGAAGACCAGGTTCTTATGCGGACATCCGACAGCATGGAGGTGTTCATTGGCGTTGAAAATTACAACCCATTGGAAGTCAATGCAACGTATGAATGGTCAGGGCCCGGAATCCAAAGTAATAATACGCTCCCCCAAATAAGAATAAGACCACATGACGGAGAAAATGAATACCGTGTCCGCAGGGTGGATTCCTGCGGGGTGTCGGAGGAGAAGGTTATCATCACTGTTGTGGACACTATTTCCATCGTAAGCGTAACCCCAAAAGGATGTTTTATTAAAGGAGACACGATAACAAAAGAGGACTTTATCATTGTTACCGTCCCGGCAGGCTTTGAAGACTTTGTTAAAATAAGTCCCAATGTGGCACAAATCCAACCGATTCTTCCCGTTAATGGGCAGATTCCCTTTACAAATGTTGGTGTTGAAGGGGAAATCTCTAATCCATTTGTCCAACATGCACCGCAGGAATTGACATTTTCCTTAACACGTGGAGGTCACACTACCACAAAGAAGGTTGAGGTAGAGGTTTATAAGGATGAACCTGCAAACAGCTTCTCAATCAATGTGAATACTTTGGGATTTTACAGGATGATTGAGACGGCGAAAGCAAAGGCGCAACAGATAAATGATATAGTAGAGCTAATAAAGAACTATGCGCCTCCAGGTTTGAGTCCTTGCAAATTGGATTTGAATTATTCTGCGGACATTCCTCTACCCCTATTCTTCAAATCCTGTTGTGGGGGTGATGAGGTGGATGCCTATAACTTAAGTGCTCCTAATTTGACATTTGCCATTATGGGGGAATGTGATTTTCCCCTTACCGCGGTCGTTCCAATGCTTCCTCCCAATATTAAAATGAACATAGGAGCCCAAGTTGGCATAAATATAAAAAAATTCGAACTGAAATACCGGGGTTGGGAATGCAGCAGACTGGAAGTTCCCATGGAATTTTTCGTTGATGTTTTCGGCGGTCCGAAAATAGAATTTTTAGGAGATGCCCTTGAAGCATCCGGCAAATGTGTGGTCCATGTTTCATTTGGAGGAGCTGTTGTGATAAATAAGGAGGGTGTAAAATGGGATAACAGACTTGAAAACGGCATTCCGGTGTCTTTATCTGTTGTTTTTGATATAACGGCTAAAAGTCTGGCGAGCGTCCAATGGATCCTGGATATGGGTTCTATTACTTTATTTGATAAAAGGGCAAGGGAAAATAACAACAATAATAATAATTAAGCACTGATATGATGATGAAAAAAATACGCTATTTTGTACTTTTGGTGGTTGTCTTTGTTGCCACCCAGTATATTCAGGCACAGACCTGCCGTTTTCCCGCCTATCAGCCTGCTAATTACACCTTGACATTTGATATGGAGATGGATACGGTGAACTTCCATATGGCCGACACTGCGCACTGCCTCTGCGACAAAGTGTTCTCATACTCTGTCCACGGTTTGCAGCCGTCGGACGATGACAGCCGAATCATTGCGCTGACCGGCGGCACGGCCAATCCAACGCAGGGCACCACGCTGCCCGCCACTTTGTGCCGCCTGCTGCAAGCCTACCATCAGGGGGATCTTGCGGCCATTAAACAGCAGTATAGTCCCTCGGATGCCTCCGTTTTTGATCGGTTGCTTAGCAATGACACGATTCGACAAAGCTACCTCAGTTATGTGGGGCAGATCCAGTACATGAAACTTTTGCTTACCTTTGAATCGGGGGATAAAACCATCGCCTTTGTGCGTTGTTTTACGAACACTCCCAAAGTGGATTTTCTCCCATTCATCATGCAAAAAATCAACAACCGTTGGTATGCGACTATTGGGATGGACAGCTCGTCCATAGTTTCCAATGTGTTGATGTTTTTATTTAAGAAACCCTTCCAAAACCTCCTCACAGGCAGCGACTATGACGGCGACGGTGTGGTGGACAGTTTGGACAACTGCCCCTGCAGAGTCAATCCTGACCAGGCGGACCAGGACGGCGATGGAGTGGGCGACGTGTGCGACAACTGCCTAGCCAAAGCCAACCCCAAACAGGAGGACTTTGACAAGGATGGCAGAGGCGATGTGTGCGACAACTGTCCTTATCGTCCTAATTCCGATCAGGTAGACAGTGACGGCGACGGTCTTGGCGACAGCTGCGACAACTGCATGTACATACCCAATCCGCGCCAGCTCGACTTCGACCATGACGGCGTGGGCAACGAATGTGACGATGATATTGATAACGACGGCATTCCCAACGATCAGGATGAAGATATGGATGGGGATGATGTCCCCAACCACGTGGACATCTGTCCTTATCATTACAATCCCGGTCAGGATGACAGCGACGGCGACGGCCTCGGCGATGTGTGCGACAACTGTCCGCTGCGCTACAACCCCGGCCAGGAGGATACCGACTACGATGGCGTGGGCGATGTGTGCGACAAGGACCGCGACGGTGACGGCGTGGCCGACAGCGAAGACAACTGCCCCGACACTCCCAATCCGGACCAGAACGACACGGACTGCGACGGCGTGGGCGATGTGTGCGACCCCGACCGTGACGGCGACACCATCCCGAATGAGTTGGACAATTGCCCTGATATGTTCAACCCCGACCAAACAGACTCTAACAGCAACGGCATCGGCGACGTATGCGAATAAAAAGATAAAAAAGGAAAGTACAAGTATATGAAAAAGATCAACCATATTCTCTTTCAGCTAATAACCATATCATTGTTCCTGTCAGGAATGGCTGGGAACGCTGCCCCGATAGCAAGCCGGGGTGGCGGGCCGGGTGGCATTTTCCTACAGGCAAATGCCTTTCTGCCTTCCGTATCCACCAAGGCGGTAAACCAGATTACCTCGACCTCAGCAACCTCTGGTGGTCGGGTGCTCACCGACGGAGGCTCAACGGTGATGGCCCGCGGCGTGTGCTGGAGCACCTCGCCCAATCCCACCATTGACGACAGCCATACGGTGAACGGTAGCGGCATAGGCACCTTTAACAGCTCCATAGAGGGGTTGATCCCGGGACAGGAGTATTATGTGCGCGCCTACGCGACCAACAGCGTGGGTACGGCATACGGCGAGGAAGTGCGCTTCGTCACCAACTGCATTCCCGACGAGACATGGGACACTATCCGGATTTCGCAAAGCCAGCTGCCCTATACATACAGAGACACTGTATTGGGCGTTGGCACACCGGATTCAATCTCTTTCTCTTTGAACTATCGCACCATGTACGGGTGTGACAGCATCATACACATAAAATTGTTTTTCTATACCATTTATGTTACTGAGTGCAATGAGTATAAATGGCCGGCCACTGGGCAGACCTACACAGAAAGCGGTACATACATACATCCCTATACCGATGCACAAGGGCATGCGCATAACGACACCTTGCATCTGACCATTCTTACACCTGCTGTCACCCTCGGCAACATTCCACCTGTGTCCGTGTGCTTGCATCAACCCATCAGTATTGCTGCAAATGCCACGGGTAATGGAAACATTGTATATAGCTGGACAGGCCCCAACCAGTTCACCAGCACCAGCGACCATATTACCATTCCAAATGCAACAATAAATATGTCAGGTAATTATACTGTAACCGCCATTGTCAAGGATGGTCCCTGTAAGGCTACAGCCACAAAGGACATATCGGTTACGGTACATTCATTGCCTACTGTCCACATTGCTGGCAAAACTTCCATTTGCGAAGGTGAGAGCACGGAACTTTCCGCTTCGGGGGCACAGACTTACGTCTGGTTCAACGGCAGTACTGACCGGACGGTTCTTGTGAGTCCCGCCGCCAATACAAACTATTCGGTCACGGGTACGGACGAGAACGGATGTTCGAATAACGCCTCGTTTACCGTAACGGTAGGCGAGGGTACGGATGACGCCATCAGCATAACGGCCTGTGAATCATACACCTGGTACGCCAACGGGCAGACCTATACGGAAAGCGGTACCTATACCTCTGTATATACCAACAATGCCGGCTGCCAAAGCACGCGCACGCTGCATTTGACTATTACCCATAGCGAGACACACACCACCACAATATCGGAATGCGAAACGTACACTTGGCCGGTCAATGGGCAGACTTACACGGAAAGCGGTACCTATATTTATAGTTACACCAATGCCAGCCAATGCGAGATTACCGAGATTCTGAATCTTACCATCCATCATGGCACCCATACGGAGGAAACCATCTCGGGATGTGAATCTTATACATGGGTTGAGACAGGTCAGACCTTCACGGAAAGCGGAAATCATGTGTACGAGTACTACAACAGCGACGGCTGTCCCTGTTCCAAAACGTTGCATCTGAGCATTTACGGATTACCCCAGGTGGGCATATCGGGTAGAGTTTCCATCTGTAGTGGAGAAAGTGTCATGTTAGCCGCTACGGGTGCCAAAACATACCAGTGGAGCAATGGCTCTACAGGAGCCAGTTTCAGCGATGCGCCTGAGAACACCACGACGTATGCCGTGACGGGTACGGATATCCACGGCTGCTCCAACAATGCCTCATTCACGGTAATCGTGAGCGAGAGTTCAGATGACACTATCAGCGTCAGCGCCTGCGAATCCTACACTTGGCTTGCCAATGGGCAGACCTACACGGAAAGCGGCGTCTATTCCGCCACGTTCATCAATGGGGCAGGATGTTTGAGTACGCACACGCTGTTTTTGACCATCAACCATAATGAGACGCACACCACCAACATCTCGGAATGTGAATCATATACATGGCTGGTCACTGGACAGACCTACACGGAAAGCGGCACTTATACGTATAGTTATACCAATGCCAACCAGTGCGAGACCACCGAGATTCTGAATCTCACCATCCACAAACCCACTGTCACCCTCGGCAACATCCCACCCGTGTCCGTGTGCTTGCATCAGACTATCAGTATCGCCCCATCCGCCACAGGCAATGGGGACATCGCATATAGCTGGACCGGCCCCAACCAGTTCACCAGCACCAGCGATCATATTACACTTCCAAATGCAACAACAAATCAATCAGGTAATTATGTTTTGACTGCCACGGTTTCACAAGGATCCTGTAAGGCTACAGCCACAAAGATTGTTTCGGTTACCGTGCATCCATTGCCTACGGTCCACATTGCCGGCAAGACCTCCATTTGCGAAGGCGAGAGTACGGAACTTTCTGCTTCGGGTGCGCAGACCTACGTCTGGTCCACCGGCGGCACCAGCCGGACGGTCCTCGTGAGTCCTACCGTCAACACAAACTATTCGGTGACGGGTACGGACGGGAACGGGTGTTCGAATAACGCCTCGTTCACCGTAGTCGTGGGCGAGGGTACGTCTGACACCATCAATGTCAGCGCCTGCGAATCCTACACTTGGTACGCCAACGGGCAGACTTATACGGAAAGCGGCACCTATTCCACCACGTTCACCAATAGCGCAGGATGCTTGGGTACGCACACGCTGATTCTGACCATCACGCACAACGAGACGCACACCACGTCTATTTCCAGATGTGATGAATCCTATACGTGGCCGGTCAATGGGCAGACCTATACGGAAAGCGGCACTTATACGTATAGTTATACTAATGCCAACCAGTGCGAGACCACCGAGATTTTGAATCTCACCATCCATCACGGCACTCATACAGAGGAAACCATCACGGAATGTGAATCCTATACATGGGCTGCAACGGGTCAGACCTATACAAGAAGTGGCAACCATGTGTATGAGTATAACAACAGCGACGGATGTCCCAGTTCCCAAACCCTGCATCTGACCATTTACGGATTACCCCAGGTGAGCATTTCGGGTGGCGGGTCCATCTGTAGCGGCGAAAGTGTCATGCTGGCCGCTGCGGGTGCCCAAACGTACCAGTGGAGCAATGGTTTTACAGGCCCCAGCTTCACCGATGCGCCCTCTAGCAACATGACGTATGCCGTGACGGGTACGGATATCCACGGTTGTACGGCCACGGCCACCGCCTCGGTGATTGTCAATCCCCTGCCGAGTGTGTTCATCCTCGGCGGTGCCATGATCTGCAAGGGGGAGAGTGTCACCCTCACGGCCACAGGAGCCCAAAGCTATTCGTGGAATACGGGTAGCGCGGGCAACAGCATCACACAAAGCCCCACCGCCAGCACCACCTATTCCGTAGTGGGTGTGGATGCCAACATGTGCCGCAGTTTTGCCTCTGTTTTTGTAACGGTCAACGAATTGCCCATTGTGAGCATCAGTGGTGATGATATGATTTGCGAAGGGGAGAGTACGGAACTGACCGCTTCGGGAGCAAAGACATACGTATGGTCTACCGGTAGCACATCCAAGACTATTCTGGAGGAGCCCACCGACAATATCACCTATACGGTAACGGGTACTGACGAAAACAACTGCCACAACTCCGCCTCGTTTGCTGTGACTGTGGGAGAAGGTTCTGAAGATTCCGTTGAGGTTACCGCTTGCGAGATTTACCGATGGAATGTCACGGGTGAGACCTATACACATAGCGGTAAATATTATTATACATATATGAATGATTCGGGATGTGAGAGTATGCATACATTGATTCTGACCATCAACCATGAGGAGACCAACGAATCTTCTGTCACAAAATGCGGATCCTATATGTGGCCAGTCAATAATCAAACCTATACGGAAAGTGGTACATACTCTTATACCTATCTTAATGAGAACCAATGTGCCGTCACGGAAATCCTGCATCTTACTATCCATGAGGGAGATATAGAAGAAGAAACCGTTTCGGAATGTGATTCCTATTTCTGGCTTGTCAATGGCCAGACCTATACGGAAAGTGGCAACCATGTGTTCCGATACACCAACTCCCATGGATGTCCCAGCAGCAAGACGTTGCACTTGACCATCTTTAAAGGCACGGATGATGAAATCTATGAAACGGCCTTTGACAAATATACTTGGGCGGCCACCGGCTTCACCTATAGGTCAAGCGGGGACTATGTCTATAGATATTTCAATGAAAATGGCTGTGAAAGTACTACGACCTTGCATCTTACCATCAAAAAGAAAGACGGCGACAAGAACTGTATGTATGCTAGAATGGAGAAAGAAGAATCCTGTGATCCGGGGAAGGATGGGGAAGTGTCTATTTATATTCCAGAAGAAATCAGAGGCCAATGTGTTATAGAATGGAGGAAGGATAACAGTCTTATTTCGAATGCCCCATACGTGACGGGTTTATCCAAGGGAACCTATTCGGTAAAAGTGAAGCACAATCAATTCACAAACGTGGTGTTCTATAAGAAAACGGTAGAAGTTACCAAGAAGAAGGATTGTGATTTGAAAGTGAAAGTGACAGGACCCACCGACGTGCAAGGAGGCTGCAACGGCATTCCAAGTGTCACGTTCACGGCCTCGGCTTCGGGAGGAAAGCAGCCATACAGTTTCCATGGATGGCGGCAGATAAGCAACACATCGGCTGTCAAAACCATTACCCCTTCTGAAGGGTATTTCAGCGTTACCTGCTCTGTTACAGATGCGAATAACGCTCAGGCTTCTAATACGTTGGATGGTTGGGCCAAGAAACTGGAGTGTGCCAAGGACCCGAATGAGATTCGGGGTCCGAACGGATATTCGGATGAGAACCGTTTTGTGAACGCCACCGACAAGATGAACTACACCATAGAATTTGAAAACGATCCGGATTTCGCTATGGCACCCGCCTCGCGCGTGAAGATTACCTATGATGTGCCGGACCAGCAGAAAATCTCCTCTTTCCGTCTGGCGGATTTCGGTTTCGGAAGCTTCATCTTCAATGTTCCCTCCAATGCGTCGTCCTACAGCCAGCGTTTGGATGTGTCGGATTCTTTGGGCGTTTGGGTGGATGTGAATGCCGGCATTGACATCCAGAACCATCAGCTGTTCTGGATTTTCCAGAGTATAGATCCCGCCACTGGCGCGGAACCTGTCAGTTCGCAGATGGGTTTCCTGCCCATCAATGACTCTTTGGAGCACGGGCAGGGTTATGTCAGTTTCTACATCAATCCGGAGGCCAATGTCCATACTGGCGACACCGTCGGGGCCGAGGCCCTTATCGTGTTTGACGACAACGCTGCGATAGGTACCAACGTGTGGACCAACACCTTTGATGCCGTGGCACCCACCTCCATGCTCCATGCGGATCTGAATGCACAGGATTCCCTCTATTGCACCTTTTCGTTCGAGGCCCAAGACGATGCAGGCGGGTCGGGTGTGCGCGAAGTGGGCGTTTATATGTCTGTCAACAATGCCGCCTACACGCTTATCGGCAGCACCCACCCGGACAGCACATTTTCATATACCCTCGAAAATGGTGTCTATTACCAGTTTATGTCCATCGCCACCGACAATGTGGGCAACAAAGAGGATTTCAAGCCCTTGGCTGACACTTCCGTCAATTACAACGAGCCGCCCATTGACCTTGTGTTGAACGGTAATTCCTTCTATGAATATGGTCCTGTCAACAGCTATGTGGGCGAGTTCTACACGTTGGACAATGATGTGAACCTGCCCTTCGTATATGAGTTGGTGAGCGGCGATGGCGATACGGATAACGCCTTGTTTACTATCGATGGCAACCAGTTGAGAACGGCCGCCACGTTCGTCTGTAGTCCCCAAACATTATACTCCATACGGGTACGGACAACGGATATTGGAGGATTGTCTCTCGAAAAGAGCTTTATGCTGAGCGAGATATTGCAGCATGTGACACCTTCTGTCCGTGTTATCCGTGAAATCTGCCAAGGCGACAGCTATGTTTTCCACAATCGTGTGATTACGGAAAGCGGGACCTACGCCGACACGCTTCAGACCTCTGCCGGCTGCGATAGCATCGTGACCCTTTACCTTACGGTGAATCCGCTCTCATTCAACACCTTCACCGCAACAGCTTGTGACAGCTTCCGCTGGAACGATTCCCTTTACACGCAGTCGGGTGATTACATCCAAACACTCCGCAATGCCAACGGCTGCGATTCGACCGTCACGTTGCACTTAACCGTCAATTATTCCCAATTCACCAGCCTGATTGACACCATTTGTCAGGGCGAGACGTACATGTTCTTCGGGAATGCATTGACCACGGCGGGCTTCTACACCGACACGGTGCTGACCAGCCACGGTTGCGACAGCATTGTAACCCTCGCACTGACTGTTAATCCTGTCTCATTCACCCAATTCTCAGACACCGCCTGTGACCAGTATGTTTGGAACGATGCCATTTACACCCAAAGTGGCGATTACACGCAGACATTTACCAACAGGTATGGTTGCGATTCAACCGTTACGCTGCACCTTACCCTTTATTTCTCCATGCTGACGGCAATCCATGATACGATTTGTCAGGGCGAGACATACACGTTCTTTGGGCGGACGCTGACCACGGCAGGCTTCTACACAGATACGTTGCATACCATCCACGGCTGTGACAGCGTTTTCACGCTGAATCTGACCGTCAATCCCACGTATAATGTCACCGATAGCCGGAGCATCTGCGAAAACGCGCTTCCGTATGTGTGGAACAATAAGACCTTCACAGCGGCAGGCACGCAGACGGCCACGCTGCAAACTGTTCACGGCTGCGACTCCACCGTGACGATGACCTTGACGGTGAACCCGGTGTATGAAACGCCGGTAGCAGCGGAAATCTGCCAAGGCGAGAGCTATAATTTCTATGGTAAAATGCTCACCGCAACGGGCGTTTATCGTGACACGTTGCCGACAATTCATGGCTGCGATAGCGTCATCGTTCTGACGTTGACGGTGCATCCTACGTATGAAACGCCGATGGCGGCAGAGATCTGCCAGGGCGAGAGTTACAACTTCTTTAATAAAACGCTCACCACGGCGGGCGTTTATCGCGACACATTACGGACCGTAAAAGGTTGCGACAGCGTCATCGTTTTGACGCTGACCGTGCATCCGGTGTATGAAACGCCGGTGGCGGCGGAGATTTGCCAGGGCGAAAGCTATAACTTCTTTGGCAAAACGCTTACCGCGACGGGCATTTATCGCGACACATTGCCAACAATTCATGGTTGCGACAGCGTCATCGCTCTGACGTTGACCGTGCATCCCACCTACAATGTCACCGACAGACGGAGCGTCTGCGAAAGCGCGCTTCCGATAGTGTGGAACAATAAGACTTTCACGGCAGCGGGCACGCAGACGGCCACCCTGCAAACCGTTTATGGTTGCGACTCCACCGTAACGATGACTTTGACGGTGAACTCGGTGTACGAAACACCGGTAGTAGCGGAAATCTGCCAAGGCGAGAGCTATAACTTCTTTGGCAAAACGCTGACCACAACGGGCGTTTATCGCGACACGTTGCCGACAATTCATGGCTGTGATAGCGTCATCATCCTGTCGTTGACGGTGCATTCCACCTACAATGTCACCGACAGACGGAGCGTGTGCGAAAGCGCGCTTCCGATAGTATGGAACAATAAGACCTTCACGGCCGCGGGCACGCAGATAGCCACCCTGCAAACCGTTTACGGCTGCGACTCCATCGTGACGATGACCTTGACGGTGAACCCGGTGTATGAAACGCCGGTGGCGGCGGAGATCTGCCAGGGCGAAAGCTATAACTTCTTTGGCAATAACCTCACCGCGACGGGCGTTTACCGCGATACATTGTCGTCTATTCATGCTTGCGACAGCATTATTGTCCTATCGTTGACGGTGAACACGCCCACCACCCATTCATTTACCCGAATTGCTTGTGACAGCTACACCTGGAATGATTCTACCTATACACAAAGCGGCGATTATACGCAGGTATTCACCAATGCGAATGGTTGTGACTCCATAGTCACGCTCCATCTGAACATCAACAGCTCTTCATTTACTACATTTACTCAAGTTGCTTGTGACAGTTACACTTGGAATGATTCCACCTATACACAAAGTGGCGATTATACACAGATTTTATCGAATGAGGATGGCTGTGACAGTATCGTAACGCTTCATTTGACTATTAACCCGTCATCATCAACGCAATTTACAGATGTTGCCTGCAATAGTTATACCTGGAACGATTCCATTTACACGCAGTCAGGCGTTTACACGCAAACATTAACCAATGCCAATGGTTGCGATTCTGTAGTCACGCTCCACCTTACGCTGTATCACGCTACATCCAGCTCAATGGCAGATACCATCTGTCAGGGCGAGAGTTACAACTTCCTCGGAACAACGCTCACCACGGCGGGCGTTTATCGTGACACGGTGCCGACAATTCATGGCTGCGATAGTGTTATAACCCTCACTTTGACTGTGTTACCGTTGCCTACACCTTCCATTACCGGTGACAACGAAATCTGCGAAGGCGACATGTTCACGTTGACGGCTACTGGCGGTACCCAGTACCTGTGGTCCACGGGTGCCACTACCAACCAGATTACGGGCAGTGATGCCGGAAGCTACTCCGTCACCGTCACGGACCAGAACGGATGTTCCGAAAGAGCTTCTCATCCGGTTAACGTGATTGCCCCCACCTATTCCGACTTTACCATTGCCACTCCCGACTCGTGCTACCATTGGAACACGGAAACATATTGTGCTTCAGGTGATTACATGCAAACCTTGCAAGCTGCAAACGGCTGCGACAGTATCGTGACATTGCATCTTTCCGTCTCTGTGGGCGTGAACGATTATCTGCTCGACAATAATGTCATTATCTATCCCAATCCTACAAACGACATTCTCAATGTAAGGTTCTCGCATTACAGTGCACTGCCAACCGACATTCTCCTGTATGACGCATACGGCAAGTTGCTGCAATCGGTTCCGATATCTTCAGAAATCATGCAGATAGACCTTACCCCGTATGCTAAGGGTATCTATTTCGTGGAAATAATAGCGGAAGGTCGCATTGCGACGGTGCGGAAAGCGATAAAGAAGTAGAAAGAAATGTCTCGAAGAGACATTTCTTTCTGGCGTTCTTGACAATAGTTTTTTGTCTGCGACAATAAAAAAAAGAGACGGTGCAACGCACCGTCTCTTTCATAATATATATTATGTATAGGATTATTCCTCGTCTTTGTGTTCCTCTTCGTACTTCTTGATGATTTCGCTCTGAACATCGGCGGAAACCTGCTGGTATTCGGCGAATTTCATGCTGTAGGAGGCACGGCCGGAGGTGATGGAACTCAACGTGGTGGAGTATTTGTTCATCTCTGCCAACGGAATCTTGGCGTGGATCATCTGGAAGGCGCCTTCGGCATCCATACCCATCATGATACCACGACGGCCCTGAAGGTCGGTCATCACATCACCCATACGGTCAGCGGGCACGAAGATGTCCACATCGTAGATGGGTTCCAGAATTTTGGGACCGGCGTTCTTGAAGGCCTCTTTGAAGGCGTTACGGCCAGCCAACTTGAATGCCAACTCGTTGGAGTCAACCGGGTGCATTTTACCGTCGTAGATGTTGACCACGATGTCGCGGGCATAGGAACCGGTAAGCGGACCCTCTTCCATCTTCTCCATGATACCCTTCAGGATGGCGGGCATGAAGCGTGCGTCGATGGCACCACCCACGATACAGTTGTTATAGATGAGCTTGCCGCCCCAAGGCAGATCGTAGGTCTCCGTGGCACGGATCGGGTATTTGGTCTGGGTGGGCATGCCCTCGTAGTAGGACTCGATGAGCATGTGCACCTCACCGAACTGGCCGGAACCACCGGACTGCTTTTTGTGACGGTACATGGCCTCTGCGGATTTCGTGATGGTCTCACGATACGGGATCTTCGGAGCGTAGTACTCGACTTCGATCTTATTGAGCTTCTCAATCATCCATTTCACGATGTTGAGGTGTTGCTCGCCCTGACCGGAGATGATCATCTGCTTCAGCTCCTTGGACTGTTCCATCAGGAAGGTCGGGTCCGTTTTGCGGATCTCGTTCAGCACCTGGCCGAGTTTCTCGTCGTCGGCGCTGTTCTTGGCGCGGACAGCGGTACGGAACTTGGGATCCGGATAGACGGTGGGTTCGATGATGTCATCACCCTTAGCCACTAAAGTGGTGCCTGTCGGGGTGTTTTTCAGCTTGATGGTGGCCACGATGTCGCCAGCCACAGCCTTTTCAACCTCCACTCTGTTCTTGCCGGCAAACACTAACAGCTGGGAGACTCTCTCCTTAGTGTTGGTGTTGCTGTTGGTCAAATCGGCGGCCTTCACCACTTCGCCATCGACGATCTTCATGAAAGCAACTTCGCCGAGGTGTTGTTCGATGGCGGTCTTGAAAACAAAGCCCGTGAACGGATTGGCGGCATTGCATTTGTGTTCGTTGCCGTTGGTGGCCTTCATCGCGGGAGCCTCGTCCGGTGTGGGGCAGTTCTTGATGACGAGGTCCATGAGGCGGTCAACACCTTGGTCGGTCTTGGAGGCCACGCAGATCACCGGGAAGGTGCCGCGGTTGGCGATACCGAGTTTCAAACCTTTCACCATATCCTCTTCGGAAAGGGTTCCCTCTTCGAAGAATTTGTCCATGAGGGCTTCGTCGTTCTCAGCGGCGGCCTCGATGAGAGCGCTGTGCATCTCCTCAGCCTTGTCGGCGAGGTTGGCGGGAATATCCTCAACAACCATCTTGCCACCGTTGGCAGGGAATTTGAGGAGCTTCATTTGAAGCAGGTCGATGACGGAGTCGAAGCCGATGCCGGCGTTCACCGGGAACTGGAAGGGCATCACGCTGCCGCCGAAGTACTCCTTCAGCTGGTGGAGCGTCTCGTCGAAGTTGGCCTTCTCGTGGTCGAGCTGGTTCACAACAAACATGACGGGAACGTGCATCTCCTTGGTGCGGCGCCACTGGATCTCGGCACCCACATCCACACCGTTCTGGGAGTTGATCACCATGAGGGCGGTATCCATGACGCGGAGAGCGCCGATGGTCTCACCAATAAAGTCATCAAAACCCGGACAGTCAATCATGTTGATCTTCTTGCCTTCATATTCGGCATACATCACGGTGCTTTGGATGGACTGCTGTCTCTCCAACTCCACATCGCGATAGTCTGAAATGGTGTTCTTATCTTCTACCGTTCCGCGTCTGCTGACAACGCCTCCGTGGAAGGCCATGGCTTCAGCCAAGGTGGTTTTACCTACACGGTTACCACCGATGATGGCAACATTTCTGATTTCTTTCGTCTGATAAACTTTCATTGGGGATTTTAATTATTTGATTTATAAATTCTTGTTGTTTTTAATAAGGGGCGCAAATATACACTTTTTTTGAATACAAAAACAGCCCCCCTGCGTGTTTTAGAAACCTGTCCAGAACATCTCCCAGAATTTGTGCTCCATCTCCTCCCAAACCTGGCGGGTGGCACCGGCGAAATCGGCGGAATATTGGTTCAAAACATTCTGGGCCTCCTTGACATTCCCACCTTGAATCAGCCCCACGGCTTTCCGTTCCAAATCCGGCAGTTCGTTGAAGGCCTTGGTCTCAAAACGGGCCACGTTGTCCAACACAGTTTTCTTGGTGACGCCCCAGCGGATCTGGGCCAGTTTATTAGCCTTACGGTAGTGCCAGAGCACGGCGTTGTCGTTGTAGCCGAAATGGCCGCAGATGTTGAATCCGGCGGGCATCTTGGTGCTTCCCGCATAGATGGGGATGCGCGGACTTTGGCCCGGATTCTCTAACGAGAACCAGCAGAGACCACCCACCTCATCGGGCAGCCAGCTGCGGCATTGGATGATGGTGGAGTAGGAGCACCACGACATGGCCACGCCCCGGTAGAAGGTCACAGCACCCGGCTTCAGCATGTTGTACATGGCCCGCTCGTTGCCGTCCATCCAAGGGTTGGCATTGGGGCACACGATGGTGTCATAGACAATCTCCCCGCTTTCGGTCTTGCGCTTCTTGGGGTAGAGGAGGTTCTTGGTCTGGTCTAGTTCGGGACAGCCTTCGTAGTTGGCGCGGAAGAGTTCCATCACCCGTTGCGGCGATACTTTCTCATCCGGTTTGATGGAGAAGGGAAGCTCGTCGGCGTCCAAGGCAAAGTGCTTTGATGGTGCAAGTTGCGTGAAGATGTACCACTCGCGCTCCTTGAAATTCTTTTTGCCGGAATAGGACGACGGGAAGGCCTTCCACCAGATGAAATCGCCTTTGCCGTCCCAGAGGCCGAATTTCTTAGCCACCTTCTCAATATTGTCAGAGCACATGAAATAATCCTTGTTTTTGCGGTCGAGTTTTCCGATGCGGGCCACGTTGCAGCTCACGGCCACCTCATCGTCGGGCACGCGCTGGGCGGCCCAAATGCCGCCGATCTGGTCGGGACCCTCGCCCAAGATCTCCATCTGCCACACCTCTTTCTTGTCGGCGATAGTGATGCACTCGCCGCCGTCGCCGTAGCCGTACTTGGCTATCAGCTCGCCGATGAGGCGGATGGCGTCGCGGGCGTTGTCGCAGCGTTGCAGGGCGATGCGCTGCAGTTCCTCAATGAGGAACATGCCCTTTTCGTTCTGCAGGGTGTCGGGTCCGGAGAAGGTGCTCTCGCCCATGGCGAGCTGTTTCTCGTTCATGCAGGGGTAGGCAGTGTTCATGTAGGCGTAGGTGTGCGCCGCCTCGGGAATCTCGCCGGCCAGCGTCACGTTTTCCATGGCGTTGGGCGTGCTGGTGTGCATGGTGCCCTTATAGACCTTATGCATGGTGCCGGGCTTGTGGTCGGCGGCGGGTTCCATGGTCACCCAGGTGCGGTACTTGCTGTCGCACGTGTGCGAGGTGATGACGGAGCCGTCGGTGGAGGCCTTGCAGCCCACCATGATGGAGGTGCAGTTGGCGCCCACGAGCTCGGTCTCCTGGGCCTTGAGCGGGAGGCAGAGGACTGCCACACAAAGTGTTAAAAGTAAAAGTCTGGTTTTCATAACGTGTATTAAATTTTAAATGTTTCAATTTTCAATGTAGCCAGTTCAAGGCTCTGTTTATGATTTTCTCATGCCATTCTTTTTCATTGCCAGATTTTTTTGCCATCAAATTGGAGAATTCAAAAAAGTCTTTGACTTGTTGAGGATTTGGTACATAATCGGCTTTGTAGGAGTCTTCAATCATTTTTTGAAAAATATTCAATGGAAGAGGAATAATGGTTGATGTGCCACCATATAACACTATATTCAGGTGATGAAGCAAATAGAAATGGCTGATGCAGGCATCGTGGATAGTTGGAGCGACAAACAAACCATAGCAGGGTTTGTTTGTGCTTGTTTTCAATCTTCCGAGATGGCGTGACACTGGCTCCCCTTCTGTCTCGTATTGTCGTTGGCCTGCCGATAATGTGACTTCTACAGAAACGTAAAAATCACCATAGTCACAAACGATATCAGCCATGTTTCCAGATGCTGTGGAAAGGGGATTCCCGTAATCATCGAATTTGATATTGGCTTTAATATCCCCTCCGTCAAGCATGGTCATTGCCCGCCAAGTGTTCCATTCCATTATTAGCGGAGCATCGTAGATTTTATTGTTCTTTATTTGTTCAAAGGTATTTTGTATATCATCATAAAAACAATAGTCTTTTAGTTTTGTGATTTGCGAAGACAATGTTGCTTTCTTGCGTTTTTCAAGCAAATCGGCTAACAAATCTTTGAGTTCAAAAAGAGAGGATTTTTCTGAATTTTTAATATTTGGAAAATCTGTCTTGATTTTTTTGACAAGCAGTTGTTTGTCATCGGTTAGCAATTTTGGGGTTTCTGCTTTGCCAAGATAATCGGCATATTCATTTTCTTTAGAAAAAACGATAGGTTCTCGAGATGTGTTTTTTAAGATATAATCCACATCAGCTGTGCGTTCCGGCACGATAGACAGCGATTTTCCAACATGAGATACGGCAACAAGGCCTGTTGCGCGAAAGTAGCGGAAGCAGGCATCCGCATAGTCCCGCATATTGCTTGCCTGTGTATCCAAAAATTTGTTTAGAGATTTGCTGTCACTTTCTCTTGTTTTGAGGTCTCCTTTTGAAATTCTTTCATGAAAGATGGAGGAAAGCTCTTGTCGCAAATATTCTGCTTTGAATTTACGATAATTCCCATTGTGTTTGGCTTTTTCCTCCCTGAATATTTCGATTTTTTCAACTATAGTGTCAAATTTATGATAATCAGTAAGTTGCATACCAAATATTTGCAACTCGTCGAATTTCAATGTCCCCAAGGTGCGCACTAACCGTAGCAATTCAAGATACGGCTTGACGCAGAAGTATGCTGCCTTTTCTGTCGGTTTATGATAAGGAGAAGGAATTTGGAATTTCAGCATTTGCCGTAGAAACACTTCGTCTTTGCGTTTTGCGGATAAAAGCTGTTGACCCGCGGGCGTAAGTTGAATGTTAGGCTTAAGGGTCACAAAACCTAATGATTTAGGAGCTCTGTTTATCCTGTCTCTTGCACTGAAGGACGGGTCGTTTTCCCCGATGCCCTGATAAAAATCAGCTTCTCTTAACGCTTTCATAAAAGCTGTCTGGGAATCTTTATTCCATACCAACCCATTGAATTGTTCTATTAAAAGAGCAATCTCCGCTACCATTTTTTCTGGAGTGCGAGGAGAAGTTGTAAGAAACAACAATTGACTACTTACGCTTGCCATATTCTTTTTGTTTTTCAAATGCCAACAGTTGAGTTATTTCAGGAATATTTTCATATTCAACAGGTTCCAAATGAGCTAAATCACGTTTGTAATTGGCCACAATAATATGCGTGGCACTGGATTTGAAACGATTACGTATGTTTACTGCATAGTTTTTTTTGTACTCATCCTGAATATAGTTGCGATATAATTCTTCAGTAAGTGGGGTTTTCCCAATAACCATTAGGGTTTTACAAGACAAGTTTTTAAAATCTTCAGCTAATCTGCGATGTTCGTCCTCGTTAAATCCATCTTCACGATAGGTCACATTTCCATAGTCGGAGAAAATACAATCGTAAGGAGGGTCAAGGAATATGAAATCATCATCTTCAGACATGTTGAAAATCTCGCTATAATCCAAGTTGAACAACGAAGCACGTTGCAATAACTTACTGTGTAACAATGATACACTTTTTGTGTTCAGACTTTTATAACGACCGAAAGGGACATTGAAATCACCTTGTGCATTATACCGAATCATCCCTGAATAAGCTGTTTTGTTTATATAGTAATAAAGCAGCGCCTCCGAATACATTTTTTTTTCTATCCCATTGTATTGATTTCGTAAATGATAATAAAGTTCCTCATTCCTGTCTTCAACTTTCTCATTAGGGTGTTTGACTTTCAATTTGTCAAATTCCGCACGATTTATAGCATACAACTCTTCTAACTCATCCAATTCTTTACGTAGGCTGTCATATTGATTACGGACACCGTCATAAAAACCCATTAATTTCTTGTTGATATCGTTAATGATGGCTTCACGAGGTTCAAGATGGAAAAAAAGAGCTCCCCCTCCGAAAAAAGGTTCTATATAGCGTCCTCGGAAATGAGGTATTTGCCATATTAAAGTGGAAATCTCTCTTGATTTTCCTCCCCTGTATTTTATCATTGGCTTCAACGGCATAATAACAGTTTTTATGATTTACAAAATAACACTTCTTTGCTTTTTCATTTTTTCTCAAAATGTCTCCCCACCAACCGGTAGGTCTTCATGCCGCCGACGAGGTTATAGACCTCCTCGAAGCCCGACTGCATCAGGATGCGCGAGGCCACGTAGCCGCGCAGGCCCACCTCGCAGAATACCACCGTCTTCTTGTCCGGGTCGATGTCGTCCAAAAATTCGCGCAATTCATCCACAGGGTAGTTCCCGGCCCCCTCGATCGTGCCGGTCTTGAATTCCTGTATCTCACGTACATCCAGAAGGTTGATATCCTCTTTTTTGTCCAGAAGTTCGTCCAGCTCGGCGGCCTGGATGGGGTTCATCAGGTGGGCCATGATGTTCTCGGCCACCATGCCGGCAAACATCACCGGGCTTTTCGCCGACCCGTAAGGCGGAGCGTAGGCATGCTCGCTGTTCACCAAATCGAAGATGGTGCCCTGGTGCTTCATTATCAGGGAGATGGCGTCAATCTGCTTGTCCACGTTCTGCGTACCCACCGCCTGTGCGCCTAAGATCATGCCGTTTTGCGGGTGAAAGTTAAGCTTCAAGTGGATTTGGGAGCCGCCGGGATAGTAGGTGGCGTGGGCCGCCGGATGCACAATGACGGTTTGGTATTCGATATTATGTTTTTTTAACATGTTTTCCGACAATCCCGTGCTGGCTGCCGTGAGGTCGAAGATCTTGGCGATGGCCGTGGTGACGGAGCCTTGGTAACGGACCGTCTGCGGATACACCATGTTCATGGCTGCGATGCGGGCCTGCAAGTTGGCGGGACCGGCCAAAAAGTTACAATACGGCTTGCCCGTGATGGGATGCGGGTATTCGATGGCATCGCCCACGGCGAAGATGCACTCGTCGGATGTTTGCAAAAATTCGTTAACCCAGATGCCTTTGGCCTCTCCGATTTTCAGTCCGCACGCTTCTGCCAGGCGGGTGTTGGGGCGCACGCCGATGCTGAGGATAGCCAGCCGGCAAGGCAGCGTGGTACCATCGTCCAGCGTAACCGACAGCGCGTCACCCTCTTGCTGGAAGGCGGCCAGCCCGTTGCCGGTGATGACACGTACACTCTTGTCGGCCAGATGCTGCTGCACGATGGCGGCCATGGGCCAGTCGAGCGGGGTGAGGATGTGGTCCGCTTTCTCCACGACGGTGACGCGGTAGCCCAGCTTGTGGAGGTTCTCGGCCATCTCCAGGCCGATGAAGCCGCCGCCGATGATGACAGCTTCCGTCCCGTCGCACAGGCTTTGCGCGGCGGCGGCCTTGATGCGGTCGCAGTCGCTGACATTGCGCAGGGTAAAGATGTTGGGCAGGTCTGTGCCGGGCACGGGCGGGATGATGGGCTCGGCGCCGGGCGACAGCAGCAGGATGTCGTAGGCCTCCTCATACTCTTTGCCGTTGCGCAGGTTTTTCACCGACACGGTCTTGCGGTCACGATGGATGGCCGTCACCTCGTTGAGGGTGCGCACATCCGCGTCGTAGCGGTTGCCGAAGGAGACGGGCGTCTGCACAAAGAGCTTCTTGCGTTCCTCGATGGTGTTGCCGATGTAGTAGGGCATGCCGCAGTTGGCATACGAGATGTGCTCGCCCTTCTCAAGAATGACAATCTCGGCATCTTCCTGGATGCGTTTGAGGCGCGCGGCTGCGGAGGCTCCGCCGGCCACACCGCCGATGATGACATATTTCATAATAGTCTGTATTTTAATATGTTGACTTTTTTGTTTGCCAATGCAAAAATAATTAAAAAAACGATACGGGAAACGATAGACACCGCTCATTTCCGACGCATGTACATGGATGGCGTCTGCCCGTACTTCTTGGCAAAGGAACGCAGGAACGTGGAGTAGGAGTTGAAACCGGCCATCTTGCAAATCTCTTCCAAAGAGTGCGAATGTTCCTCATCGTGGGCATCTAACAGGGCCTTGGCCTCTTCCAAACGGAAATCGTTGATGAAGTCGTAGAAGGTCATCGCCTTTTCTTGGTTGATGTAATTGCTCAGATACTGCCTGTTGGTTCCCAAAACCGATGCCAACTTGTTTAATGTCAGCGATTTGTCTAAATAATAACGATTATCGCGAATGATGGTTTCGATGTTTTTGTCCACTAAAGACTCATGATAAGAAGCCCGATCCGCATCCGCATCGGTTGGAGTTCCATCTTTCGCACTGACATTTTGGAATGTGGTAATGATTTCATTTCCTTCGTTGGAAATGGAGTACACTTTCTGCTGTACGATTTTCCGTGTCACGAAGATGACAAATACGATGGTGACCAAGCAGTAGAGGGTGTCGAAGAGCAGGTTTTTGTCGGCTTGTGGGGCGGAAAACCAGGTCTGTTGCGAAACGCTTTCAAAAGCCCACAGCAGCTGGATTACAAAAAGCAGAATGCATAGGACGGCGCTCCAGCGGAGGTCGAAGTATTCCATGTCACCTACGTTGTCGCGCAGCATGGCAGTGTATCTCTTTATGGAAATCAGAAGGGAAACCAGTAGGGCTAACGAGGCGGCCAGCGTGAAGATCTGCATGACGGGATACACCCAGGGCCTTTTCGTGATGGCGAACAGGAGCATCGCGCCTACGAAAGGGATTTCCATCAGCAGCAGCTGTCCGATGCGGAACCGGTTGGGGAAGACCAGCGATACGGCAAACATCATATAGGCACCCACGATGATGTAATCATAGAAGATGAGCAGCAGATTCAGGAATTCGGAGAACGGCAGGTGCCGGCAGGAGGCCACCACGAAATTGTTGAAAAAGCCGAAGGCATGCAGCATCAAAACCGCCGCGAAGAGTTTCTGGAACTGGTAGGTGCGGTGGTGCCGGAACAACAGCACCGCACAGCCGATCAGCGCACATTGCGTGAAACCGGAAACGAAGCAGAGCAGCAGGTAAAGGGATTCGCCATTCATGTCGGCAATATTTACAAGTAAATTTCCTCCAGCACTTTTTCCTCATTCTCCCAAGTGAGTTCTTTGGCGGCAGTGCGGCAGTTGGCCCTGCAATTGGCGTAGATGTCGGGGTTCTGCTGCAACTCCTTCACGGCGGCGGCGATGGCTTCGGGGGTCAGCGATTCGGCCACCACACCCACACCATAATGCCGGACGATGGCGGCCCGCTCCACCAAGTTGGATACCACCTGCGGCGTACCCGCTTTGATGTACTCGAAGATCTTGTTGGGCAGGCTGAAACGCAGGTTCTCGCTGATGTCGCGGTCAAGGGCCATGCCCACATCCGCCAACGCCGTGTAGTTGAACAGCATCTGCTGGTTTTGGCGGCCCACAAAAGTGACGCGATCTTCAATACTCAAGTCTTTCACCATCTTTTTCAATACTGGCAGCACCGTGCCGTTGCCTACAATCATCAGATGTGCGTCAGGCAGCAGCGTCATGGCCTGCACCAACTCCTCGCCGCCGCGTCCCTCGTTGATGGCGTTGCCCTGCAGGATCAGGACGAACTTGCCCGCGGGCATACCCAACGATTCCCGTGTTTCCGTAATGGGCGGCGTGCCCGCGGGCGGGATGTTGCGCACCAAATAGGGACGTATGCCGTACTCCTGCTCGTATTGGTCCACAATGGACTGGCTGACTGTAATCACTGTTTCCAACTTCGGGAAACAGAATTTCTCGATGGCAAGCCACACCTGGAAGGCCACGGGATTGCTCACCACCGACAGCTCGCCGCAGAAGTATTCGTGACTGTCATAAACCAATCTCTTACGCCGCAACTTGCTTATGAGAAAATTGGGTAACAGCGTATCCAAGTCGTTGGCAATCAGAATGTCACATTTTTTTAGTAATAAATAGAAAAACAACCGCAGATTATATTCTGCGTAAAAAAACTTGCCTTTCCGGAAGAGAAGGCGCATCCGGTGGGTGTGGTATTTCCGGGGTTCCAAGGATGGAGAATCGCCGTACCGCCGACCTACCAGCGTGACATCAAAGCCATTCCGCGTGAGGAAAAGAGCAACCTTGTCCACGCGGGGGTCCGTGTAGAGGTCGTTGGTGACAGAGAGGATAGCGCGTCTCATTATTCGGCTGCGTTTCTGCCGTGACAGTTTTTGTATTTCTTGCCGCTGCCGCAAGGACAGGGTTCGTTGCGTCCTATTTTCTTCTCCACGCGGATGGGTTGTGCGCCCTTGCCGCCGGGGGCCACCTGCCGTCCGCCGCCAGGCACTTCTTGCCGTCCGGTGGTCAACTTCTTGGCATCCGACTGCGGCAACTGGGCTTCACGCACTTGGGTCTCCTCAGCCATAGGCAGCTTGCCCTTGTTGAGGAAGGAGACAATCTCCTGGCTGATGCGCACCAGCAACTGGTCGAAAAGGTTGAAAGATTCCAGCTTGTAAATCAACAGCGGGTCCTTTTGCTCGTAGGAAGCATTTTGCACGCTCTCCTTCAGGTCGTCCATAGCGCGGAGATGCTCTTTCCACGCATTGTCGATGACCGCCAGTGTGATGCCCTTCTCAAACGACAGACCCACCTCGCGACCTTTGGTCTCGTAACATTTCTTCAGCGGCGCGATGATGTTGATGGTCTTGGTGCCGTCGGTGAAAGGAATGGCGATATTTTGGAAACGGTCGCCATGCTCCATATACACGTGCTCTATGACGGGATACGCCTGTTCGCTGACGTGCATTAATTTCTGTTTATAATGCTCATACACAACGGGGTAAAGCTGTTCGATGAGTTTGTTTGGGCGCTCTTGAAGGAAATAGCCCTCCTCGAACGGCGATTCACAGCCGAACGTCTTGATCATATCGGTGCTGAAGCCTTCGTAGTCTTTGGCCTCCCAGTTGTCAGTTACCACGGTGGTGCAGACATCCTCCACCATCTGGGCGATGTCGATGGCAAGACGGTCGCCGAAGAGGGCGTTACGGCGTTTGCGGTAGATGGTGGAACGCTGTTTGTTCATCACATCATCGTATTCCAACAATCGCTTACGGATCCCGAAGTTGTTCTCCTCCACCTTTTTCTGGGCGCGCTCGATGGATTTGGAAATCATGCTGTGCTGGATAACGTCGCCCTCCTGATGCCCCATGCTGTCCATCACCTTCGCGATACGGTCGGAGCCGAAGAGACGCATCAAGTCGTCTTCCAAAGAAACGAAGAACTGCGAACTGCCCGGGTCGCCTTGACGGCCGGAACGGCCTCGCAGCTGGCGGTCCACACGACGGGAGTCGTGACGCTCGGTGCCGATGATAGCCAAACCGCCCTTTTCCCGTACAGCCGGGGTGAGCTTGATATCGGTACCACGACCAGCCATATTGGTAGCGATGGTCACGGTGCCCTCACGACCGGCCTCGGCCACAATGTCAGCCTCCTTCTTGTGCAGCTTGGCGTTCAAGACGTTGTGCTGGATGCGGCGTGCCGAGAGAATCTTGGAGAGCAATTCGGAAGTCTCCACCGAGGTGGTACCCACCAAAACGGGCCGTCCCTCTTCGTGGAGGCGAATAATCTCATTCACCACGGCGGCGTATTTCTCACGTTTAGTCTTATAAACCAAATCGTCGGCATCGATACGGATGACGGGTTTGTTGGTCGGGATGACCACCACGTCTAATTTGTAGATGTTCCAGAACTCGCCGGCTTCCGTTTCGGCGGTACCGGTCATGCCGGCCAGCTTCTTGTACATACGGAAGTAGTTCTGTAAAGTGATGGTGGCGTAGGTCTGGGTGGCGGCCTCCACCTTAACGTTCTCCTTGGCTTCGATGGCCTGGTGCAGACCGTCGGAGTAGCGGCGGCCCTCCATGATACGGCCCGTCTGCTCGTCCACGATCTTCACCTTGTTGTCAATGATGACGTACTCCACATCCTTGGCGAACATGGTGTAGGCTTTCAGCAACTGGTGAACGGTATGGATGCGGTCGGAAGCGGCGGCGAAGTTGGTGTAGATCTCCTCTTTCTTGGCGGCTTTCTCCTGCGGGCTGAGGTTTTGCTTCTCCAATTCAGCGATTTCGGCTCCTACATCAGGCATGATGAACAGCTTGGCCTCGTCGGCATCCTTGCTGATGACATCAATACCTTTTTCCATGATATCGACGGTGTTCTGCTTTTCTTCAATCACAAAATAGAGTTCCTCGTCGATGATGGGCATATTGCGGTTCTGGTCTTGCATGAAGAAGGCCTCGGTGCGTTGGAGTATCTGTTTGATGCCGGGTTCGCTGAGGAATTTAATGAGAGCTTTGTTCTTCGGCAGACCACGATGGGCGCGCAACAACAGCATGGGTCCTTCATCTTGCGGCTTGGCATCCGGATTTTCGGCTAACAGTTTCTTGGCCTTGGTCAGAATTTCCGTCACCAATATACGCTGGGCATCGTACAACTTTTGCACGATGGGCTTGTATTGGTCAAATTCCTGCTGGTCGCCTTTGGGCGTGGGACCGGAGATGATCAACGGAGTACGGGCATCGTCGATGAGCACGGAGTCCACCTCATCCACAATGGCGTAGTTGTGAGGCCGCTGGACCAGCTCACCGGTGTTGCGGGCCATGTTGTCACGCAGGTAGTCGAAGCCGAACTCGTTGTTGGTGCCGTAGGTGATGTCGGCGTTGTAGGCGCGGCGGCGTTCGTCGGAGTTGGGTTCATGCTTGTCAATACAGTCCACGGTAAGACCGAGGAATTCGTACAGACGGCCCATCCATTCGGAGTCACGCTTGGCCAGATAGTCGTTCACGGTCACCACGTGCACGCCTTTGCCCGGGAGGGCGTTGAGATAGACAGGCAGGGTGGCCACGAGGGTCTTGCCCTCACCGGTCGCCATCTCGGCAATCTTGCCCTCGTGCAGCACGATGCCGCCGATGAGCTGCACATCGTAGTGGCACATGTCCCAAGTGATCATGTTGCCGCCCGCCGACCAACTGTTGCGGTAACGGGCGATATCGCCGTCAATCTCGATGCCGTCGTGCGTGGCGGCCAGGTCGCGGTCCAAATCCGTGGCTTTCACCTCAATAATCTCGTTCTCCTTGAAGCGGCGGGCCGTCTCCTTCATCACCGAAAAGGCCTCCGGAAGGATATCCATCAGCACCTTTTGTGTGGTGTTGTAAACCTTGTCCTCCAGTTTCTCCACCTCCTTGTACAACTCCTGCTTTTCGTCAATGGGCAGGTCGTAGTTGGAATCCAAGTAGGCACGGATCTCTTCCAGACGGTCCTCCTCCACTTTGGTGGCTTCACGGATGATTTCCCTAAACTCCACGGTCTTATGACGAAGGTCGTCCGTGGATAACAACTTTATGGTTTCGTAGGCTTCCAAGGCTTTGTTCAACAGCGGTTTCAACTCTTTCATATCCCGGTCTGCCTTGGTGCCGAAGATTTTGGTCAGAAAATTTGCCATAGTTTATACGTTCTATTTTTAAAAGCCGCAAAAGTACAAAAATTATGCCAATTTCATCATTGTCACATTGTCATCGGTTCGCTAAACGGTCCCCATCAGGTCGCTTGGTGTGATCATACCCAGCAGGCGCCCGTCGTAACGTCCGTTGTCGGTGATGAACAGCATGTCCAACCGTTTTTTCCGCGTTTTGGAACGTTGGAACTTTATAGACACATCCTCCACAGTGGCGTTGGGGTCGATGAAACCGTAGTGCGCGTTCGATTCGTCGGCCAAGCGGATATGGTTGGTGATGTTTTGGAAGGTCATGGTGTCGGCCAGTTGGAAGGTGTTGCTCTCGGCTATCAGGCTGATAATCGTCTTGGTGCTGAACACGCCGACGATCTGATGGTTGTCCACAATGGGAATGTAGGAGTAGTCGTTTCGGTGCATCACCTGGATGGCGTTGAGGACCGAATCGGCAGGGGAGGGTGCGAAGATCTGGCCCGCCCGGATGGCCAAGCGCATCAGTGTTACGGGATTGAGTGCGTAGTAGAGGTTGTTGACTTGCCGCACGGCCTGGTCGGTGACGATGATCATGTCGTTGCCCGCCTTCGACCAGTCATAGTGCGAAAGCAGGTTGCGAAGAAGGCGGCAGAAGGCAAGGTTGCTGCGCAGACTCTTGTACTGCGGCATCTGCTCCAGATCTTTCATATCAGTGATATTCAGGTTGTTGAGCACCCACTCTTCAATCTCGCGGTACCGTTCCAAAAATTGTGCGGTTTTATTTTCCATATTGATTGTCGTGTAAAATATTTTCCAAAAGTATAAAAATTATGGTTTGACAACCACCGTGTTATTTCGAGCACAAAAATAAGGTTTTAATTCGCCGGAACGTATGTTAATGTGAACGTATAGGTTGTTTTAACTGGTTCGTCATCGTTAAAGGTGTATGCAATTTTCAGCATATCAGTTGTTAAACTTATAATACGACACACTTCCAGTTCTGGACTACACGTATGATCATTTTCTCCATAAAAGAAAGGAATTTGCATGTGCAAATAGGTCGGATTACTTGAATTGTCAAAATACCATTGGCCGAGATTGGTTTCTGCAGTATATCCGAATTCAGAATTGTATAACAAGCCAGGAAGCACTCTGTGAGTGCCATTCGGAGAAAAAATAATAATGTCATCTAATTCAAAATCATACAAATAACCATTCATCAAATCCGTTAGTATTGTGCCATTCGCCAGTACATATCCAGGAGTGGATGTGGCAGCGGATAGTACCCATCCCCGAGGGATAGTTAACAGCGTCATTGGTGTCGTAGAAGATGTGGTGAAAGAGATTTCATTTCCATAGGTTACATAATTGTTGCTGATGGCGTATGCTCGCACGTAGTAAGTAGTGTTGGGTTGCAGGTTTGCAAGATTGAAATTATACCCACCATCGGGAATGCCATGATTGTCGTTTGTGTTGGGAGAACCTGTTGTGTTATAAGAAACACCATATTCTGTTACATTCTCAGTATTGCCCGTAAAAATCACGCTACAGCGAGCACTATTATAAGTGATATCCGTCACTTCTTGTGTGGTAATTGTGAAAGGAACATCCGGGTTGCCCGGATCCTCGCCTCCGTTTGTGGTGGAAAAGCTCACCTCGTCACCATATGAGATCCCATCGCCATTGCCTGCGTATGCCCGTACGTAGTAAGTGGTGTTGGGTTGCAATCCGGTCAGATAGCTTCTGAAATCGCCGCTGCCGCTGCCGTCGGTGGTGTGAGGGTCGTTTATGTTGGGCCGTCCGGCAGTGTTGTAGCACACGCCGCGTACCGTGACGGATGCCCCATTGTTGGACACGGTTCCGCCACAGGTGGCTGTTGTACTGGCAATGGCGGAAACCTCACCTGTGGTCACCACGGGGGTTATTTCGAGATTACAACCTTGAGTGAGAATCAGGCATAGCATTATACAAAAAGCGGCGGTGGAAGAAAAAAAACCATGGATGATCCGGGATGCTGTAATTCTTTTAGTCATAGTAGATTGGTAATCCTTTTGATTGGTGAATTTTTATGGCAAAAATAGAAAAAAATGAAATACAAAACAGCGGAATCTTTTGTCAGGAAAAAAACAAAATTCGTTTTTTTAAATCTTACATTTTATGGTTAAAAAGATGTATCTTTGCATTTTTTTTAATGTTGGACAAATGGAAGCATTGAAACATGAATGTGGGATTGCCTTGGTTCGTTTGCTTAAGCCATTGGAATTCTACGAAAACAAATATGGCGACCGCCACTATGCCCTGGGCAAACTCTATTTGATGATGGAGAAACAGCACAACCGGGGCCAGGAGGGCGCCGGCGTGGCCTGCGTCAATATCCACCAGAGCCCCGGACACGAATACATGTATCGCGAGAAAGCGGAGGGCAAGGACGCCATCACCAAGGTGTTCGACACGATCCACCGCCAGATAACAACCCCCGACCCCGATGACCCATGCGCAGGTCCCGCCTTCAACGGCGAGTTGTTCATGGGTCATCTTCGTTATTCCACAACGGGGAAGGGCGGGCTGAAATTCGTGCACCCGTTCCTCCGCCGCAACAATTGGCGGGCGAAGAACCTGTGCCTCTGCGGCAATTTCAATATGACGAATATCAGCGAGGTGTTTGACTATCTCATCTCCAAAGGACAATATCCCCGTGTTTACAGCGACACCTACATCCTGTTGGAACTGATGGGGCATCGCCTTGACCGCGAGGCGGAACGCTGCTACCGGGAAGCTGTAGCGAAAGGTTTGGATGGCCAGGCCGTGACCGAGTATATTGACAATCACGTGGACATGTGCAACGTCTTGAAATCCACGCTTTCGCATTTCGATGGCGGCTATGTGATGTGCGGCATGACGGGCAGCGGAGAGATGTTCGCCATGCGTGATCCCTGGGGCATACGCCCCGCCTTCTACTACATGGATGACGAGATCTGCGCTATCACCAGCGAACGCCCTGTCCTGCAAACCGCTTTCAACCTGCAGCAGTTGTCTGTGCGTGAATTGATGCCGGGACAGGCCATCATCATCAATCGCAAAGGGAAAATCCGATTGGAACAGGTGTTGCCTGCGGAGAAATTCGCCGCCTGCTCGTTTGAGCGGATCTATTTCAGCAGAGGCAACGACTGCGACATCCATCAGGAGCGGAAAAGGTTAGGGTTCCAACTTCGCGACCGGATCCTGGAAGCCATCAACGGCGATGTGGAAAACACGGTGTTCTCCTACATTCCGAATACGGCGGAAGTGGCGTACCACGGCATGGTGGAAGGTATCCGTACCATTGCGCCCAACGTGCGGGCCGAGAAGGTGGTGTGGAAGGACATCAAGCTCCGCACCTTCATCACCGAAGGCAGCACTCGCAACGACCTGGCCGCGCACGTCTATGACATAACCTTCAACTCCATCCGGCCTGGCATTGACAATCTGGTGGTCATGGACGACAGCATTGTGCGGGGAACCACCATGCGGGAAAGCATCCTGAAAATCTTAGGGCGACTGCAACCGAAGAAAATCGTGGTGGTGAGCTCCGCCCCGCAAATCCGCTATCCCGACTTTTACGGCATCGACATGGGACGTATAGAAGAGTTCATCGCTTTCCAAGCCTGCATCTCCTTGCTGAAAGAGAGAAAGATGGAGCATCTGGTGGATGAGGTGTATGAAGGTTGCCGACAGATGCGCATGGATGCGCTCCGGCAACTGTACGAACCCTTCTCGGCGGAAGAGCTGAATGTGAGAATGGTTGAATTGCTGCGGCCTGAGGAAGTGGATTGCCCGATAGAATTGGTGTTCCAATCGTTGGAAGGTCTCCACAAAGCTATTCCGGACAATCCGGGCGACTGGTACTTCTCAGGGCATTATCCCACAAGAGGCGGGACCCGTCTCGCCTGCCGGAGTTTTATGGACTGGTATGAGAAGAACTGGAGAACTGAGTGACAATTAACAATAATTATTTTTGAACATTAAAATAAAATAATCGGTATATGAAACGCTATATTTTTGTGACAGGAGGAGTGGTATCCTCGTTAGGCAAGGGCATTATTTCGGCCAGTATCGGCAAACTGCTGCAGGACCGCGGGTACTCTATCACCATCCAGAAGTTCGACCCCTATATCAACATCGATCCCGGCACGCTGAACCCTTACGAACATGGGGAATGTTATGTGACCGTGGACGGCATGGAAACCGACCTTGACTTGGGCCATTACGAACGGTTTACGGGAATCCGAGCCACCCGTGACAACTCGATCACCACGGGCAGGATCTACAAGACCGTCATTGACAAGGAGCGTCACGGCGACTATTTGGGCAAGACCATCCAGGTGGTGCCTCATATCACCGATGAGATCAAGCGCCGGATGCTGCGCGAGGATGATGTTGACTTTGTGATCTCGGAAATCGGTGGCACCATCGGCGATATCGAGTCGGCTCCGTTCCTGGAGGCCATCCGCCAGCTGAAATGGGAGCTTGGCACTCGCGCCGTGAGTGTACACCTCACCTACGTGCCCTATCTGAAGGCCGCCGACGAGCTGAAGACAAAGCCCACACAGCACTCTGTGAAGGAGATGCAGGGGGCTGGCATACAACCCGATGTGCTCGTCCTGCGCACGGAGAAGCATCTCTCCGACAGCATACGCCAGAAGGTGGCCTCCTTCTGCAACGTGGATTTGGAGTGTGTGGTGCAGAGCGAGGACCTGCCCAGCATCTATGAGGTGCCGGTCAATATGCAACGGCAGGGATTGGATGCCGCCATCCTGCGCAAGTTCGGCGTGCCGGTGGGCGAGACCCCCGACATGAAGGCATGGCATCATTTCCTAGAGTTGCAGCAGACCGCCCAAAAGGAGGTGCGCGTAGGGTTAGTGGGCAAATACGACCTTCAGGATGCCTACAAGAGCATCCGGGAGAGCCTTTCCTTAGCGGGCACCTACAACCATGTGAAGGTGAAGATCGAGTTCATCAACAGCGAGAATATCACGGATGAGAATGTGGATGAGAAACTTTCCCGCGTGGCGGGTGTGTTGGTATGTCCCGGATTCGGGCAGCGTGGCATTGAGGGGAAAATTTCGGCGGTGAAGTATGCGCGCACCCACAATGTTCCCGTCTTCGGTATCTGTTTGGGTATGCAGATGATGGTGATTGAATTTGCCCGTAATGTGTTGGGATACCATGATGCCAACTCGGCGGAGATGGATGCCGCCACCACTCACAATGTGATAGACCTGATGGAAGAGCAGAAATCCGTGACCAATATGGGCGGCACCATGCGTTTAGGGGCATACGACTGCACTCTCCGCCCGGGCAGCCGCGTGGCGGACATCTATGGCACGCTCCAAATCAGCGAACGTCACCGTCACCGCTATGAGTTCAACAACAAATATAAGGAGGAATATGAAAACAAGGGCATGCAATGCACGGGTGTGAATCCGGGGAACGAGCTGGTGGAGATTGTGGAGCTGCCCGACCATCGCTGGTTTATCGGCACGCAGTTCCATCCGGAATACTCCAGCACCGTCCTGCATCCTCATCCTTTATTCTTGGACTTTATTAAAGCCTGCATCTAACCCGATTAAAATCCTGTAATACTTCTTAGAACAGAAACATAGCCAGGATAAGGCTTATTCTTTCCCGCATTCCAATTCCGCCGCATGCAAATGGATTTCCCGAAGTCTTTTGGCTAAACTTTCGGGCTGCAGTACTTTTATGTTGTCACCATAACCTAACAACAGACGTTCCAACTCGTAATTCATCACCACCTTCATCCAAAAGGTAATGGAACGGTCTTTCTTGTGGCGCTCCAAGATCCTCTGGCTGTGATGCAACGGCTTGGTGAGCACATATTGGGCCTGATCCCCAATGACCGTGAAAACAATCTCGGTGGGTGTGTCCTGCAACGATTTGGTCACACCAATGACATCATCGAAAAAGGTGGCAGGTCTGAAGTTTGGCAAGATCTCATACTCTTCTCCGTAGGTGTTTTTCACAAATTCAATCCGGTCAAGGGCCATAATGCGCAGCCCGTTCTTCCCTTTCACTTTGCCCAAAAGGAACCAACGGTTCCGATACTCCTTCAAGATATAGGGCGAAACGACCCACTCGCGCACCTGACGGGCGGAGAATGGCAGATATCCAATTCTAATTACTTTTTTATCAACAATATAATCATAAAGAATGCGGATATACTGCAGGCCCTTTAGATCATCATTTTTCTCAAGATAAATGACAGGTTCCCGTTGTTGGCGTGTGACGCATACCCGGTCTTCCAAGCGGCTGACAAGACTGTCCATTCCCGCAAACTGCGCAAAACCGCTCAACTGCTTCAACACCTCCAAAGCTTCGCCCACGCGGGTGATATCGCCTTCCGACAACGGCGAGTTGGTGATGCTGTAGTTGGGGTCTTCATACGTGTAGAACTTTTTGTCTATTACAACGATAGGGGCATTGTACCCTAATTTCTCACTGCGCATCATCTGGATGTCGGCCTGGATGGTGCGGCGACTGATCCCTTTATAGATGCCTTCGTATTCCGCTAAAGCGTCAGAACAGGCTTCTATCAGATTATCCAATGTCCAACGGCGATATCGGTTGCGCAAACAATTGTCGATGGTCTTGTAACGGATAAGGGCGTTTCGGTTTACCGGCATTATTATAATGTATTTTATTTGAATTTTATTAAACTGATAATCAGTTATATAGAAAAATATTTTTACTTGCTGCAAAAGTACGCAAAAATACTGCGCAGTGGCATTATATTTTTGCGGCGTGAATAAAAAAAGAGAGAAATGAAAGAATTTTTATTGAATGGAACGCCTGTCAAGATGTGGGCACGTGAGCTTGACCACAAGGCGTGGATGGAATTGGGGAATTTGTGTTCCCTTCCTTTTGTGTTTCACCATGTGGCGCTGATGCCCGACGCGCATGGTGGTGTCGGTATGCCCATTGGCGGGGTACTGGCCACGAACAATGTTGTGATTCCCAACGCGGTAGGCGTGGACATCGGTTGTGGGATGTGTGCGGTGAAGACCAATCTGCCGGTGGTTGACATTCCGGATGAGGTGTTGCGCAAAAAACTGATGCGCGGCGTGCGCAAACGCATCCCCTTGGGAATGGAGCACCACAAGACGGCCCAGGATGAATCGCTAATGCCCGAAGGCTACGATGTTGACAGCACTACAGTGGTTAAAAGGCAGTATGAAGCTGCTCTGAAGCAGATTGGCACTTTGGGTGGCGGCAACCATTTTATCGAATTCCAGCGTGACGAGGAGGGTTATCTGTGGATTATGTTGCACAGTGGCAGCCGCAATATTGGCAAGCAGGTTTGCGACTATTACGCAACGCTTGCCAAAAACTTGAACCAGAAATGGTTCTCAAGTGTGGACACGAGCATGGATCTGGCGTTTCTGCCCGTTGGCGTGCCGGAATTCAAGCAATATTGGACGGAGATGCAATACTGTGTGGACTTTGCCCTGGCCAACCGCCGTTTGATGATGCAATGGATTCAGGAGGTGATTGCCGACACGTTTCCCGATGTGCAGTTTGAGCCGATGATCAACATTGCGCACAACTATGCGGCATGGGAGCACCATTTCGACAAAAACGTCATTGTGCACCGTAAGGGGGCGGTGCGCGCCGCAGAAGGGGTGGTCGGCATTATTCCCGGCTCACAAGGCACCCGTTCCTACATTGTGGAAGGCTTGGGCAATCCCGACAGCTTCCTCAGCTCATCACACGGTGCCGGCCGTTGTATGAGCCGTACGGAAGCGGTCAACACACTGTCGCTGAAAACGGAGATTGCAAAATTGGATGCTCTGAACATCGTGCACGGCATTCGGGTGCAAAAAGATTTGGAAGAAGCCTCCACCGCTTACAAGGACATTGACAAAGTGATGGAGAATCAGATGGATCTGGTGAGAATCAAGGTGGCTTTAACGCCCATTGCCGTGATCAAAGGGTGATTGCTATTAGCAAAAATATCTTATTTGAAAAAATGATGTATTTTTGCCGCCGGATGAGAAAGAGGAACGGATTTATGTCAAATTGCCAACCTCTCTAAAAAACGCGCTAAATAACAACCTGCCATACGCGGTGTTCTTTAGCGATAAAGGGCACCGCGTTTCTCATCTTCGGCATAGAACCTTCCGGTGTAGAGGCAACCGGAACCGAAAGATGAAAAAAATCCATCAAATCACCTTGCTCAACGGTCGCGAACTGCTGTGTTTCCCGAAAGTGGAACCCGTACAGCCCATCGACAACCGAATGAAACTCGACACCACGGGACAGTACCTCACTGTCGGGCGGCGGAAGCCCGTCGTAAAACCTATTCCGCCGGAAGTGGAGGAGCAGCGCAAGCAGGCCGTGAAATTCTTCACCGACCATGTCTTCTTCCTCTTTGACCACCGAGAGCAAATCCTCAGCGACAGCCGCATGTTCCTCGCCCCCGTGCCCGTACAGAATGGCATCGCCTACACCGGCACCAGCGGATTCCGACGCCCTACATTGGGTGTCTATATCGAATGGTGGATGACGTGCGTCCCTGCCATCATAAACCAATATGAGGATACCTGGCTTGTGTATTATATTGCGGGGAGTCCGCTGTCGGGCTGCAACTGCTGCGGCATCGTCAACGCTAATGGGAAATGCCGGTCGGAAAACCTTCCCAGGCCGTTCAATGGCATTTGGGCCCCGTTCGTGGATGTCAACACGCGTTATGATGAGGCCAAGGAGCATTACGAGGCCTACTCGCTGGAGGAGGTGGTGAAGCTGCTGGAGGCCAACGACAAGGGTGAATCATTGACCGAAAGGAATTTGTATTTCTGCCAAAGGGAGAATCAGATGTTACGGCAGAAGATACTTGACACCCGTGAGGCTGGGGCCAAGGAGACGGAGAGGATGCGTCGCACCCTCTTGAAGGCCTATTTAGAATGCAATCGCGACGCTCTCACGAACTGGTATGCCGACTACTGCAGGAAGCAGGAGGAGGGCAAAGAGGTGCTGGAATCGCTGAGGTTGCAGAAGCAGCAACTCAAACGGCAATTCCGTGAGGCTAAAGTCACCAGAATGTCCTATCAACATCAGCTGACACCGTTGAAGAAAAGAATTTATGAGTTGGAGCAGAAGTTGGAAAAGATGGCAAACGAGGAGTTGTCCGAGTTACTCCCAGGCCTCTACAACAGGTTGGCCACCTCGGAATTTCTATCTTTCAATGATGTTTTGGAATTCTTGAATGGTGAATTGTAACTGAAGCTGTGAGATTTGCAAAAAAAGAGGCGATAATCATAAAATTATCGCCTCTTTTTGAGCGGAAAACGAGACTCGGACTCGCGACCCCAACCTTGGCAAGGTTGTGCTCTACCAACTGAGCTACTTCCGCTTGTGATTTCGGCTGCAAAAATACACTTTTTTTCAATATGTCAATGGTTTTGCTGAATTTTTTTTGATTTTATTCGTTAACTTGTTGATTATAAAGTGGAAAAATTTTGTGAGAGATGACGGATAATCTTAAGAAACTGGAGATAAACAGCTATGTTTTCGGCACGATTCCCTAAAAGGAAAAACGAAAGATGATCTGTTTTACAAAATACACTCAAAAAATATACTCAACATACCAAGAGAAAAATTACACTTTTAATCCTCGATCTTCTGTTGTGCATGGCCGGGATGGTTGTGCAGGCACAGGAAAGCCGCTTTGATATCAATGAATGTACCAAAGTCACGAGTCTGATGGTGTTTGATGCTTTCGGCAAATTTATTGTATGGTATGCCGTTGACAAGCTCTCGCGAACGGATTGACATGAGCCCTTATCCGTCGGAGCGTGTATGTGGTGAAATGTGGCTGTCATGTGGGCAAGGTGATCAAGCAATAATTTGAATATTTTTAGTATCTTTGGCGGCTCAAAAAAAAAGAACTGTAAACTCACGTATATGGCTGATTTAGTTAAAGGTAAAATATCCCAAATCATCGGTGCCGTCGTTGATGTGCATTTCGATGACGACTGCGTGCTGCCCAACATCTACGATGCTCTTGAGGTGGTTCGCGACAATGGCGAAAAACTGATTCTGGAATGTGAACAGGATATTGGCGAGAATACAATGCGTTGTATCTCCATGGATTCCACTGATGGCCTGCACAGAGGCATGGAGGTGGTGGCCACCGGCCGCATGATCACCATGCCCACGGAAAACATCAACGGGCGTCTGCTCAATGTGATCGGCAACACCATCGACGGCATCGGCCAGGTGGATGCCTCCACCAAACGCAGCGACATCCACCGCGAGCCACCCACATTCGACAACTTGTCCACCTCTCAGGAGGTCTTCTATACCGGTATCAAGGTCATCGACCTGATCGAACCGTACGCCAAGGGCGGCAAGATCGGTCTCTTCGGCGGCGCCGGTGTGGGCAAGACGGTGCTCATCATGGAGATGATCCACAATATCGCCAAGAACTACGGCGGTATGACGGTCTTCACCGGTGTGGGCGAGCGTACGCGCGAGGGTAACGACCTGCTTCGGGAGATGCTCGAATCCAAGGTCATCCGCTATGGCGATGACTTCTTGGAGAGCATGAAAGCCGGCGGCTGGGACCTCTCCAAGGTCAATAAAGACGAGTTGGCCAAGTCGCAGGCCACGCTGGTGTTCGGCCAGATGAATGAGCCGCCCGGGGCACGTGCCCGCGTGGCCCTCTCTGGCCTGACGGTCGCCGAAGGCTACCGCGACGGCGACGACACCACTGGCGGTCGCGACATCCTTTTCTTCGTGGACAACATCTTCCGTTTCACACAGGCCGGCTCCGAGGTTTCCGCCTTGCTGGGCCGTATGCCTTCCGCCGTGGGCTACCAGCCGACGCTGGCCACGGAGATGGGTACCATGCAGGAACGCATCACCTCCACCAAGCGCGGCTCCATTACCTCGGTGCAGGCCATCTACGTGCCCGCCGACGACTTGACGGACCCCGCGCCCGCCACCACGTTCTCCCACTTGGACGCTACCACGGTGCTGAGCCGTAAGATTTCCGAGCTGGGTATCTATCCCGCCGTGGATCCGCTGGATTCCACCTCGCGTATCCTCTCTCCCGACATCGTGGGCGAGGAGCATTACCGCACCGCCCAGCGGGTGAAGGAGACGCTGCAACGCTACAAGGAATTGCAGGACATCATCGCCATCCTCGGTATGGAAGAACTCTCCGAAGAGGACCGCAAGACGGTGAACCGCGCCCGCCGCGTGCAACGATTCATGTCGCAACCCTTCTTCGTGGCCGAACAGTTCACCGGCATCCCCGGAAAATTCGTCCGCATTGAGGATACCATCAAGGGCTTCAACATGATTCTGGACGGCGAACTCGACCACCTGCCCGAAACGGCCTTCAACCTGGTGGGCACCATCGAGGAGGCTATTGAAAAGGGAGAAAAAGAACTGGCAGCTTCTAAATAAACGGCTATGAAATTGGAAATCAGAACCCCCGACAAATCGGTGTTTTCCGGTGAGGTCACGCTGGTGCAGATGCCGGGCATTGATGGCCTGTTTGAAATCCTGGACCATCATGCCCCGCTGGTGGCCGCCTTGCAAAAGGGCCGCATCAAAATCGAGGACACCGCCAAACAGCAGCAGTTCTTCGACATCAACGGAGGCGTGGCGGAAGTGTTGGACGGCAATGTGCTGGTGCTGGCCGAATAGCCGAAAAAACAGATATTAATTTTACAGTATAACAACAAGGAATTTTTACTATGAATTTAATCGACAAAATCAAACAGAATGCCATCAGTGCCAACAAGCGCATCGTGCTGGCCGAAGGCGAAGAGGAAAGAACATTGAAAGCGGCTGACATCATCCTTGACAAAGGATATGCCGGCATCATCTTATTGGGCAACAAGGCCAAAATCGAGGCCCAGGCTGCCGAATGGGGCTTGAAGAACATCGGCAAGGCCGAGATCATCGACCCCATGGACAACCCCAAAAAAGAATTTTATGCCGAGATGCTTTGCGAAATCCGCAAGAAAAAAGGCATGACCATTGAGGAGGCCCGCAAGTTGGTGGAGGATCCGTTGTACTTGGGTACGCTGCTCATCAAGAACGGCGATGCCGATGGTGAGGTCACGGGTGCGCAACATGCCACGGGCGACGTGCTCCGTCCCGCTTTCCAGATTGTGAAGACCCTGCCGGGTATCTCCGTGGTTTCCGGTGCGTTCATCATGTGCTTCCCCGACAAGAAATGGGGCGATGACGGCATCATGGTGTTTGCCGACTGTGCCGCTGACCCGAACACGGATGAAAACAAGCTGGCCCAGATCGCAGTGGTGACCGCCCAGACGGCCCGCACCATCGCCGGCATTGAGCCGAGAGTGGCCATGCTGAGCTTCTCCACCAAGGGCTCTGCCAAGCACGAACTCGTTGACAAGGTGGTCAACGCCACCCGCATCGCCAAAGAAATGGATCCCAACTTGGTGATTGACGGTGATTTGCAGGCTGATGCCGCTATCATTCCCGAGGTGGCAGCCAAGAAGGCTCCGGGCAGCCCTGTCGCCGGCAAGGCCAATGTGTTGGTGTTCCCGTCTCTTGAGGTGGGCAACATCGCCTACAAACTCGTGCAGCGCATGGCCGGTGCCGACGCCATCGGACCGGTGATGCAGGGTATGGCAGCCCCCATCAACGACCTTTCCCGCGGTTGCTCCGTGGACGACATCGTCAGCCTTGTGGCCATCACGGCCTGCCAGGCTGCCGGCAACAAATTCTAATGTTTTGCAAACCCCTGTTGTAGAGACGCGGCGCGCCGCGTCTCTACATTTATATTATATGTTATGAAAAAAATCGCAACCCTATTGTTGGTTCTGTTCACGGTACTTTCCGCAGGAGCACAGACCCCTACACTGCCCCGCGCCCTGCGCAACGCACAGCAGAACGCCCGCCCTAACAATACAGAAAACAAACTCCGCTTTTTCGCGGGCGGCAATATCAACTCCAATTTCGGATACTACTTTTCCCTCACACCCGAAGCGGGCGTATATGCCACCAACTGGCTCCGTTTCGGCGTGGGACCCCGCTACGAGTTGTCCTATAACACCTCGTTGATGAAGGTGATACACTCTTTTGGTGCCACTGCGTTCGCCGAGGCTACCGTGGTGAACTATCTGACCGGTCGTGTCGGCTATGAATACCTGAACTACCCGGAGTGGATAGACATAGATGACCAAGGCAATCCGATTTTCGAGCGTCGTAATGTACATGCACTGGCGTTGGGCATCGGCTTTCAGTCGTATCTTTCCAACAATGTTCGCATGTATGCCCTGTATGTTATCTATCCTGTTCAGAATGAGAACAATTATTATAAGAAGTTCCTTCCGATGTTTGCCCGTATAGGCGTCTCGGTGGATTTTTAACATTGTCATGTCGCGTCTGCCCGTCCCGTTTCTGCTGGCCCGCCGGATTCTGAAGGATAAGGGGAATCGTTTTTCCCGTCCCATCATACGCTTGTCGGTGATGGGAGTCTCCATTGGTGTTGTCATCATGATGTTGGCTATAGGCATCACATCGGGCTATAAACAGGCGATTCGTGACAAGGTGATCGCCATGGGGTCGCATATCCGCATCACCCATTTCGATCAGAACTACTCCTACGAGCAGGTTCCATTCGACAAGAACCAGCCCTTTGTCCGGCAAATCCGACAACATCCGGAGGTGGCTGATATTCAGCATTATGCCACGAAGGTGGGCGTGATAAAAACCACCGACCAGGTGGAAGGCGTGGTTCTGAAGGGTTTGGATCAGACCTTTCATGCGGAACAGTTCCGCAAAAATCTCGTGGATGGCGAACTATTGCAATTGGGCGACACTGCCGCCAGCCGCCAGATTGTGATTTCCAAGCAGATGTCAGATAAGCTAAAACTGCATGTCGGCGACAAGGTGCAGACCTATTTTGTGCAGGACCCGCCGCGCGCGCGGAGCTTCACCGTGGCAGGCATCTACCACACGGGGCTTCCGGAGTACGACAACATGTTCGCCTTAGTGGACATCCGGCAGGTGCAGCGCCTCAACGACTGGGATGAGAACCAGATCAGCGGCATGGAAGTGCTGATACGGGATTACGACAAGTTAGAGGAGATGGGCGACTATATCCATCATCATATCAACCCGGAGCTCAAGGCGGAAACCATCCGGCAGATTTATCCGGAGATCTTTGAATGGATAGCCCTTTTCGATACCAATGTGGCGGTGCTTCTTATCATCACCACCTGCGTCTGTATCGTGACTATGCTGTCCATTTTCTTCATTGTGGTGTTGGAACAGACACGCACCATCGGGCTATTAAAAACGATGGGATTGAAAACCAAAACGTTAGTGCAGACCTTTGTGTTAGTGGCCTGCAACATCCTGCTGAAGGGGATGCTCATCGGGGATGCCGTGGCCATCACTTTCGGATTGCTTCAGCAACGTTTTCATTTTATAAAACTCAATCCGGAAACCTATTATGTGGATTTCATACCGGTTCATTTTCATATAGGGGCGGTCTGTCTGCTCAATGTGGGCGTGTTTGTGTTGTGCGCGGCGGTGCTGCTCTTTCCCGCATGGGTGGTGGCCCGTAAAATCACCCCGACAGCTGCCGTACGCTGGGAATAAACTTCACGTCAATCTGTTGAACTATTTCATTCCTGAAATTCCACTCCTCTTTCCTTGCACCATTTCCGCCATCTTTCCTTATAATAATTACTTACGGTTTTATCAGCCATGACTTTCTTGAATGTCAGAATGGCGGCCACCTCTTCTGGCTTCTGAACTGGGTTATGTTGGAGAATCAGCACATCCACAGTCGCTTTCAACGTAGTTTGGTGCAGGCGTTCCTTTCGTTTCAAAAGGAAGAACGTTTTATCTCCATATCGGATGAAGGGGCCTCGTTTACAGAGAAATGTCGCATCAAACGCTGATGTGTCCACAGACACGAATTGTCGGTCAGCATGTTGTTTTCTGGCATGGTTTCGGATGGAATAGCCGTACAGGCTGTCCTCTTCATTGCGAATGGAATCCGAAAAGAGAATCGCCTGTTGCCGGTAACAGAAATCAATAGCACTCACGTTCCGAATGGCATATACGGTCACGTCATCCTGTCGCAAAAGCTCCATTTTCCGTATGCCGAAACAGAAAGAAAATAGTGCAAAACTTGCATACGCCAACCATCCGGTTATGCGACGATGATATTTTAAAGTAATTAAAATCAATAAGATACACATATAAAGAAATATAACCTGTGGGAAGGAATAATCGATATTTGTGGTGACGGAGCCGGGCAGTTTTTCAATAAAAGAGATGATGCCATTCATCAGTCGGATCTCTTTGGTCAGAAGCCATGCTCCCCATTTCGCCAAGATCGGGACCCAAGATACCGACAATAGAAATATGCCGGTAATCATCACAATAAAAGAGAGTGTTATGACCGATAAGTTGGAGAGAATGAAGTAGTTAGGAAATTGTCCGAAGTAGTAAATGGAAATGGGGAATGTGCCGATTTGGGCCGCTATTGATACCGACAGCAGTTCCCAAAAATAGCGCCCGATTCGGGTTTTGCAAGTGTATAATCCGGCAATGACGGGCTGAAACCACACGATGCTGAATACAGCGCTGTAGCTGAGTTGGAATCCCACCTCAAATATATATAATGGATTAATCACTAATAAGATGAATAACGATGCTAACAGACTATGAAATACGTTTGTGTTGCGTCGCATCAAGGAACCGACAGACACAAAGGTGAACATAGTGGCCGAACGCGTGACGGAGGGTGACAGTCCTGTGATGCCAGCATACAGCCAGATGACGGCCAACAGTAGCAGCACTTTGAGGATGCGGGTACTTCGGAACAGGTCCAACGGTTTGAGTAAAAAGTCGATAATCATAAAGATGATGCCCACGTGCATGCCGGAAACGCAGAGTATGTGGCTCACGCCGGCGGCAGCGTAGGAGGCTTTCAGGTCGGGTTCCATCGTGTCATCGTCGCCCAACAGGATGGCGCGGATGATGTCGTATTCCCGCCCCGACATACCCGTCAGGACAAAGGTCTGCGAGAGACGCTGCTGCATCCTGCGCGACACTTCCCGGAAAAGGTTCGGCACCTTCCGCCCGATTTTTTCCCAATGTCTATTTCCCGCATAACCTGTGAAGAAGATACCTTTTCGGCTCATATATTTTTGATTGTCAAAAGCATCCGGATTTTCGGGTTGCATGATTTCTTTTGGTTTGAACGCCACGTACAGCAAATCGCCGTATCGTAGTCTCTGAGCCAACGAATCCTTTTGCACGTACAGGAGCATCTTTTCCTGTAGTGGCTGACCGGAGGCCGACTGCAGGATTTCCACCACGGTTTTCATGCTTTTTTCACGCTCCACGGGAAAGTCGATGATACGGGCCGTCCAGCAGGTCTCGTGCGCCAAGGCTTGCATCTGATTTTCGGAACGGTGCGGCGAAATTCGGAGAATAGTGGCGGCCATGCCCGCAAACAAGAACCCCACGAGGACGAGAAATGTTTTCAAGCTCTGCCATTTATAATGCCGAAAACGGATGAAAACCATTGAAAAAAGCAGAATTATTCCAATAAAAATCATCAAAATTCTGCCATAATCCCATGATAATGAGCCATAATAGGCCCATAATACTCCGATAACATACGGAAACAGGATTTTTATCAGAGGATAGCTTGATAGATTCATATTTATAATGTTTTTACAAATATATAAATAATACTAAATCACACATCTCCTATGGGTTTGTTTTTCCCAATGGTTTTCTTGCCCGCCGCGAAAGGCATACATGTGCGAAATGGCAAGAGCATTTTTCCGGACCTTTTTTTCATTTGTTGGACAAAAAGGTGAAATTTCCATCTTTTTGGGGTGAAAATGCGATATATGGGGTGAAATTCCGGAAAATATGACGAATATTTGACGAAAGTGAGGGTACCCTCACTTTTCGTCAGTCCCAATTTCGAAAATAAATGTCTATCTTTGTCGCACGTATTCTCCAACTATTAAGTTTAGAGTTTATAGTTTATAGTTTAGAGAAAAAGCCAAAAGCCAACGGCCAATAGCTAACGGCCAACAACTAAACCCCAAACACATGAAAAAGCAAACCTTATTCCTCGCCCTCCTCCTCTCCCTGGCCCTTGCCGGGCGGGGACAGGATCCGTGGCCCTTCGTTACTATCGGAGGGGTGGATGTATTCCAATCCGATGACAGCATTACGGGCCCCAACATCTCAGGACATGTCTCCTTTGATGCGGAGACTCATTTGTTAACATTCCATAATGCAACTATCAATGGGGATGTGATTCTGGGTGGATGGCCAATGAACAACTATGTTAAAATGCGGATGTTTGGTAACAACTCTATTATAGGTTTCCTGGATATTAATTCCGATTCCTGTTCAATTTATGGTCCTGGGAATCTGGAGATTAATTCGCCAGTTTTTGATGCCATTTATGCGAGTAGGACACCATTTTTCAGTATGGAAGAAAACGTTACCGTAACGATTTCGGCACCTGAAACTGGAATTAATGCCTTTTATGATTTTATGGGAGGAGATGATTATGTTTATACCTCTTTATATATAAACAACAGCACTTTAATCGTTTCGGCACCAACATGCACAAACTTAATAACATATTGGTATCTTAACAGTTGTCATATTGTGGAACCTGCTGATGCGATATTCGACCCTGTTAGATGCATAATATTACTCAATGGCGAGTGGGCTTTCGTAATTAGCAACTACTTAGAAATACGTCCCGGGGGTGTTGGGGTTTCCGTTCAGAACGGGCCGGAGTGTCAGATTGTGGGAGGCAACGGTGGCGTAAGGATAGAGTATGAGGGGAAGTCCACTATGGTGGAAGTGACCGATATGCAGGGGCGCTGTGTGTGCCGCACCCACCATCAGGGCAACAGCACCTTCATCCCGCTGCATCCGGGCTTATACATTGTGCGGGCAGGCGATTATACAAAGAAAGTGGTGGTTTTATAATAGGTTATATCTTTACAGTTGTTATGAAAAGACGACTAACACAAACAGTTATCATGATTTTGGTTGGATTGGCAACGGTGTCCTGTACACGACACGATTGCGAATACGGAGATTCAGCCAAATTTGTTTACCTGAAAGAACCCTATACGGTCAAAAATATTCATAACGGGAAAAAATATACAATAAAGGCTCATGTGATTATAGATATCACTAACGGTGGTTGGGGTTTATATGAAGTGTTTGGGCCAATACCAAGGGCATTCCAAACAGAAGATACTCTCAATGTAAAAGTTAGCCTTGAAAGAGTGCCTCATGTAAATGGTTGGTTTCACTTCGTTATTCCATTAAGTCCTGATGAGACATGGTGGGTTTACAAAATTACTTGTATTGAAAATGAATGATTATGCAGCGCCAACCCCTTAACTCCTTAGTTCCTTAACTTCTTAACTCCAAAGCCAACAGCCAACGGCCAATAACAAACCGCCAACACCCCCTTAACTCCTTAGTCCCTTAACTTCTTAACTATAACATCAAATCCCCAAGCATATGAAAAAGCAAAACCTTTTCCTCGCCCTCCTCTTGCTTTGTTCTTGGGCGGCCAAGGCCCAAAGTGCGTATCCGCCGTACGATTTCAAGGCGGTGAATGCGGATGGCGACACACTGTACTATCGGATAACCTCCTCGTCTGCCCCTTATACGGTGGCTGTGACACGATGTATGGATTCTCTATTTCATTCTCTGCACGCACCTCAAAGTGCCAGCGATGTCGGCCAGTCGGGCTATGCCTATCCGCTATATACCTATGATTCCCTGTTATCTATCCCATCGGAGGTAACGTATGATGGCATAATATATTCTGTCACCTCCGTTGACAATGAAGCCTTTTATCTGCAACGGGGAATCCGGAAAGTAGTCCTTCCTACGACTATCGTCATGATAGATACCGCTGCATTCTATATTTCAAGCGTTTCGGAGATTATTATGCCCAATGTCCGACAGATCAGTTACGGTGCTTTTACCGGTACACCATTGGAACATGTGGTGCTGCCTGATACACTTTCTTGGTTAGGACGGATGGCATTTGCCGGTTGCCCTATGAATAATATTGACATTCCATGCGGGGTGTCTGTGCTTCAAGGTTACACCTTCTGGAACTGTCCGCTGGAACACATAGCGTTTCATGAAGGACTGATAGAAATTGAGGATTTTGCTTTTAGGGCGGATAAGATAGACAGTCTCTTCTTCCCTTCTTCTTTGCAAAAGTTGGGAGTCATGCTTTATGATACGTTTTTCATGCCATTACCGGAAATAGAGTGCCGATATGTTGGTTTTCAAGAAGGGACCTCTCCATTGGTGTTGGGAAACCATTGTCTGGCTTTTTTCAAAAATCTGAGAACCCTGCAACTACCTAACAATTTGGTTGCATTGGGAAAATCCTGTTTTGAATTGACTGGCTTGGATTCGATAATCATACCCGAAGGAGTGACCGCCATCCCTAAACGGTGTTTTGCAGGATGCGATTCCCTTAAATCAATACTATTACCTTTGTCTTTGGAAACCATTGATACCGAATCCTTTTCCGCCACATCACAATTGTTTGAAATCACCATTCCAAGACAAGTCATCCAATTTGGAACGGAAGTTTTCAATGTAGGTTTGGAACGTGTGACTATGGAATGTGAGCTTCCTCCTGTCATCCATAGTAACACATTCCCATCATATCCGATACAATTCACTATTCCCTGTCATACGCTTGCGTCATATCATGAGTCCCCAGTTTGGTCAGAGCAAGGGAATTTCAGCTTTCATGAGGACTGCACTCTGACAGAGGAATATGAGAGGAATCCTATTGTGATTTATCCTAACCCTACAAAAGGAATCACTCACGTTAGGTGTAACCCAAAGAACGCTTGTTTAATCCTTGTTTATAACTCTTTAGGACACTGTCTTCTTTCTCACCCTGTTCAAAACGAGTGTTCTATACTGGATTTATCTTGCCTGCCAGAAGGATATTACTTTTTAAAAGTGATAGGAAAACAAAATGTTGAAAACGCAGCAAAAATCGTAAAAATCAATTAAAACATTTTAATATATGAAAAAATACTTGTTTCTTATTGTCTGTTTTCTCGCGTGCTATTTTATTGATAACGCACAATCTATTATTCATTTCACAAATGATAGTATGATTAAATACGCCGTATTTGAAGAGAATAATTATCGAGGAATTTCACCAGAGTCTTTTTTTTCTATTTTTTTAGAATTAGATAATTCCAATCAATTTATTGCTATTGATACTGTTTATTCACCTGATTCAGCCTATACGTATATCAAATATGTTCAAACATATAATGAATATCTTGTAGAAAACACACTTGTTCGATTAACCATTCATAACAATAGTATCATTCGCTTTTGCGGTAATTATGAAACAATAAATGAATTACCTACAATTAATCAATATAATCACGAAGATATAATAAGCAAATACCAAAGCTACTATAATGATTATGAACATACAGATGGTTATATCATATCTTCTGTAATAACCAAGGACAATTTCGGTAATCTATGTTTATGTTACAAAATTCACCAAATCAGCACAAATGTTTTATTATACATTTCCGCATCTGATTTATCAGTGATAAAAGAGGATTATTTTGCAGGAGCTGGTTTCAATGCAACCTTTTTTACTCAATATAATGGCGTTCGACAAGGGTTTAACACTGGGGTGTTATGGGGTAGTGATTCTGCCTTTATTTTACGTGACTATGATGCCGCTATTGATATTCTTAAGGTTGAACCAAATGTAACGGATTTAAGCTCTTGTATTAATACTTTTTATAATAACTCCAGTGTGTGGGGACAGGACACTAATGGAATATACCCTAATTATATGTTAGATGCGTATTGGTCTGCCAGTGAATATGTTTATTATCTTCGGAATAGATTTAATTGTCCCAAGGGATATTTTCAACGAAATTACACTAATTTAGGTTATTATATTTGCGACACTTTAACACCAATTTATATTGCCTCCAACACTTTTTTAGATAACACTCACTGGACTCAGGTTTTATGTGAAAACATGTTATACTCTAAAGATGTTCCTCCTCAACCTGTTCCAATTTATAGAAATGCTATCGTAATTGGATCCCAAGGAACTACACATAATGCAAGGTCTTCAATTGATGAAGTTGTTCATGAGTATGCTCACATATTCTCTTTTCAATCTTGGCATCCATTTTTTTCCACTCAACCAAATCATAACATCAAAGATAATCGATTAGCCGAAGCGTGTGCTGATATTTGGTCGGCCATAATAACTCATAATGTTTATCCTGATAATGAAGACAAAATATGGAAAATCGGAGAAGATGTTGTCCTTCCAACATCTGGACATACTTGTATTAGAAATCTGTCAAATCCAACAGATACAAATGCTGAAATATTTATGAATGAAAATACCTGCCAAGAGGTATCCGGACAGGCATATCAACAAAGTGGCATTATATCTCATTGGTTTTATTTGCTTTCACATGGTTTTTCAGATATAGGCTGTGATGGGACCTGTTACTCCTTTCCTGCATTACCAATTGATTCAATTTCAAAGTTGTTATATTATTGTGAAAGAAGTCATTTTTTCCATGATATGGAATATTCTGATATTTGTCAAGCAACTTTAGACGCAGCAGAAATTTTCCAAAATCCCGAAGAAATGAAAATTTCCATTCTTCAAGCATGGAAAGTAGTTGGTGTTGAACCAGAAAGCATCAACGGGGTTGAACAATTTGGATTGTCGTATAATTCATCTAATAACTCTATTTATACGATAAATACTGATTTAATTGTTGATTCTCTTCAAACGCTATTGATATTTGGTATTCTAAACATAAGTGATTCCGCCCGCATCATCGTACGGCCCGGCGGGAAGCTTGTGGTGGATGGCGGCACGCTCACCACCGCCTGCGATGCGGAGATGTGGCCCGGCATCACCGTGCTGGGACATCCGGACAAACGGCAGATAGCCCAAAACCAAGGCAGTGTGGAACTGCGCAACGGGGCCGTCATCGAGCATGCACGCTGCGGCATCATCCTCGGCGCAGACGAGAATGACACCCTCCACACCGGCGGCATCCTCTCCGCCACGGACGCCTCCTTCCGCAACTGCGCACGAGCTATAAACTTCCGCCCCTACGCTTACTCTGAAATCGCTCTCATTGGGCGGTGGCTCCGTCGGCACTGGTCTGGAAGATGTGATGGTTTTCCCCAATCCCACGCAGACGCAGTTTACAGTGGTCAGTGAACAGGGTATAGTGAATAGGATACGGCTTTACGACGTTTACGGCAAGCTGTTGAGGACTATAAATGTGAATGCCAACATGGCGGAGGTTGATGTTCATGAGTTGTGCGCGGGCGTGTATGTGCTGCGCGTGGAGACGGACAGCGGCGCGGTGGTGAAGCGGGTGGCGAAACTGTGAGGGTATATTGTTTCTGCGATTAATTTTATATTTTTGCAGTTGTAAATAAAAAGTTCAAAATACAAAAATATGGAAAACACCAATCGCAATCGCAATCTACAGGTCCTTCTATTTGCTCTTTTTTATGTACTCCTCATCATTTTTTTTGGCCGAAACAGTTTTATCCGTCCGGTAGCCTGCACGGCTTTGTACAAAGAGTATCTGGTTGGGACGTTTGTTGTGGTTGCCCTTCTTGTGGAGCAACTTCTGTTGATTCCCAAGTTATATTTCCGTAACCGTTTCCAATGGTTCTGGCTGCTGTCCGCCGTTTTGATCTTGCTCTTGACGGCAGGAGAAATGACACTGGTGTTACCGAATATCAAGCGGTCCATTTACAGTACATCCATGCCAGGATCAAAAATGATCATGACTTTCAGTTTGTTGGTGTTGTTCCGTAACTTAGGTCTCTTTTCTTTTATGTTTTTCGTCACGGTCTTGTGGCGGGAACTCTCCATTGCCCGCAAGAAGGCCTTGGCGCTGAAAGCACAAATCCAATACATCGATGTCCGGAATTTGCAAAATGAGATCGTGTTTATCAAAATCCAGGATATCCTGTATTGTGAGCAGGATCAGAACATGGCCAATATTTTTATGATATCCGGTGAAAAATACTATCGCTTTGATTCCATGAGAAATATGGAGGAATTGTTGGGTGATGACCTTTTCCTCCGTATTTCCAGATGCCATTTGGTTAATATGTACTATGTGGATGCTTATACTGGCCAAAGTGTATCCATTGGGGAATTAGAAAGAGGAAAAAGTCTGGTGTTGCCTGTCTCATCTGTCCGGAAGGATATTGTGGTGGAGAAAGTCGGCCAATTGGGGGTTGATATGAGGGAGGCGGAGAACGAGGAGGATTTTTCCGACTTGTCGGGAGCGTTTGACGGAGCCTCGTTGGAGTCTATTTTCGCCAAACATAAGAAGTTGAAAGAGATATACCAGTACATAGAATCCCATCCGAGTTGCAAGGTTTTTCAGATTGTTTCTGGCACGGGTTTTGCCAAGGGATCGGTGGAGCGTTATATAAAAAAATTGAAGGATTTGAATTGTGTGGAATATCAAGGTAATTGGAAAACAGGTGGTTACACAACAAATAACCCCTCATTATAAATGTAAATCGGAATAGGTTGAAATATCAATAAAAAGTGTATTTTTGCCGCCGAAAAACAACAACAAAATTTATAAAAAAATGGCTTACAAAATCAATCCTGATCTCTGCGCATCCTGTGGTACTTGCGCAGGCGAATGCCCTCAAGAGGCTATCTCCGAAGGCACTCCTTATTCCATCAATCCTGATCTCTGCATCGAATGCGGCGCTTGTGCTGACGTATGTCCTTGCGAAGCTATCAGCTTGGAGTAATTGAAACAATGGTAGAATAAAAAAGGCGCGGTCTTCACCGCGCCTTTTTTGTTGAATTGAACGAAGGGTTATTATTTGATGCCGAGTTGTGTGCGGACGGCCGAGGTCAGGTCGTCGCTGTCGGCGTAAAATGCCAGCGTGGAGATGTCAAACACATACGTGTAGCTTCCCTTTTCGGCCACCGCCTTGATGGCATCCAGCAGCTTGGACTGGAAGGGCTTCAACAATTCCACTTGCTTGGTTTGAAGCTCGGCCTCGCTGTTGGCCACGAACTCCTGCAGACGGGCATACAGCTTGGTGATTTCATCCTCGCGGACTTTCAGGATGGCGGCGGAGGCTCCCGATGCGGCCAGTTGCGTGTATTTGGCCTCTTTTTCCTTGAATTCGTTTACCATTGCCTGTCCGGTCTCTTCCAACTCCTGCTGGAAATCAGCCAGTTTGCTCTGTGCGGTGTCAATGCCGGGCATCTCTTTCATGATGGCGGCGTAGTCCACATGCCCGAATTTCGCCTTTTGGGCAAAACCGGTGGCGATGCCGGCCAGCAGGCAAACGATGATAATTAGTTTCTTCATATCCGTTCCTCCTTATTTGATGCCTAACTCTTTCTTGACCAACGGGGTGATGTCATCTCCATTGCCATAGTAAAGCAGTATTTTAGTGTCGAAGATGTAGGCATAGCCATGTTCTTTCGCCACCTTGTTGATGGCATTCTGGATGGCATCCTGGTACGGCTTGGCCAGCTCGTATTGTTTGTCTTCCAGATCTTGCTGAGCGTTGGCCTGAAATTCCTGAATGCGCGTGCCAAGGTCTTGCAACTCCTTCTCCCGCACCTGACGGACGGCGGACGACATGGTGCCCACCTCACGGTCGAATTTGTCCTTTTTCTGCTGATATTCGGTCATCATGCTTTCGTACATGGTCTGTAAATCAGCCTGAAAGGCGGTCAGTTTGATTTGCAGGGAGTCAATTCCCGGCATCACTTCCAAAATGTCCCCGGAATTGACATGCCCGTATTTCTGGGCATCAGCCACGTTGACGGAGAACATGGCAACAGCTGCTATAAGCAATAAGATTTTTTTCATTGAACAGTTTTTTTGAGTATTAGTGTTTTACATAATTATATATTAATCATCCATGTCGGACGATGCTGAGACTCCTAACTTTTGCAGGATGACATCGTTGATGTCCCATTTGGGGTCGGCGTAGATGATGGTCATCTCACCAGCGGTGTCAAACACGAAAGCATAGCCTTTTTCCTTGGCGTAGTCGTTGATGGTGCTGATGACACGGTCCTGGATGGGTTTCACCAGTTCCTCCCGTTTCTTGAAGAGGTCGCCGTTCTGGCCGAAGCGTTTCTTTTGCAGCTCTTTGGCGGCTTTTTCCTGGGCGATGATGGCATCTTCGCGGTTTTTCTTGATCTGGTCGGGCATGGTGATGGCCTCCACTTGGTATTTTTTGTACATGGAGTCGATAGCGGCGAATTTGGCCTCTATCTCTTTCTGCCACTGCACAGCCACGCGGTCCAGTTCTGCCTGGGCCTCTTTGTATTCCGACAGTTTGGAAAGGATGTATTCGGAATTGATGTAGGCGTATTTCTGACAGAATCCGGTCAGCGCCAGCATTAACATCAGGGTGGAGAGTATTATTTTTTTCATTTTTTTGGAATTTTGATTTGCAAACGAATGGGCGTTGGATTTATTGTTTCAGCATAAGTTTAATCGATAGATTGGTTGATGGAGATGTGGAAGTGGCTGCCCCAGCTGGAGGAGCTCCTGCCGGGCACGGGGTCGAAACCGTAGCCCCAGTCGAAGCCGAGCAGGCCGAACATTGGCAGATAGACGCGCACACCCAGACCGGCAGACTTGTACAGGTTGAACGGGTTGTATTGCCGTTTGTCAATCCAGCCTTTTCCGGCCTCCACGAAGGCGAGCACATAGACGGTGGCCGACGGGTTCAGGGAGATGGGGTAGCGGAGCTCGGCGGTGAACTTGTTGTAGATGCTGGCACCTATGGAGGAGCCGTCAATGTAGGGCGACAGAACCTCGTCGTCGTATCCGCGCATACCGATCACCTCGCGGCCGTCGTATGCGTATGTGGACAATCCGTCACCACCAAGATAGAAGCGTCCGAACGGGGTGATGCCGATATCCTGGTTATAACACCCCATGAAGCCCATTTTGAAGCGCACGTTCAGCACCAGATTCTGCACGATGCGTGTGAACCAGGAGGCGTTGAACTTCCATTTGTGGAACTCCATCCATCTGAATTTCTCCTGATCGGTGGCGGTGGTGTAATCCTTGCCGTTGAACAGGGAGTATGGTGGCGTGACCTGCACGCTGAACATGAGGCTGGAGCCTTCGCGCGGGTAAATGGGCGCGTTGACGGAGTTGCGCGACAGCGTGAATATGTAACTCAAACTGTTGGCGTAGCCGTTAGTGAAGAAATAGTAGCCCGCCCAGTTTTTCACTTTGTAGTATTCGTATGAGATCGTGTGCGACATCTGGAAGTAGTCGTCGGGCCACTTGAGCTGGCTGGCTAACGACAGGGATGCACCTGCGATGCTGCTGGCACGATAGGAATCGTCGGATTTTCTGTGGTTGTTGGTCTGTTTCTGGAAATAAACGCCTAACGTGAGGGCATTGGGCTTCTTGCCTCCTAACCAGGGTTCGGTGAAGGAGAGGTTGTAGTATTGGTACCAGGAACCGTTGGTGGAGACGTTGAGGGAAAGACGCTGCCCGTCGCCGCCCGGAATGGGGGTCCAAGCCTCTTTTTTGAACAATTTCTTGGTGGAGAAGTTGTTGAAGGCGATACCGGCGGTGATGACAAAGCCGGTGGCGCCGTAACCGGCACTCAGGGAGAGCTGGTCCGAGGAGGTCTCCTCCACCACATAGTTGATGTCCACGGTTCCATCCGCCTCATTCGGCTTGGGTTGCACATCCATTTTTTCTTGGTTGAAATAACCTAACGACATGAGCACCTGCTGGGTGCGGATGATGTCGGCCCGGTTGAACAACTTGCCCGGAATGGTGGTGATTTCGCGCATGATGACGTTGTCGTTCGTCTTCGTGTTGCCCGAAATGGTGATTTTGTTGTATTTGGCCTGTTTGCCCTCGCGGATTCGGATCTCAATGTCAATGGAGTCGTTCTCAACGGCCACCTCCACCGGATTGGCATTGAAAAACAGATAACCGTTGTTCATGTACAACGAGGCAAGGTCATCGCCGTCCTCTTTCATGGTCAGGTTTTTGGTGAGCAAGCTTTGGTTATAGACATCTCCCTTGCTGATGCCAAGCAACTGCTTCAGCAGGGAGGTGGAATATATGGTGTTGCCCACGAAGGTGATGTTGCGGAAATAGTATCTCGGACCCTCATTGACATCAATGTCAATGTGTATGTTGTTGTCCTTCACATAGTAAGTGTCGCGCACGATGACGGCATCTCGGTAGCCTAACTCATTGTATTTGTTGATGAGGTTGACTTTGTCTTTCTCGTAGGAATCACGGATGAACTTGGATTTCTTGAAGATGCGGAGTTTTACACGGTTGGAGAAATAGTCGTCCAAATGATCGAACATGTCCTTTGACTGATAATAGCCTTTGTGTTTGAGCGTGTAGGCAATGGCAGTATCGGCCTTGTACATGGGCATGAAGAGGAATTTCTCTTTTGTTTCCTTCATTGAGCGCAGGAGGGTGGCGTTGGTCACCCCCTGGTTGCCGTTGATGTTGATCTTGGCAATCTTGACTTTTTTTGCCTTATGGATATCGAAAAGGATGCTTCGGGCGTTTTTGATCTTCTCATCCGGGATTTCCTGTACGGATACATCACAACTGTAGAAGCCCTTGTCCACGTAGTATTTGCGTATAATGTTGACACAGGTGGTTTTCATGTTGTCGTTGATGATGTTGCCTTGGGAAATATTGAGTTTTTCCCGCAGGTCGTTCTCTTCGGATTTGGTAGTCCCTTTGAAGCCGAAGGAGAGGAGGCGGGCTCGGTCTTCCAGACGCACATCTAAGAAAGCCACGTTCCCGTTGATGCGTGTGACGGTGATTTCCACATCATCGTAGAGGCCTGTTCTCCAAAGGGATTTGATGCTTTTGGAGATTTGGTCGCCGGGGATTTTGATGATGTCGCCCACATGGAAAGAGAGCAGCCGTTGATCCAAAGGAGCAGTGCCGGAAGAGGTAATGCCACCGATTTCGTACTCTTTAGGGTTGGAATAGTCCACTTTGACAGGACCGTCGGGCTGGTCACCGCCGACTACAACCTGACCATAGGACCGTCCGCAAAAGAGTGCGGAGGCCAGAATCAGTAGCATCAAGAAGCGTTTAAAAACGGTCATTGTCTATGGGTGGAAAAAGTCGGCAAAGATACGCAAAATATTAATGTTCCCGAACTTGTTCACCTATTTTTCCGTATCGTCGTTCCCGGTTTTGGTATGCGTTGATGATTTCCGCCAGATCTGTTTTGCGGAAGTCGGGCCACATGATGGGGGAGAAGAAGAGTTCGGTGTAGGCAATTTCCCATAGGAGGAAGTTGCTCACGCGGCATTCTCCGCCGGTGCGGATCAGGATGTCGGGGTCGGGGATATCTGGATGATACAAAGCATGTTGAATATCATCCGCGGTAATGTCGTCCGCATTGAGGAGACCACGGGCGCAGTCGGAGGCGATTTTCCGGACGGCGTCGGTGAGCTCGGTGCGGCCGCTATAGCTGAGGGCGAGGACGACGGTCAGGCCGTCGTTGTCGGCGGTCTGGCGGATGGCATCCTGTAGTGCGTCGCGGCAGGCTTCGGGCAGGTCGTTGATGCGGCCGGTCATCATAAGGCGCACATGGTTGGCCATCAGGCGTTCCAGTTCGTTGTGGATGGACTTCACCAGCAGGGTCATCAGCATTTCAACCTCCTCTTTGGGGCGGTTCCAGTTCTCGGTGGAAAAAGCGTAGAGAGTGAGGTAGCGGATGCCCATTTCGCCAGCGCCTTCGATGACGCTGCGCACGGCCTCCACGCCGTTCTGGTGCCCGAAGGTGCGTTCGTGTCCTTGTTGTTGCGCCCATCGTCCGTTGCCATCCATGATGATGGCGATGTGGGCCGGTAATTTCTTGTCAGTATGGTTCATAGTCAGTGTCTTTTCTTACGCGGATTTTTGAGGTCACAGGTTTTGCTTTCATTGCCGAACTTCACTGTAAATGTCATTCCAACAAAGGAATACCAATCTTTAGTGGTAGAAATGCCGCGTTGTACGCCATTATCTTCGTGAATCAGGTCGGGGTGTTCCGCTGAAGGCACGCGGCGGTCGGCCAGGTCGGCGGCGATGTCGCCCCGCTGTTCGCGCAGCAGGTCATTGTCGTAATAGACGCCGCCCACATCATCCAGGTAGTCGGTGAAGGTGCACCGCATACCCCATTCGGCTCCGATGGCGATATGTCTTCCCAAGGTGGCCTTGATGCCGATACCGAAGGGGATGGCCACGCTGGTGAGCGAGTATTTCTTCTTTTGTCCTTCCAGACCCTGGCCTTCGGTGCCGAGGCTTTGCAGACTGTATAGCGGCGATCCCGGCAGAGAGTCCTGCGGGTTGAAGGAAAAGAGGGCGAGGCCGGCGAAGATGTATGGGGTGAAGTGGTTTTTGCCCGTGGCGTTGTATAGTTTGAAGAAATTGAGCTCCGCTTGCACACCGATTTCCGAAATCGGGGAGACGAAGTTCAGGTTGCGTTCGTAGTTGTGGTTGGTTTTCCCGTCGCTGCCGCTGACTTTGGAGAAGATGATGTCGGCTTTCAGAGCCCAACGTGGCGACAAATTGTAGCGGTAAATGAGGCCGCCGGCCGGTTTCACCTGGCGGAAGATGTTGTCGGTGAGTTCGCCGCAGTAGAAGGAGATGCCGCCGAAGGCTCCGATTTCCGACTGCTGTGCCGTCGCCGTCAGGGCGAAAACGGTCAGGAAAAGGCCTGTTATGAGGGATTTGAAAGGGAAAGAGTTCTTTTTTCTTACCATTATGTCTTTGGATAATAATTGTCGTATAACGCTGCAAAAATAAAAAAATTACGCGGAAATTCGAGTAAATGAAAAAAAGTGTATTTTTGCGCCCCAAAAATTTATAAATAAAGTTATTATAATTTTTTAATAGAAAGGAGCCTTGAATATTACACCGAATGCAGGCAGAGGTATGAGGCAGAACGGTCCTCGCCCGAAGAAAGAAGCCCAACACCGTATCAACAATTACATAACAGCCCAGACCGTGCGCGTGGTGGGTGAGAATTTCGAACCCAAGATTGTTTCCTTGCGAGAGGCGCTTGCCATTGCCGACCAATACGAGCTGGACTTGGTGGAGATTTCCCCGCAGGCCAATCCGCCGGTATGTAAGGTGATGGATTACCAGAAATACCTCTACGAACAGAAGAAGAAGGCGAAGGAAATCAAGGCCAACAGTGCCAAAACCACGGTGAAGGAGATTCACATGGGCCCGCAGACGGACGATCATGATTTCAATTTCAAATGCAATCATGCCATCAAGTTCCTGAAGGACGGCTACAAGGTGAAGCTGATGGTGACCTTCCGGGGTCGTTCCATCATCTACAAGGATCAGGGCGAGTTGCTCCTGCTCCGTTTCGCCCAGCAACTCGAAGAAGTGGGCAAGGTGGACCAGCTGCCGACACTGCTCGGCAAGAACATGACCATGATGATCAGCCCCAAATCGAAGAAAAAATAGAATGCGACAAGCTCTTAATATAAACTTTAAAAATTTGAAGAAATGCCAAAAATTAAAACGAAATCCGCTGTCAAGAAAAGATTCACTTTGACCGGCACCGGAAAAATCAAGAGACATCACGCGTATCACAGCCACATTCTCACCAAAAAATCCACAAAGAGAAAACGTAACCTGGCTTACAGCGCCATTGTCGAACCGAATCTGGAACGTACCGTTCTGCAGATGCTCGGTAAATGCTAACATTTATTATTAACAATTAACTTTACTATCAGCTATCGAAGAGTTTAAAAATTAAACCGCTGACGTAAAAAAGAAAGGAACTTAATTATGCCAAGATCAGTAAATCATGTTGCTTCAAGAGCAAGAAGAAAAAAGATTTTGAAACGTACCCGTGGGTACTTCGGCAAACGTAAAAACGTTTGGACCGTTGCAGTCAATTCGTGGGAAAAAGGGCAGCAATATGCCTACCGCGACAGAAAAGCTAAGAAGAGAAACTTCAGAAGTTTGTGGATCACCCGTATCAACGCGGGTGCACGCGAATACGGCATGTCCTACTCTGTCCTCATGGGCAGTCTGGCCAAGAAGGGTGTCGCGCTCAACCGCAAAGCCCTCGCCGACCTCGCGATGAATAATCCTGAGGCATTCAAGGCTATCGTTGACTTGGTCAAATAGTTAGCCCGATATTTAAATTCGAAATTTGAGTTAGTCGCATAAAAAAAGCCCCGCAGTCGCGGGGCTTTTTTTATTGTCGTCCGAGTGTGGACGGATTAGCATTCCACGATGGTACACCAGTTGTGTGTGTCGGGAAGTTCGCCATACTGGATGCCCATCAGGATTTCGCGCATCTTGATGCTCCACGGGCCGGGTTTGCCGTCTTTTGCGATGACGTATTCTTTGCCCGTTTCACGATCCTGGATCATGTGGATGGGGGATATGACGGCGGCGGTACCGCAGGCACCAGCCTCTTCGAAGGTGCCGATCTCGTCCAGTCTGACATGACGGCGTTCCACCACAAGACCGAGGTCTTCGGCAATCTGGCGCAAGCTCATGTTGGTGATGGAGGGCAGGATGGAGCCGGAATCCGGAGTCACATACTTGCCGTCCTTGATGCCGAAGAAGTTGGCGGGACCAGCCTCGTCGATGTAGGTCTTGGTCTTGGCATCGGCGAAGATGGAGGCGCTGAAGCCCTCATGGTGCGCTCTTTCACCAGCGCGGAGGGAAGCGGCATAGTTGCCACCCACTTTCACATGACCCGTGCCCAGCGGGGCGGCGCGGTCGTAATCCTTGGCAATCTGCATGTTGGTCGGCTTGAAACCCTCTTTGAAGTAAGGTCCGACCGGCATCACGAACACCACGAACAGATATTCGTCGGCAGGTTTCACACCGATGGTGGCACCCGTGCCGATCAGCAGCGGACGGATGTACAGGGAACCCTCCGTTCCGTAAGGCGGAATGTACTCGGCATTCAACTTGATGACCTTTTCGAGGGCGGCGAAAAACAGCTCTTGGGGAATGGGGGCCAGCATGATGGTGTCGGCCGAGCTGTTCAGACGTTTCCAGTTCTCTTCCCAACGGAACAGACGGACTTTGCCGTCTTTGCCTCTGAAGGCCTTCATGCCTTCAAACGCTTCCTGACCGTAATGGAGACAGGAGGCAGCCATGTGCATGGGGATGTATTCGTCAGACATGACTTCCAGTTCACCCCATTGGCCGTTTCTGAAATAACAGCGTACATTGTAGTCGGTTTTCACATAACCGAATGACAGACTTTTCCAATCTATGTTCTTCATTGTGTTAAATTTGTTGATTGATATGTTTTATATTATAATTGTATTAAACTGTGTAAAGTAACATTGTCAAGTTTCTTCCTGCCTTCCAAAAATTTCAGTTCGATAAGGAAAAGTGTGTCGATGGAGGCGGGGTTGAATTTCTGCACCAGACGCACGGCGGCACTCATGGTGCCTCCGGTGGCTAACACATCGTCGATGAGCAGTACACGCTGGTTCGGAGCGAAAGCGTCCTGATGGATTTCGATACTGTCGGTGCCATATTCCAGATTGTAGTTCTCGGAAAAGGTGGCGGCGGGCAGCTTGCCTTTCTTGCGGATGGGTACAAACGGAACCCCCAAAAGGTACGCCAAGGTAGGACCAAAGAAAAAACCGCGGGTTTCCAACGCCACTACAACATCAGGACGGACGCTTCGGGCCACCTCCAACAAATCGTTGATGGCCTCATGATAAGCCTCCCTGTCGTTTAATAACGTGGTGATGTCATAAAACTTTATTCCAGGTGACGGGAAATCGTCAATGGTGCGTATCTTGGAGAAATCGAACATAAGGATATCCTTTTTTTGCGAGGGCAAAGGTACACTTTTTTTTGGAGAAAGCAAATAATAATTCTGCTTCGTTTTGATGGTGGAAAAAATTATTCGGCGGGCATCGGTTTCACATTGGCCTTGAGCGCCTCGTGAATGCGGTTTTTCAGTTGCATAACGTTCTGTTCCACCACGTTCTGCCTTTCGGGCCGGAAAAGGGTTGCGTATTTGGCCTTCCCCACCTTGAAGCGCAGCCGGTCGGTGCCGATGATGTCCAACCCTAATCGAATGGGCTTTATCAGCGAGATGTTGTACTGGTAATTCATGTCCAGATTGTGCCGTCCGGAAAGAATCGCCTGATATTTGTCAATGGAAACCAGGAAAGGATACACGTCAATCTCGTTTTTGAAGATGGTCATTTCGGCGGAGAGGCTGTCGATGCGATTCGGCGTGTTTTTCTTGAACATCAGTTTTTTGGCGATGTTGCGATAGGTCTCCTGGTCCAAGACCACGAGATTCTGTCCGTTAATGGCGGCGGCACCGCGCAGAGTAGAGTATTTGAGATCGTAGTTGGATTTGAGGTTGGTCTCGATGGCGAAATGGAATTCGGCGTTGCCGGCGAACGACTTCAGCATCGGAAGGATAGTGTCCACCTCGGGAATCAAGGCGATGAGTTGGTCGATTTTGATGTCCAAAAGGTGGAAGTCAAGTCCGAGGAAGAGGTGGTTCTTGCGTGGTGATTGGTACATGGCGGTGAGTTGCATGCGGGCGGCGTCATGCGTGACGGCCATCTCCTCCAGCACGAGCGTGCCGTCCTTCAAATCGAGGAAACCGCCGATGTTGCGGAAGTAGGTGTCCTCGTAGAGGGCTTTCTTGATGTGAGTGTTCATGCGGATGTTCATGCCGTAAGGCACCATGAAGGGGTCTTTCTGCGAATCCGCCGGCTTTTCGGCCATCACGGAATCCGAAACGCCCATGCCGCTGAACATGTCCATTATCTGGTTCAGGTCGATGTAGTCGGAGGTGAAATCCAATGTGCCGTTTATCAGACCTTTGCCGTTGAAGTAGTCGTCAATTTGGGTAATCTTGCCACTGAGCGAGAAGTCGGAATTGCCGATTTTCCCGTTGCCTTTGGTGATGTTGCATTGTTGGGGGTTGATGTCGGCCACCACCTTCGGCAGTTCTAACGGGTATTCGATGGCTGGAATCGTCACAACTCCGTTTTGGAGGGACATCTTGGCGGTGGGGTTCCATTGCATCAAGGCATTGCTGCCCTTGGGGTTATAATGGGTGACGGCTTCCAAAGTGATGGCACCGCTCTTCACAGACATGTCGGGACTCAAGATGGCGGAAACCGCGCTGCCGGAATAGTCGAGTTTCATCTTGTTTTTGTCAGGCATGGCGAAGGTGCCTTCCGGCTGGCTGAGGTCGGCTACTATCGAGTCTGTTTTCACGTTGACGTTCCCCATCTGATACTTAACCCCTAATTTCAACGGCAAAGTGCTGTCAATCAGGTTATTCAGATATCCGTCAAAATGAGCGTCGTTGGCTGCGACATCCATTGATCCAACTTGGTGCACCTGAAGTTTTGGTGCTTGTATTTGTGTATGTATCCATTCTCCGATTTTGTAAGGTTTCTGCTTGACAGGGAAGGAGAATTTCAGGTTCAGGGCGGGGGAAGTGACGAACAGCGAATCGCCGTAGGCCAGATTCAGTTGCGTGAAATCGAAAGAGCCGTCTGCCACCCACTGGTCAATGGCCAGACGGGACACTTGGTCGTAGTTGCATTTGACGTTGACGGCAGCTTTGGCCTTGCCGGAACTGTGCGCGAGTTTTTCCGGAAGCATATTCAGGAAATCCTCCATGTGTAAGTCGCCCGTCAGTGCCAGGTCGAAAAGCATCTCTCCCAGCAAGTCTTGAATCGTGCCCCTGGCGGTCAGGTAGTTACGCCCCGTATAGGCATTCAGTTTTTTGATCTGAACCGAAGTCTTGTCATTGGGATTCAGGTCAAGATGGAAAATGGAATTGATCTTTTGGAAATCAAGAGGAAAGTCTTTCTTGGCGAAAGACCCGTTAACCAAATTGACATCGGTGGTGATGATGGGGCTTTGCCGTTCGTTGACGTGGCCTTTGACTTGTCCTGTCAGGTGTACGAGGCCGTCTAAAGACAAATCATCCAAGGCATTGCCTATGATCGCGCGGGGAATCATCTCCAGCACGTCGTGCAGGGGCCAATTGCCGGTTTCATAGTTGAGATCCAGGGCAAGGTCGTTGGCGGCCGTGTCGCGGCGGACCGTGCCATCCAAGTTCAACTTGTATTGGTCCAGCGTAAGCTGGGTGTTTTCCAATTGTAGAGCCTGTTCTGACCAAGCGGCTTTCACGTCGGAGTGCAACGCTATGTCCTGTTGGTTCAGATAGACATTGGTGTCCATCGAAAAGGATGCCTTGTCCATCGCGAGGTCTAACGTTCCTTCCAAGCGGTCCAAATCATTTAGAGTGCCTTTGAAAGCCCCATCCAACTGGTCGTATTTTGCTATGATTTTTTTGTCATGTAAAGTCTTGAGCACGAGTTGGTCTGTCAGGAGTTTTATTTTTCCTTCGGCGTCAGGGTCGTTCCAGGAGCCGTTGGCCGTCAGGTTTACATTGTCCACATCGGCTACAAGGCCGGAGGCTATATTGATATAGCGAAGATCCACATTCTGGGTTTCCACCTTTTGCAGATGAAAGGAATATGAGGTGGTATCCGTGGTGTCTTTGTTAAAAGGTTTGAGAATGTTGAGGTTGGATTGGCCTACATTGTTGGTAAAGAGGTTAAGTTGTCCATTTTTGATCAGGAGTTCGTTGACTTCAATGTGTTTGTCGCGCATCAGTTTGCGGACGTTGAGTGACGCCACGCAATGATCCACATGCAGAAGCGTGTCGGTGGGTGCGCCGAACATGCGGTTGACGAGGGTTACGTCTTGGATGTCGATGCCGAGTTTGGGAAACGATTTGAAGAATGTAAGTTCGGCCCTGTCGAGATGGAAATCGCAGGTGAGCCAGTTGGGGGCTTCCTTGTTGACGATTTTCGTCAAGCGCGCGGGCGTGAAAACCATCAGCAGCACAATACCGATGCCCGCCACCAAGAGACCGAGGAGCGAAGCGAGGGTTATAAGTGTGATTTTAAGGCCTTTGCGCATGGTTTTACTGCTTGATGAAAGAATGGAAAGATCCGAAATCGTCGTGATACATGAGGATGGAGGCGGTCAGTTTGGTGACGGTGTAAGTTTTGGGCACGATGCCGCCCATGGTCATTTTGTGGTTTTGTGTCAGGGTGGAGCCTTCCAGCACCCAAGTGAAGGGTTGTGCCTCCTCTTCAGTCACGTCATCGGCGGTGTCCCAGGTGTAGCCCGTGCCGTTGGCGTTGTAGTATTCGTGTACGGTGCCCTCGACCCAATAGCCCGCCAGCAATGCCTCGTCGAATTTGGGCTTGTGAAACCAGTCGCACCCGCAGCAGAGGGGAATCAGGACGGCTATGAGCAGAATTAGTCGGATAGAATGTTTCATCACAGGATGTTAACTTCAGGGTTTAAGCGAATGTTGAATAGTTTTTCCACGTCCAGAATCACCTGTTGGTACAGATGTTGGATCTCTTCGGGGCGGGCTCCTCCGTAGTTGACGACCACCAAAGCCTGCTGGGGGTAAACGCCAGCGTTGCCGATGCGTTTGCCTTTCCATCCAGCTTTCTCAATCAGTTGGCCGGCGGCCAGTTTCACCATCCCATCGGCGGCAGGGTAGGAGACAAGGTCGGGATGTTGTGCCAGCAACTCGCGATATTGTCTTTCGGGCACAACGGGGTTTTTGAAGAAGCTGCCCGCGCAGCCTATCTTTCGGATGTCGGGAAGTTTGCTGTTGCGTATGCGGAGGATGCTTTGCGTGATGGCCTCCAAAGAAAGATCTTGATGAGCCATTTTATCGGATAACGCTTTGTATGTCAGGGTGTAATGCTCCTCTTTGGAAAGCCGGAACCACACATGGGTGATGAGGCATTTTCCCTTCATCCCGTTTTTGAAAATGGAATCCCGATAGCCGAATTTGCATTGTTCCGCCGACAAGACAAAGGGTTGCAGATTGTCGGTGAGGAAGCCTTCCACGCGGTCGATGCAGTCTTTGACCTCCACGCCGTAAGCCCCGATGTTCTGCACGGGGGCGCTGCCTGCGCGGCCGGGGATGCCCACCAGGTTTTCAATCCCGTACAGCCGGTGTTGGAGGCAGTAGTGGATCACATCGTCCCACTCTTCGCCGGCGGCCACGCGGATAAGCTGGTGCGTGTCGGAATCGTCCATCACCTCGATGCCTTTGAAGTCGGGGTGTATGATGGTGCCTTCGTAGTCGTGCGTGAACAGGATGTTACTGCCGCCGCCGAGGATGTAGAACGGAGCCTCAAAGAGGTGCGCCGCATACATGGCCTCCCCCTCGTCGGGATGTTCCATGACGACGAACTGCGCGCACCGCACATCCATGCCGAAGGTGTTGTGATCTCTTAACGAATGATTCCGATAGACTTTCATGAAAAGAAACCTGAATACCAGTTGGAAATAATGCGGTTAGAACATGTAGCCCATCTTCACGTAGAAATTGGCAAGGCTGCCGTTGTCACGTTTGTCGAACGGGGCGGCCCAGTCCACGGAGAGCACGAAGTTGTCGTTCATCATCAGTTTGAGGCCCAAACCGGCGGAAAGATGAGGCCGATATACTTGGGCGTCTTTGCCGAAAAGGATATACTTGTCCAAATCGTTCATGTCGAATTCGGGGTCGTTTTCTGCGATGGAGGCGCGGATGGCGTTCTCATCCATGCGGTAGCGTTGGAGAATCATGCCGGCATCGAAGAAAGGGTTGAGGCCGATGAAGAAATGCTCCTTGCCGATGTCGAACTTGCAGATTTTGAAGCGGAATTCCACGTTGGCGAAAGCGTAGCCGGGTGCGGTGATACGGTTTCGCAGGATGCCACGGAGGGTGTTGGCGCCGCCTAATCCTTCGTATAAAACTCTTTGGATAAACAAATTGTTATAATAGTTGCTGAGGTAGAACGGCGAGTTGCCGGCCACGGTCAGTTGGGTGGCCACGCGGTAGGCGAAGGTGATGTAGTCTTGATAGACAGGCACGAAGTGTTTGAAGCTGGCGTTGAACATCAGGTTGTTGAATTCCTTGTCCTCGCCGAAAGCCGCATTATAGGTCCAGAAGATCTCGGCGTGCATGCCTTTGCGGGTGTTTTGCTGACGGTCGCGACTGTCGTAGGAAAGTCCGCCGCGCAGGTAGGGATGCCATCCACCGTTGGCCTCGTTGGGGGCGAGGATGCCCCATTTCGTGTATTTCTCATACAGACCGTCCACCTCCGGCAGCATGTTCTCCGGCTTCTTGCCTTTGTTGATCATGGCGAGGTTCACCTGGCCGATCTGGTAGCCTAAAAAACCGATGCCGGCGTTCCATAGCCAGTTGCCGCCGATCGTGCCGTCAATGTCGGCCGCAAAACGGATGAGGTCTCGCTGCGATTTGTAGAAGGCCCGGCTGATGTAGTCGTCAGCCTTTTTCTTGCCCCATCCGCTGTTATATACCGTCTGGTAGCCATTGAAGCCGTAGAAGTCGCACAACGCGTCGGGCAGATACGAGAGGTCGATCTTCAAACGATGGTTCGGGATGAGCTTTTTGGAGTCGTAGGCGAAACGGAACAAACCCGACCGCTTAGTGGTGTAGGCGGCCTCGAAATAGAGGGAGTGGAAATATTCAGGATATATGGAGCCGTCGCCGAAGTCATACACGTTGGCCAGCACGCCGTACTGGAAACCCCTGTCGGCGTCGAAGGCCACGCTCGGCAAAATGCCGAATGTCCATCCCGTGCGGGTCTCGCTCTTCTCTTTCTTCTCCTTCTTGGGCTTCGGATCTTTGGGCTTGTCACGCCCTTCGTCGGATGCTGACGCATTGTAAACCCCAATCAGACAAAGACATAATAGAATAGATACAAATTTTTTCATTATTCCAATTTTAATTAAAAAAAGTTGAGGTCGCAAAAGTACAAAAAAGGTGCAGAAATCTCGCCGTGTGTCCAAACCTTTTTTATATTTTTGCAGCGTAAATAAAAACAATTTCTGTATGAAGAAAATCGATATTCTGCTTGGTTTGCAGTGGGGCGATGAAGGGAAAGGCAAGATTGTGGATGTGGTGACGCCGGATTATGATGTGGTGGCTCGCTTTCAAGGCGGCCCGAACGCCGGTCATTCATTGGAGTTCAACGGCATACGCCATGTGCTGCATATTATCCCTTCCGGAATTTTTCACAAGGATAAAATCAATATCATCGGCAACGGCGTCGTCATCGACCCGATCATCTTCGAGGAGGAGATCGAGGCATTGGTGAAAATGGGCCTCACCCCGACGGATAATTTGTATGTTTCCAAGAAAGCCCATCTGATTCTCCCGACGCACAAACTGCTGGATGCCGCTTACGAATCCAAGAAGGGCAAGCAGAAGATCGGTTCCACGCTGAAGGGCATCGGCCCCACCTATACCGACAAGACCGCGCGCGTGGGCTTGCGCGTGTGCGATGTCTTCTCGCCGGACTTTGAGGCGAAATACCAGCATCTTATAGGTCAGCACAAGGAAATTTTGGACCAATACGGTTTTGATTACAGTAAAATGCTGCCCGAATTGGACGAGCGTTGGCACCAGTCGCTGGCCACGCTGCGCAGCTTCACCTGCATTGACAGCGAGTATGTGCTCCACGAGTATTTACGGGAGGGCAAGTCCGTGCTGGCGGAGGGTGCGCAGGGCACACTTCTCGACTTGGAGTTCGGAGCATATCCTTTTGTCACCTCGTCGAACACCATTGCTGCCGGCGCGTTCACAGGCCTTGGCCTTGACCCGCATCTGGCCGGCAAGACCATCGGCATTGTGAAGGCCTACTGTACCCGTGTGGGCAGCGGACCCTTCCCTACGGAGCTGTTCGATGCCACGGGCGAGGAACTGCGCCGCGTGGGCAACGAGTTCGGCGCCACCACCGGTCGCCCGCGTCGCTGCGGCTGGCTCGACCTGGTGGCCCTCCAATATGCCCTCATGGTCAATGGTGTGACCGACATCGCCCTCACCAAGGCGGATGTCATGTCGGATTTTGATACAATAAATATATGTACCGCCTACCGTGTCAACGGCGAACTCACCACCCGTATGCCCGCCGCCACGGATGCCCAGATAGAACCCGTTTATACCACTCTCAAGGGTTGGAAAACCGACATCAGCGGTTGCAAGACGTATGAGGAACTGCCGTCTGAGTTCAAGGATTACATCCATTATATTGAGGAACAGACCCATACGCCGGTTAGTATCGTGTCGGTGGGTCCGGACCGCGAGGCCACTATCTTCAGATAACAGCATTGTATTCGGATGAAAACTTTGCGTAAAATCTTGTTTTGCACCCTGTTGCTGTGTTTTGGTGCGGCGGGTGCCGCTTGGGCGCAACCACAGGAATTGGAGGAAGATTTTATCGGAACTATTTTACAGGAAGAACATAATAGATTGTTTTCCAATCTCTCCAAAGGCGATGCCCCGGTTACCTATATGTCGCTGACGGTCGTTGAGGAGCACTCGTGCAACTTGGCCGCTTATATGGGCAGTCCCGTTGCCCCGAACCCGACATACGGGCGTTGGCTTTTCGTGAAAATTGTCGTGGGCGACTTGGATCGGGCCACCAATTATTATGAAGGAAGCAATGTCTTGTTGCCGTTGTACGATGAAAATGAGCCACTTGTCCGTAGTATCATCCGTTCGGCGGTGGATGAGGCCTATAAAGCGGCACGTAAAGAATACCAGACGTTACGCATTCGGAAACATTTTATGGCCCAATCTGAAGACGATGTCTTCACTCATCCTGTGCAACGGGTTGGCTACCAGCCGAAACAGCCGGAATCTTTTGATCCGAAGGTGTGCTCGGGTTTGCTCGGACAGATTACGGCCTATGTGCGGGATATGTCAAATAGTGAGAGTGAGGCTATAATGAATTACGAATGCAGAAGATCGTGGTTCGTGGATAGTGAAGGAAGCTATGAGGTTGAAAATGAAGAAACAGCGGATTACAAGTTTGCGATACGGGGAATACGGCCCGATGGCTCATATTTCAAGGTGAATCAACGTTTGGAGACCGTAAGCCCGAACCTTTTACCATCGGAAAACGAGTGGCACGATGTGGTTGACAGCCTGCTTCGGGATTTTCAGGAGAAAATGGGAAAACCGTCTCTTTCAGAGGATAATTACACCGAATATAAGGAACGTCTTGTATTGTCGCCTTATGAAACCCACCACGACCACGCAGTGGAAACAGCCTCCGACATGTTTTTCCGTGCCGTGCGTGATGAGGTGGAGGAGATAGACTTGGAATTGCAGGACAAGGGGATGCCCGTGCCTTATCGGTCGGAGTTTTATTGGGTGGATGGCCGGAGGTTGCAGGCAGAAGCTCGTGACGGCACGCTGCTGCAGATGGTGGAAACGCCTGTTCGGACGCTGAATAGTCGTGTGTTGCTGGGTGACAATCAGCTGAACAATGATGGGGTGGAGGTTGATTTCCTCACGCAGACAAAACCCGTGAGCCTGCCGGCGGACAGTCATTACGACAATTTCAGGACCTTGTTGCGCCGTTCGTTGGATGCTGCTTATCGTCAGGCGTGGCAGGAACTCGAATACAAAAACGTGGTTATGAACTCGTTTGATTCATGGGAACGCATAAAACGCCCCCGTGACGGCTATCGGGAAGAGCCGCGATTTTATGATGCGGAGAAAAAAAATGTACCTGTTGACAAGGACAAAATGATGGCACTGCTCTGCGAATTGTCGTCGATGCTTGCGCAGGACACCACCATAGAATCCTGCGTGGATGCGTATGCCTATCAGGCCGAGGTGTGCTATTATTCCAGCGATCGTCTCCAATACCGGCAGCCTTTCTCGGTCGTCTGCATCCGCCTTTTTGCGAAAGCCAAGACATCCGATGGCGGTGAATTCTCCGATGAGGATCTTCTATATGTACTTGATTTAGATGATTTTCCTGATATGGAAGGATGGCAGAACCGGATGCGCTCGCTGGGCAACCGGGTGAAAATGATGGCAAAGGCGTCCAACCCCGTGCAGTATTATGACGGGCCGGTGTTGGTGGAAGGAGAGGCGGTGGCCCAACTTTTCGCCCAAGCGTTTACCGAAAACACAAGTCAGAGCATATATGCGTATCGTATCCCGTTGAGCAAACATGTCCGGCATAACGTGGTAGGCAGTCGTTTGGAGAAATGCCTGTCGCAGCAAGTGATAAATGCCTCCTGTGACGTGGATGCGATAGACACCCTCGGAAGTTATGGCGGTATGCGGCTTATTGGCCAGTATAACGTGGATGCCGAAGGGGTGAAGGTTTCCCCGCACATGGAAATCATCCACCGGGGCGAACTCTACAGCCTGCTTTCCGATCGAACGCCTACACTCTCCTCCAAGACATCCAACGGTCATCGGAGGCTGGCCCTTTCTGCGGATCGTTTGCGGCCAATGGTGGGTGCCGGTGTGCTGCGCCTGACCTGCCATCAAACGGCGAACACACAGAATCTGAAAAAAATGCTTTGCAAGAAAGCCCGCGTCGCCGGATACAGCCATGCTTACATTATCCGTAAATTCTATAGCTGGAATATGTCAGAATACTGGTCTGTACCGGATTTCCATCCTCTGTATATGGTGCAAGTGGATGTGCGTACCGGCAAAGAGATTCCTGTTCGGATGGCCTGTGCCCAAGATCGTCATTTTTATGATTTCTTGAACGCGTCGGCGGCCACAAAAGAATTATCCGCCTATAATATGATGTTGAACGGTTCTCGGTATAGTGGCGTGGAGCCTCCTCTGTCGGGGATTCCCTGCAGCGTGATAGTCCCCAACATGCTGCTGTTTGACCGGATGGAGCTGCTGCCGGTTAGCCGTTAGCTGTTGTTTTATCGGGAATTGTACGTTGGCTTTTGGCCGTCAGTTCTTATGTCGTATATGGCAGATCATAAACCGCAAACCGGAAATTGAAAATCGTAAAAAAAAATCACAGGTTAGGGGTTGAAAAAAATTATTTTTCTATTTTTGCAAAGGATTTGCGAGGGGATTTTTCAACACGTCATCAATTATTAATTACAAAAATATAGGAAGGATTTATTATGTTAAAAAACAGATGCTTAATAGACCCTGCGGATTTCACGCGCGAAGAATTTCGCGAGATTTTCGATTTGGCTCATCAGATCGTGGACAATCCGGAGAAATACAGCAAGAGTTGCGAGGGTAAGATTCTGGCAACTCTTTTTTATGAACCGAGCACGCGCACGCGCTTCAGCTTCGAGGCGGCCATGCTGCGTCTGGGCGGCAAGGTAATCGGCTTTTCAGAGCCCAACTCCAGCTCCACCGCAAAGGGTGAGAGCATCGCTGACACGCTGCGTACCATCGAATGCTACGCCGACATTGCGGCCATGCGCCATCCCAAGGAGGGTGCGCCCCGCATGGCCAGCCATTACATCAAGATGCCGCTCATCAATGCCGGCGACGGCGGTCACCAGCACCCTACGCAAACCCTCACGGACATTCTCACCGTGGAACGCCTCCGCGGCAATGTGGAGAACAAGACCTACGGCTTCTGCGGCGACCTAAAGTTCGGACGTACCGTCCACTCTCTGGTCAAGTTTCTCAGCAACTACGATGGTGTGCGCTTCATCTTCATCTCTCCCGAGGAGTTGCGCGTGCCCGAGTACATCCGCGAAGAGGTGGTGCGCAAGAAGGGCATCCCCTTCGAGGAGGTGGACCAGATGGAACCCTACATGGGCCAGCTCGACTTCCTGTACATGACCCGCGTGCAGCGCGAGCGCTTCTTCAACGAGGAGGACTACATACGCCTCAAGGACCGTTTCATCCTTGACGCCGAGAAGATGACTTACGCACGCCCCGACACGTACATCCTGCACCCGCTGCCCCGCGTGAACGAGATCAGCACTGAGGTGGATAGCGACCCGCGCGCGCAGTACTTCAACCAGGCCAAGAACGGCATGTACGTCCGTATGGCACTCATCTTGAAGTTGTTGGGTATCTATTAATCGGGTATTGGACGTTTGTTATTAGCAACTACCCAAAAGCCAAAGTCAAAAAACATCAAAAATCAGAACTATCATGTTAGAAATCAATAGTATAGAAAAAGGTATCGTCATTGACCACATCAAGGCTGGCTACGGCATGACCGTGTTCAACTACCTGCACCTTGACAAGGCCGACTACAACGTGGCTCTCATCATGAACGCATTCAGTCTGAAGATGGGCAAGAAGGACATCATCAAAATCAACAATGTCATCGACATCAACTACGATTTCCTTGGCCTCATCGACCCGAACGCCACGGTGAACATCATTGAGGATGGCAAGACGGTGAAGAAGGTGAAATTGGAGGTGCCGGAAACGGTGACCAACATCATCCATTGCAAGAATCCGCGCTGCGTGACCTCCGTGGAGCATTACTTCGACCATGTTTTCCATTTGGTGGACAAGGAGAAGCGCTCCTATCGCTGCGAGTACTGCGACGATATCGTGGTGCCGTACCCGAACAAATAGAGAGGCGAAAAACATTCTTTTAAGCAGAAATCACAGTCCTTTTGCACCCTGGAAAACCCGTAAGGGTTATTTAGGGTGCAGTTAATATATACATAAGTGACAAATATCTAACTACAAAAGGTAATTACATTCTACCTCTCCTCCACCAGCCGTTTCATCTCCCGCACCTCGCGCTGGAGGAAGCCGTGGACGTGGATCTCGCGGCCGTAGGCGTAGAAATCTATTCCAACAGCCAGTTCCAAGCAGGAATCACCTCTATTTTTTGATTGTCTTCCAACTCTATTGTGTCTTCTTCATCGTACGTGACAATCACCAATCGTTCAAGTTTTTCCAGATTATTGAGCTTTTTCAATGCCTCAATTTCACGATGACGGGTGTTCTCATCCCCTATGGAGAATGACACTTGAACTGCATACCGCTTTTCTGGAATGTAAAAATCCACTTCGATACGTTTATTGTAGTAAAACAGTTCTTTCTCGTATTGTTTATACAAATGAATAGCGCATAAATTCTCCAAAAGCGAAGACATGTCTTCCGTTAAGAAGATACTGAGCAGCCCATTATCTGTGAAATAATGCTTTTTAACCGTCTCTCGCTCAACAAATTTTGATGCGAAATTGGAAAGAGCAAATACAAGGCAGGCTTCTTGGGCATACCGGATGTAATCAATTACAGATGCCACGGACGTGTTGACCCCCGTTCCTTTCACAAGATTTGCAATCCGGTTATAGGATATGGGTTGTGAGATATTGTCTGCCAACCGTTTGACAGCAAGCCGCAATGCCATCTCGTTTTTAACTTTATTGCGCAGGATAATGTCACCAAGCACGATTTTTTCGTAAAGGTCATTCAACCAATGACGCTTGTTGCGATATAACAGAAGTTCGGGGAATCCTCCCCATTTCAGGTATTGGGTGAATTGTTGTTGCACAACAGACTTTTTCTTTCCGAACTGCCATTCTTTTTCCAAATGGATGTTCTGAGCTTCCAAGAACTCCGAAAATGAGTATGGATAAATCGTTGCTTCCGCAAATCGCCCTCCGAGTGTGGTTTGGATATCCCGGCTGAGCATTTTGGCGTTGCTACCAGTAATAAAAACTTGATATTTCTGATTGGCCAAACGTCGCGCAAAGTGTTCCCAACCCTCCACATTCTGAATTTCGTCAAAAAAGAGAAGTGGTTTTTGGTTGTATGCGGAAGCGTATGCCTGAAGAATCAAATCAAAATCATTAGCTGTCATACCTAATAGACGCTCGTCGTCAAAGTCAATATAGACTATTTCTTCCGGCAAATGACCATCTTCTATAAATTGTTTGGCACGTTTGTAAAGCATGTAGGATTTTCCCGCCTGACGTATGCCTGCCAATACATATCTGCCGTTTTCTTCAAATTCAAACGGACGGTTATAGAGTTCAACCTCTTTGAGAGTTTCTTGTCCTTCTTTGATTAGGGTGCGGAATGTTTCTCTTGTGACAGCCATATTCTAACTTTTTGGCAAAAATACAAATTTATTCAATACAGCTAAATAAAATCATTGTTTTTTATTTATTACTGCCAAAAAAAGTGCCGTCTGTTCTCACCTCTCCTCCACCAGCGCCTTCATCTCCCGCACCTCGCGCTGCAGGAAGCCGTGGACGCGGATCTCGCGACCGTAGGCGTAGAAGGTGATGGTGGAGAAGCCGGCGAGCGGGGTGTGTATCATCACGCTGGACACCGCCTCGTAGGGGATGAAGTCGGTGTTGTGGTGCAGCAGTGCCGGCGTTTTGATGGTGATGCCCTCATCGTTGAAGATGATGGTGGGCGGGAACAGCACGTTGGATTCGGAAACGCGCGAGGCGGTGAATTGGCGGTACATGGCTATAGGGATTTGATTAACTTTTATGATTGTTTGGTCGCGTATAGACACTTTTCTTTGTATAGAACTCCAGAGCCATACATCCGTGCATTGTCCAATAATCCTTCATAGAACTGAGCCGACGCTCCATGCGCGCCACATCGACAGCATTTTCTTCATTGTTTTCCTTCTTCAGTGCCTCTAATTTTTCACGGATTTCGGTTTTGTAGCTGTTCTCTTCTTTATAGGTGTACATCCAAAAAACATTGTTGAATTTTGCATCAAAATTAAAACCTTGTACAGCAATTCTGTTGGGCAAATCAAGACCATTTTCTGTTGTTGGCGAGGTATAAATCGGCACTTTACGAACCTTTCCTTCCACTATCGCGTAGTATTCTCCCACAAACAGGTCGGCGGTGTCGTACTTTTGTTTTAGTTGTGCGAACTGGTCAGCCTCCAAGCCGAATGTGGGCACCGAAACTTGGCGGTTATAGGCCTTCTGTTTGCGGGTCAATTTTGTCTTCGGGGCGTTGTCGGCATGGTTCTCCTTTAGACGGAGAATGCCGTTGTCATCGACATAATACTTTTTCTCTCCCCATGACACAAATCGACGATGTGTGAACCCTTCCACATCATGTGAGAAGTAGGATGGGGTGTCCCATATACGCTGTCGTCCGCCTTGGCGCAGCGACTTGGTTTTGGCGTAAAACTCGCTCAGCATCTTGTCGAATGGCTTGTTGAGGTACTTGTTAAGAAGTCCTTCTATATGTTTTTCGTGCAACGATGCCCAACCATTACCTTTGTTGTAGCTCAATGTTTTGTGTTTGGAAAGCCTGTGTTTGCTCATAGAGAGCCTTTCTCCTTCATATTCATTCATACCACGGCGCGGGAACTCCGAACCTTTTCCTCTACGCCCGCCGCGATATTTATGCGGCACCCGGCTGTCTATCTTCCATCTCTTTTCCGACATTCTATTGGATATTTTACGCTAACCTTATCAACCTTTGTTCACTTTCCTGAAAGTGAGCGTTTCCATTCTTTCCAACCCTTCTCCGAACATGTTGGCATCACAGAATTTGTAGCCCTTTTGCTCATATTCGATAATGGTAGGGTTGTTCTCGTATACGCCCGGCTCCCCGGCGTTCAGTGCCACCACGGCATCCGATCCGAAAGCCTCCTTGGCAGCAAGGGTATGCAGGGCAAGCATGGCATAGATATAAGTATCGTCCATCATATTTGAAATATTACGATTTGTACATTATTTTATATGATATTTGAAATGATGGTTTCATAATGTTCATTTGAGACAACATCCTGCAACTCGCATAGACGTTTTTTGTAATAAACTACGATGTCTTCTTTACGGCTGTAATAACGTTGTATGGGAACATCTGTACCCCAAAGAACACGATGAGCGAGACCGAAATGACAGAGTTTTGCAATATGTTCCACAGGCATAAAAGCGGTGTCTGTCAAAACATTGGGATATTTTTGCATAAGCGAAATGGTTTCGTCCAATGGGCGGCCGTGTGCCAAAATGAATGTAACAGACGGATTGTAACGAATAGCACGCTCGAACAATGAAGGATAGCAACCTGGACTTTCTCCTGTGTGAATCAGCAGTGGCAGATTCAGCTGTTTCGACAACCGAACCACTTTTTGCAAATGCCTGCTTCCACATTGCCATGCCAACGGATTCAGTTGAGAATGGATTTTCAACATCTTCCAAGGGATACCACTATCCAAAAAGCGTTGCAAACCACCATCCGACAACATTTGCGGAAGCATCCACAGAACTGGTAAGACACGATTTACAGCAATGCGAACCAATTCAGACATTTCCGACAACACTTTTTCATAATTTCCTTCGCATATAGTGGTTGAAGAACAAGCAAAACGCTCCACTCCTACGGAATCCATTACATGAATCAGTTCTGCAGGTGATGTATAAATGTCGTAAAATTGACCAATATGGGTGTGGTAGTCAGTCACGATAGCGTTTACGTGTTCTTTATTTTCGTCCGAGCTTCTCCATAACCCTTTCAAAGAAACTTTTTCCACGGATTTCAGTGCGCTCGCTATCGAGCAGTTCGTTGCATTGGTTGAGGAGCGGTTTGAGTTCACGGGCAGTGATGTGGGCCACCGTTTCTGAATCCTGGCATTTTTCCTCCAATACGGCTGCTGTGGAGGCGATGCGGGGCAGTATCTGCAAAATTTGCCGCCACGCTTCCGATTGGAGTTCCGATGCGGCAATATCTACAGGTTTGTCGCCATGCAACTCTTTGCAGAACTTTTGCCACAGTGACGGGTTGAAGGTTTTGGAGCCAAGCAATTGCAGGTCTTCCGCCATCTCCTTGAGGCCGTCGGCACACTGGGCCACCTCTTTAGGATTGTCTTTGAAGTTATACACTCTGGCATTGTACACTCCCATACAGGTGAAGATTTCTAATAATTGGGTGTAGGTTTGGGGTTGCATAATTATACGATTATATTGGTTAATAACATGCCAAGATCGCTAAACATTTGTCCATGGACTCCTTAATTTGATCACTAATCATTTCATATTCATCCTCATCTTGTATAGTATCAAGAGGCTCCAAAGAGCGGAACAATCTTCTAAATTTGTATATTTCAGCGATAAAATCCGGTCCTAAAAAAGTCTCGCGTTCCAGAATGTCTAACGTGTCATTGACTCTTTTCTTTGTCTCATATTTCATTCGATGATTTTGTTCTATGCTCAACATAGACCATACTAGTATTTCCAAACCCGTTTTTGCTGAATAAAAGCTCATACCTGTGATATATTTGTTTAGTACTAATCTTTGAAAAATCATGTTATTCCACATCCCTGACTAGCCGGACCGACTTGGCAGGACCGATATATGCAGGATAGTTCCAATAGCAAGAGTGATCGCTGAAATATAAAGCCCAAGCGCGTTCACCGCTATGTGTGGAAGATGTCCAATAATTACCCTCGGCGGCTGTTGGAATGCCGTTGCTGTAATAGTTAGTGGACGTACCTATTCTGCCTCCTCCGGCCGGCAAGAACACTGCACCATGGTTTTCCAACTTGTTGTTCCAGTCCGACAAACTGATCACATTGTAGGTGTATTCTCCGTTGACAGAGTTGTCGTTCACATGGGTTAACGAATAATAGGAATTATTCCAATCGTCCGGAAGGAGGATGACTCCGTAAATACCGTTCACCGTGGCTTTAGCAAAGCGACTGCCTGATGCTGTGTGGCGAGTCTCAAAGAGATACACCAGCTCTGAATACTCCAGTGTACGCCATAGCCCCTTTTGGTTCCCGCCATTGCTTATGGCATTATAGACGCCCCAATCGTAATTGGTTCCTGCAATATCAACATAGAGTTCCCCATAATCCAACGATGATGAACTGGTCATCCAGGGGTTGCAGTTGTTGTAACCGCTGGTGGCCCAACCCATTAGATCCAACCAACCATTATAATTTTCAGACACGTTGGCGTTTTCAGCACCGACAATATCCCATTGATGCTCAGCGAAGCGCCATTTTCGTTGGACAGGATGGAATTGCAGATTCCCTTTTGAGAAATAAACCTGTTCACCCATCGCGACAGTGAATTTTCCGCTCAGGCTGCCCTCTATCACACCACCACTCGGGTTGACGGGTGTGGTGAAGGACATCTCCTTCCCATAGTATGCCTCATGATGTCCCCGAATAACGTATGCACGCACATAATATTTGGTACCGGGTGTGAGATGAGTGATTTTACAGGAGAACGGGTACTGGTAGTCTCGTGTAAACATTTTGTTGTCATCTGGAGTGGGATTTCGTTGTGTACTCCAGCAAACTCCCAGTTCACTCAAGGGTATGTCGCCATTAAGTACCACATCTCCGCCACATTCCGCACTTTTGGGTGTGATGTTCGTTGGTTCGTATGTGGTGACTTTCACTTCGGCGTTGTTTTCGCAGCTGGCCACAAGGAGGCATAAGGGCAACAAAATCGTGGCAAATAATAATGATTTTTTCATTGTAATGAATTTTTGGTTTATACATTATTGATGTGATTTCGGCACAAGGTCGTTTACACTCACGAGCATTTCAAACATGAAACACTCTCGGTGTGTTTTTTGGTCAACTTCGGAGAACCATTCACATTCTGCTTCCTCAAGGTCAACGTCCACCACCATCATGACAGGGCCGCCGGTTTTCAGCATTACCAGATCACCTATGCCGCAGCCTTTGCGCTTGGCCCGACGTTTCATAAATCGTAGAAATAGGAGGTCAGAGAGAAAGCTCATAAGGAAAAAGATTGAATAATGAGACACTATTGCAATCTGTCAAATCAATACTTGTTCATAACTTCTGGAATTGCATCATAAGCGCTTATGCAATCAGACAATTCATACTCATAAAACGTTTCTTTGTAATTTGCTTTTCCATCATTCCAAGCGCATATCACTTCCTCCCCATTTACACTGATTATCATCATAACCGGTCCACCCGATTTTAATTGGGTTTCATTATCAACACAAAAAGATTTGTCTGCCTTGTTATGCGGGGACAACATCAACTCATCTGCAGTATAAGTTACATGTTTTAATGTGTTTACATCAAAATAGTCACACATAACATTGTTTCCATTTATATCTCGAACAGTTAAGTCTCTGCTCTCGTTAGCTTTATGAACAACTACGTATCCTTTTTTTATATGCATATTTTTAATGTTTTAAAATTTTCGCCTATTCTTTTGCAGGATTTTCGGCTTCCTCCTTATTGCTCAATAGATAGTTCTAAGAACACTGTTATGGTATTCGCTAATTTCCGTTATAACCATAATAAAATCCACTTGTTATTTTGTTAAATATTCTTCCACCACTTTCTTATTGGCGAATGCCACATTGCAGAAATGCTTGTTTATCTTGAACATATCGCCACCGCTTTCATTATAGTTTCGCTCAAGACAGAAAGTGCAATAGTCATGCGCCTCACATTCCAGACAAAGAGGGAAGTCTCCTTTAGTGATTTTTCGGATTCTCTTTAACTGCTCCGAATTTTCCCAAATGACCCTTAATGGTTGTTCGTGAATATTGCCGCAGACCAAATCGTTCCATCCCGGGCAGGCACAGATATCGCCAGAAGATAAAACGCAAAGACTATTCATTGCAGCACCACACACAGGGTGGTTTATGATGGCTTCAATACTGCTACTGCTTGTATTATTTGATAATTGATCTGAAAATAATTTATCTTTCTTAAGGTTATGTTCCATAACAGACCGCATTGCTTTTTCAACATCACAAATTGATAGCCTATGGGCAAGATTATCCATGTCGAAATTAGCTTCAGCCATAATGACATAGTCTGTGGTCGCTATGGTATGTAAAGATTCGGCATATTTGAGAACATCAACGAAACTATCCCTGTTTGCATTCATTAAGGGGCATGATATTTGAACAGGAATATTTGCTTTTACCAATTTTTCTATCGCGTTTTTAGTTTTTCTCCAAGATCCTTTTATAGATGTAATTTTATCATGTATAGCCTCGTCCATGCTATAGAGTGAAGTCTGGATGTGTGCAATATTTGCTTGCTTCAGGAAAGGTATATGATTGTCTTGTAAGGCAACAAGATTACTGAGAATTGTGATTACGAGATCTTTTTTTCGGCAATAAGCAATTATGTCTATAATACTTTTATGTGTTAAGCATTCTCCTCCGCTAAGACCGACATGTATTCCTCCCATATCAACAAATTGGTCAATCACGGAACAGAAATCTTCATATTTCATATTTTGACCAACATCTTTTCTTGCATTGGGAATGTAACAGTGAATGCATCGCTCATTGCAAGAACTCGTTAACTCAAATTGAATGTCGTTTAGTTGATAATCTCCTGCGTTGGCATGTGAAATCCAAAAATCAGAGGTGTTTCTTTCTTTTTGCTCATTTTCAATATTTAATACATTTAATGGCTGCTGGAGATTCAAAAGCTCATAGTTGAAGTCTAAATCTTTCTTTTTTATTTCATCTTCATTCTCACCAAGTACTAAATAATGTTGCTCTGATAATTCCGAACAGAAACATTCGAAGTCTTCTTGCAATTCTGCCTTGTCAACAGAACTGCCATAAAGATTTAGAAGTCGATCTATAATTTTTTCTGTGTCTTGGGGAATTCTACTGATTTCTTTGAGGAAGTCCGCCCCCGCCTCATTTAGTACAAGATCGGAATTCGTAAACTGGTTGATTATGTATGCATAATCACCATGGTTCCTGATGAACGTGTTTTGGGATTGACAAACTAACATGTTTAATTCAGTTAAGATGTTTGTTTAATAAAGACTGGTGATGTTTTTTATCACCAGTCTTTTTGAAAAATACTATCGAGCCTTGTAGTTTGCCACAGGACCACAGTAATTTCGAGGATAATCCCCATTGCATGCGGCAAAATTTGCGGTACCACTTGAGGCCAAACGTTGAACTTTTTGATACTTTTTCATAGTATTTGAAATTTAAAATTACGCCTACTCTTTAAGGATTTTCGGCTTCTTCCTATTTGTTAGAAAGCTTTGTAGTTTAATTTTGAACCACAATAACTTTGAGTTTGTTCGTCTCCATGACAATTAGCGAAATTAGCAGTGCCACTTGAGGCCAAACGTTGAACTTTTTGATACTTTTTCATAGTACTTAATAATTTAATTATACCTACCTCCTTTTACGCGAATCGGTTTTCTCGTTATTACTTTTTGATTACTCCTTATTTTTTTTCTCCGCCGCAAAAGTACCTCTCTTTCCCACACGCCGTTAGGTTCTTTTTTGGTTCTTTTTCACGTCCTTTCCGGGTTTCACAAACGGGCATAAAAAAACCGCGAACTTCATTGTCTTGAGTTCGAGGTCCTGGAAAAACCTGCAATGCCAAACAAAGAAAGCTCGCGGCTGTGAACCGCAAGCATCTTCGACTTCCTCTCGGCATTGCATTTGAAATTTTCCAGGTTTCGAACTTGCAAAGATAAAAGCGAAAACGCTTCTGCTATGTATTTACAAAAAGGTTCTTTTTAGGTTCTAATTCTTTTAGGTTCAATAATTTAAGTTGATAAATCCGTTTTATTCTTCTCCCCAAAAGGGGATGGGCAGAGATAAGAAAATAATCTAATTAGAATAATTATGTTTTGTTTGCTGTGCTTATTTTTGTACTTTTGCATCCGAAAAAGAATAAAGGAGAATAAAGAAGAATAAAGGAGAATGTAAGAATGTTTGCAGTACCCTATCTGTCGGAGTATTTGCTGAACATGGATTGAATAAGGCCTTTTACTGCGGAATGAAATTCAACGACGACATATCCACATCAGGGCCGGTTGCGTCGCAGAACGTGAACATTTCCGACCACTTCACCGGCTATAAGGAGTTGCCTTCAAACGGCTACTCCCGCCTTTTCCGCGCTCAACGCTACGGACAGTGGTACATGCTGAAAGGCCTCAAGCCCGAATACGCCGCCGACCCACAATACACCGCAATGCTTGCCAAGGAATTCGCCCTGACGGTGGAACTCAACCATCCCAACATCGTTCGCGCCCTCAGCCACGAACAGGACCCCGTGGCAGGCGACTGCATCGTGATGGAATATGTGGACGGCCGAACGCTGGACGACTTCCTCAAGGAAAATCCCTCCCAGGAGGTTCGCAAACTGGTGGTGAAAGAACTGCTGTTTGCCATGGACTATTTCCACCGCAAACAGGTCGTACACCAGGACTTGAAACCCTCCAACATCCTGATTACCCATGACGGCAACCATGTGAAGATCATCGACTTCGGACTTTCCGACAGCAGAAGGTTCGCCATCCTCAAGGAGCCCGCCTACACACAATCCTACGCCGCCCCGGAACAATTGTCCGGCGATGAGGTCGATAACCGCACCGACATTTACGCCTTTGGACTGATTCTGAAGCAACTGTTCCCTTCGCGCTACGGCAATGTGGTGCGCAAATGTCTTCAACCTCTTAAAGAAAAACGTTTTCAAAGTGCTGACGCTGTGATGCAGGCGGCAGGTGAAGCGGATTTCAGACGGAAATGGTTTCCGCCCGTGGCTTTCATAACACTTGTGCTCGTTACTGCCTTGTGCGCCTCCGTAAAACCTGTTTCATGGGTGAAAGGCAAAATAGAGGACTACAGGATTCTGCATTCCACAGGAGACCCATCCCTGACAGCAGGCTCATTAAACGGTCTGTTTTCCGTTGCCCCAGGCCGGCAGGTACGGTTCTCGCAGGGCAACCTTCAATACAGCGCCGCCGGCAAGCACCAAACCGCCGATGGCCTGGCCCAGGGCACCTGGCGTTTTGCCGAAAACCAATATGACATCATCGGTGAGCCGAATTCCAATGCTTCCCCCAACTATGAGGAGTGGATCGACCTTTTCGGATTCGGAACGAGCGGATGGAACAGCGGTACGACGAGCTATGACCCCTGGGATTGGGAAATTGAAAATATCGGTTACTATCCTGGCGGCAGATGGGAAAATTCACTGACAGATTCTTGCGCTCTCGCCGACTGGGGACTATACAACGCCATATCCAACGGAGGAGACACTCCCAGACGATGGCGTACGTTGACAAAAGACGAGGCTGCCTATTTGTTCCATGCAAGGAAGGCCTCTACGGTGAACGGCATCCCCAATGCACGTTTTGCCAAAGCCTCTGTGAACAACGTGAATGGCCTCATCCTTTTCCCTGACCAATACAAACATCCCGACGACATCGCTTTGCCGGAAACAATCAACATCGACACAGCACAATACACAAGCTGTTACAGCGCGTCACAATGGAAAAAGATGGAGAATGCCGGTGCCGTGTTCCTTCCCGAGGCGGGTGTCAGGGGCGGTTTGGAATGGCTCCCCGGAAGCGGACATTATTGGTGTTCAACCGCTTGTAACAGCTCTTGTGCATACGACTTGGGGTTTGGCAATGGCCTTTTAGGCATCCATTCACAAAACCGTTCTTTTAGGCTTTACGGGAACAGCGTTCGGCTTGTGCAAGATGCCGACAAGAAATAATCCTTACGATAAGGAAAAGAACCGAAAAAGAACCCGTTCCGCATATCCGAATGTTTGCTATCTTTGCACCTGCAATTTGAAAGGACATGCCTGTTAACCTGCAACATATCACCCTGCTGCGCCAACTCGTGGAGGAGTCGGCGGACCACCGTATTGAGACCTCCAACGACTTCATCTTTCTGTCGGGAGAGATCCGGGGACGGCTGAATGAGAACCTCAGCGTCTCCACACTGAAGCGGCTCTGGGGCTATGTGGATGGCTATGCCTCGGTGCGCCCCAGCACCCTCGACATTCTCGCACGCTTCGTGGGTTTCCCCGACTGGGAGACCTTCGTGTCGGACTACTGCGAGGTGGAGGGCGTGCAATCGTCGCACCGCGTGAAGAGCGAGACCTTGTATGCGAAAAACCTCCCTGTGGGTGCACAAGTGGAGTTCTTCTGGAATCCCAACCGCCGTTGTGTCGCCGCTTTTCAAGGTGACCAGCGTTTTGTAGTCCTGACGTCTGAAAATGCCAAATTAAAACGGGGTGATGCGTTCCTTTGCGACCGGTTCACCCTTCACGAACCTCTCTTTGTCCACATTCCTGAGCCAAATGGAGAAATCGCCCTCTTCGTGATGGGCAAAAAGGGAGGACTGACGAAAATCGCGATTACAAATCGCTAATCGGATTTCAAAGTGGAACGGCGATAACCCATTGATGCCTTGTAGTGGGCTTTCATGTCCGCAGACAGAAAACTTCTGCTCAAAAGTTCTTCCACAGCGACATTTTCCGCTGCAAACCGGTTAAGTTCCCGTTCAACAATGCGGTCAGGCAGTCCAATTCGACGGCCGAATTCCGTGAAATCGCTCCTGCTGATTGAACGGGCATCGGAAAAGGACATGCCCTCCCTGAACAACCCATTGTCAAGAGCGAAGATGCGAGGTTGACGCAAGTGAAGGCTGGTGTTGATCAAATCGTAAGCTGGAGCCAAACGGTATTCAGTTCC
>JAEEQE010000022.1 GCA_016285145.1 Bacteroidales bacterium | reverse complement strand
GTTGATGATACGCTTTACCGTCAGACCGGCAATCTCACCAGCCTCCTTGGTGGCTTGACGCTGCGAGTCGCTGAAGTAGGCCGGAACCGTGATGGCGGCTTCCGTAACTTCCTGACCGAGATAGTCTTCTGCCGTTTTCTTCATCTTCTGAAGAATCATGGCGGAGATTTCCTGGGCCGTGTAGCCGCGGTCGTCGATCTTCACCTTCGGCATGTTGTTGGCGGCACGCTCCACCGTGTAGGGCACGCGCTCGATCTCCTTCGTGACACGGTCGTAGGTCTCGCCCATGAAACGCTTGATGGAGAAGATGGTCTTGGTGGGGTTGGTGATGGCCTGACGTTTGGCCGGGTCCCCGATTTTACGTTCGTTGTCACCCACGAAAGCCACGATGGACGGGGTGGTCCGTCTGCCTTCGCTGTTGGGGATGACAGTTGCCTCGTTGCCTTCCATGACGGCAACGCAGGAGTTTGTAGTTCCTAAGTCAATTCCGATGATTTTTCCCATGATAAATTTTATTTAATTGTTATTATTTCAGTTTGTTACTCGCCTCCGAATCTATGGCGATCCGAAGAGGCAGGGATGACATAACAACAATTGTGCCAAAAATCGAAACGGGCGGAAAACGCTGACATTTTGGCAGAGGGGAGAGTGTTTGAAAAAAGTGTATTTTTGCCGAAAAAACAATCCCTATGAATCGCATAATATTGTCACTTGCCATTCTTTTTGCCTGCGTTTCTGCCTCTTTTGCCCAGGATGTCATTGTCATGCTCAATGCGGAGGAAATACAAGCCAAGGTCCTTATTGTTGGCATTGATGAAATTACTTATAAGAAATGGGACAATTTGGAGGGTCCCTCGTATCAGATTGCCAAGAAAGATGTTTTTTATATAAAATATGCCAATGGGACAAAGGAAGTGTATAATGATGCCGTGACGGAATCCTATAAGCTCAAACCCAAATACAGACCTGGAAATGATTTGGTGAACAAGGTTATATTTCAGAGCTATATAGAGGGAGGCTGTCTGTTCACGAATGATGAGGCAGGCCCGATGCTGAATGTTTCGCTTGGATTCCGTTGTTGGGATAAGTTTTTTATTGGAATCGGGTCTGGCATAGATGCTCTGTTCTTAGCGCCCGCTGCCGGATCAGCCGGTTTTGATGTGGCTAATTTCCCGCTTGTGTTGGATGTTCGGGGCTTCTTCCCTACACAAAATGCATTCCATCCTTATATGGAGGTGGCGTTGGGAGCGGATTTCATAACTCGTTTTGGGGGATTGGTGTATTATCAGGGCCAGTATTATGATCTTTTCCCCATGACTGTTTTTCGATTACAAGCGGGGTTTGGCCTTGAGTATCAAAGGGCTACGGTAAGTGCGGGATATACCCTTTTTCATGCTAGCCGAAAGAACAATCTGCATTTCGGCTATGTCAAAGTGGGCATACGATTAGGCAAGATGAATTGATGATGTTCCGCAACAGTCTTATATTCGTGTTATTGTTCCTCTGGCAGCTACCGCAGAATATAGTGGCACTGCTCGTCATGCCGTTCCTGGGCCGGCTGACCTTTGTGGATTACCGTCACTACTGTATTGGCCTTGTCGGAAAACGTTTCCCGAAGAATGCCAGCGGCATCTCGCTGGGCAGTTTCGCCTTCTTTCATCCCGAATATGCGCACGACGCACACACCATACGCCATGAAATGGACGGCCATACTGTGGATTCCAAATTGTTCGGGCCGCTCTACCTGCTCATTATTGGCATACCTTCCATCTTGCATTTGATTTTCAAGAAAAAAGGAAGCAATTATTACGATTTTTACACGGAGCGCCGTGCCAACCGCCACGCAGGACTGCCGGACCGATGATTGTTTCTTTGAGAGGGATATTATAATACGGTAATGGTACCTTTCAGTTTTTTATAATCCTCCTCGAAGGCTGTTTTGTAGCGCAGTTCATAAACATACACACTGTTAGGCAGGAGTTTCCCGTTGCGTGTGCCGTCCCACACAAAGTCTTTGTCTTCAGAGTAGAATACAATGTTGCCCCATCGGTCGAATATGCGGATTTTGAATTCCTCCATTTGCGGTTTCGCAATATCGGGCAGCGAGAGACGGTCGTTGTGCCCGTCGGCGATGCTGGGGGAGATGGCGGAGGGGAAATACACGGGTACGGTACAGTCGTCGATGGTGAGGTACAAGGTGACGGTGCTGTCGCATCCGTCGGCGGAGACGAAGTGTCGGTTGTAAGCCCCTGAACTGGAGTAGGTTTGCCCATTCCATACGAAGTGGTCGCATGCCCGTTCGAAGATTTCGTTCTCCTTCCCGGAGGTGGTGAGGGTGATCTGGGCGGTGTCGCATCGGCCACTGCAGCAGATACGATAGCTCATCGTTTCAGTGCCGGTGAATGTGGGGTCGAATGTGAAGTCTATGTTTGGGCCGTTCACCTGCGCGGAGGCGTGCGTGGGCGGGGTGACGATCTCCGGCTGCACTGTACCGCACCAATTGTCAATGATGTCATTGTCCAATGGACGCATGGTCAGCGAGGTTCCTCGGCAGGCTGCCACCTGGTCGTCCAAGGCATCCAAGGGCACCCCCACGGTCACCGTCACGGAGTCGGTGCAGGGATACAGTGGCGAGAAACTAATGTCGTCAAGGGCAAAGTCGTTACCGCCGCCGCCCTCGGTGTTTTGATTGATGATTCGGATTATTGCCGAGGTGTTGGAACCACTGTTCCAGACTTGGTAGAAACGTTCCCATACGGCAGTTTGTGACGGAGAGTTGAAGATGTTGCCGATGGTTTGGTTGTTGATGCTGAATTGCAACCGGGCCAGGGCATTGCCCGACGAGGAGGAGTTGGAAGAGAGCGTTGCCACCCAGGCAATGAAGATGTAATCCGTGTTGGGCGTCACCGTGATGTTTTCTCTCCAGACCTCCGCGCCTGCTGTCTCGTTTCCATTCACAAACATACAGTTCCCTGAACCCGTGGTATGGTCCACACAGGGAATGTTCACGAAAGCGGAATGCACATTTGCAGAGGTGCTGTTGATGGTATATGTGCCTGCATTCCAAATGATGCCCCAGCCCCATTGCCCGGCTTGTGTCACCGTGGTGGAGTATTGGTATTGGCTGTTGAACCCGGTATTGCCACTCTCGAAATTGCCGTTGGTGACTACGTTGTCGGATATGTAATGCCCTGTTATGTAGTAGGTGGTGGTGGCAGTGGGCGAAACCGTCTGGAAGCTGTCAGCGGGATTGTTGAAGGCGGATGCCGGCAGCCACTGGTAGTCGAACAGGTTGTGCGCCCGCAGTGTGACGGCGTTGCCCACGGTGATGTTGGTGTCTTGGGATATTAGCACGGAGTCGCATCGGGTTTGCGCGCCAATCGTCAGAAAACCCATCAGGAAAAGCAGAGTGAATATTGGTTTTCTATATTTCATTAACGGTTAATAGCTAAATATTGGGTGAGATTTTCTCATATAAAACAGGACGGCAAAAGTATTAAAATTTTGGAATATAAGTGGTGCGGTTTTTTGTACTTTTGCTGCCGTTTTTGAAGACCCAAGCGATGCTTGCTGTTATGCTCACTTTACTGTCCCTTTTCGGCATCCCTCTTGTGCTGATGTTGCTGGCCAAACGCTGGCCCATTATTGAAAAAATCAGCCCTATGGTGATTTTATATGTCATCGGATTGCTTGTGGGCAATTGCGGATGGCTGGGGGAGGGTGCGACGAACATCTGTTCCCAAGTCTCCAATGGGGTGGTACTGCTAACCATCCCCCTCATGCTACTGGGTTGTGATTACAAATCGTTGTCGGCGAAGATGGCGCTGAAGGCCTTTTTCATCGGGCTGTTCAGTGTGCTGGCTGTCACGGTGGCTGGCTTCTTCATGTTCCGGGGACAGGCGATGGCATCTGGGGTGGAGGGGATGGATTTCGCGAGAATCAGCGCCGTGATGACAGGCATCTACATCGGCGGCATCCCCAATCTGGCACCCGTGTCCAAGGCCGTGGAGTTGCCGCAGCATCTTTTCCTGCTTGTCTCTGGCTATGATTTGATTGTTACAGGCCTGTATCTTGTTGTTATAGTGTTCTTTGGAAATATTATAATAAGAAAGGTCTTTGGCAAAAAGAAAGATGATGTTTATATAGAAAATGACAATGTTGGAATCAAGGAATCTGAAAAAAAGCCTTGGTCGAAAACACTGCTTAACCGTGCGGCAGGTGTCGGCATTGCCATTCTGATTGCTGCGGTGGCGTATGCCATCTCGCTGTGGCTGCCGATAGAAAACAACGTGGCTGTCATCGTTATAGTTATAACTACTTTATCCATAGCTGTTTCTTTCTGGAAACCTATAAAGAAATTGGAGGGTACCTTCGATATGGGTTTGTATTTCGTCTATGTTTTCTGTCTGGCGGTGGCCATGATGGTGAATGTGCATGACTTGGAATTGTCGCGCTATTTGTTTGTTCTCTATTATATCGGATTTGCGGTGTTCGGATCGCTGGCATTGCAGTTGTTGCTCGCCAAACTCTTGAAGGTGGACGGCGACCTGACGTTGGCCGCCTCCATTGCGTTCATCAATTCGCCGCCTTTTGTGCCGATGGTGGCCGCCGTACTGAAGAACAAGGATGTCATCCTGCCCGGTATCGCCATCGGGCTGATGGGTTATGCGGCGGGCAATTATCTGGGAATTATCATGTTCATGTTGCTGAGGTGAATGCCATGGTTGATTCACATCAGTTTTCATATATGAAAAAGAAGAGGCAGTCCGTTCCCCGAACCGCCTCTTCTGTCGTTGGAAGGATTATTTCATTATTTCTTATATTCGTAAGTGTAGATTGAGGTCATGACATATCCTTTGTGTTGGATTTGGCTTGGGCGGATTCTAACATTTTATCATTCAATTGTCGGATGTGGTTTTGTTTTTTTTTGTTATTTTTGCAGGTTTGAAAATGAATATGATGGATACGTGTCCCATCATGGTTTGTTTTTGTATGTGAAATCTTATAAATTATTATTAATCAATATATTAAATAAAACCTTTTTATGGCAAAAACATTATTTTTAGGAGACGAGGCTGTTGCCCAGGCTGCATTGGACGCAGGCTTGTCGGGAGTGTACGCCTATCCGGGAACTCCCTCCACGGAAATCACCGAATTTATCCAGAACTCGAAGCAGGGTCGTGCCGGCGAGGTCCACAGCATCTGGGCCGGTAACGAGAAGACCGCCATGGAGTCCGCCATCGGCATGTCATACGCCGGCAAGCGTTCCATGGTCTGCATGAAGCATGTGGGCTTGAACGTGGCCGCCGACCCGTTCATGAACTCTTCCATCACGGGTGCCAACGGCGGCATGGTGGTGGTGGTGGCCGACGATCCCTCCATGCACTCTTCCCAGGATGAACAGGATTCGCGTTACTATGCCAAGTTCGCGTTGATCCCTTCTTTCGAGCCCTCCAACCAGCAGGAAGCCTACGACATCACGTACGCCGCTTTCGACTTTTCGGAGAGATACCACACGCCGGTCTTGATCCGTCTGACCACACGCTTGTCTCACTCCCGCGCCGGCGTGGAGCGCAAGGCCGAACGTCCGCAGAACCCGCTGCACATCGAGGAGAACCCCAAACAGTTCATCCTGCTGCCCGCCAATGCCCGTGTGCACTACCGCACGTTGCTCGGCAAACAGGATGCTTTTGAGGAGGAATCCTTCAACTCCCCGTTCAACAAGTACATCGACGGTGCCGACAAGAAGATGGGTGTCATCGCTTCCGGTATCGCGTATAACTACCTGATGGAGAATTTTGAAGGTGGCAAGTGCCCGTATCCGGTGCTGAAGATCTCCCAATATCCGCTGCCGTCCAAGCTCATCGCCAAGATGGTGGACGAGTGCGAAACCGTGCTGGTGGCCGAAGAGGGCTATCCCTTCATTGAGGAACAGGTGCGCGGCATCCTTAACCGCACGGGCAACATCATCGGACGTCTTTCCGGCGCGCTGCCGCGTGACGGCGAACTCAACCCGAACCTCGTGGCCAAGGCCCTCGGTCTGCCCGACACGTATGGCACGCCCATCCCGGACCTCGTGGTGCCCCGTCCGCCCGCGTTGTGCGTGGGCTGTCCGCACATCGATTCCTATAACGCCATCAACGCCGCCATGGAGAAATACGGCAAGGGCAAAGTGTTTGCCGACATCGGCTGCTACACGTTAGGTGCGCTCCCGCCGTACAACGCCATCTACACCACCGTGGATATGGGCGCCTCCATCACCATGGCCAAGGGTGCCGCCGACGCTGGCCTGCGTCCCGTGCTGGCGGTCATCGGCGACTCCACGTTCACCCACAGCGGTATGACATCCCTGCTCGACTGCATCTATGAGAACACGCCGGTGACGGTGATGATTCTCGACAACAGCACCACGGGCATGACCGGTGGTCAGGACTCCCACGCCCTCGGCGTGCTCGGCGAGATCTGCAAGGGCCTTGGCGTGAAGGAGGATCACATCCACCGCATCAACCCGCTGAAGGCACATCATGAAGAGAATGTGGCTATCATCGAGAAGGAACTCGAATACGAAGGCGTGTCTGTCATCATCCCGACCCGCGAATGTATCCAGACCCTCAGCCGCCGCATGAAAAAACAGCAGGCCGCCAAGAAACAGTAATTAGCCGTTGGCCATTAGCCATTAAGGTGACCTGTAACTGCCAACAGCTAACGGCCAAAAGCCAAAAGCATGAATTATCAACAACAATCAAAAACGCACAAATGAAAATTGACATCATATTAGCAGGTGTAGGCGGTCAGGGTATCCTCTCCATCGCCACCATCGTCGGCTACGCAGCCGTCAAAAGAGGAATGTACATGAAACAGGCCGAGGTTCACGGCATGAGCCAGCGCGGCGGCGACGTGCAGTCGCACTTCCGTCTCTCGGACCAGGAGATCGCTTCCGACCTTATCCCGATGGGCAAGGCCGACATGATCATCTCGGTGGAGCCGATGGAGTCGCTTCGCTATCTGCCGTGGCTGAATCCCGAGACGGGTTGGTTGATCACCAACGACCAGCCGTTCGTGAACATCCCCAACTATCCGGATTTCGACAAATTGAACGCCGAGTTGGGCAAGTTGAAAAACAAGGTGGTCATCAATGCGGACAAGATCGCGAAGGATCTCGGTTCCGCCCGTTCCGCCAACATGGTCATCTTGGGTGCCGCCTCCCCGTATCTGGGCATCCCGTTCGAGGAGATCGAGGCGGCGGTCCGCGAGAACTTCGCCCGCAAGGGTGAGGACGTGGTCAACGTTAACATCGCCTGTCTGCGTGCCGGCAAGGAGTTTGCCGAGAAATAATTGTGACCCTATTGGACGTGGATGAACAACCTGATTGAATTTTTCAGAAAGAATTTCCACTATTTCCTGTTCGCGGTTCTTCTGGTGGTGAGCCTGGTGATGCTCGGGAAGTCGTTGGCGTACAGCGAGTACAAGTTTGCCAAGGTCTTTCAAAGCACGGTAGGTCCCATCCAGAAGAACTGGGCGGAAATGATTCATCGTTTCAGCCTCGGACAGGAGAATGAGGATCTGGTGCACCAGAACATGGCCCTGATGCGCGAGCAGTCGAACATGTTCATGACGAAGGAGGATACGGTTCTTTCCATGATGTCGGAAACAGACTCCCTTCATCCCAAGAGCGTGCGGCTGTATGATTACACGTATGCCCATGTCATCTACAACACCACCGATCAGGCGTTCAACTACATCATCATTGACAAAGGCCAGCGTGACGGCATCTGCCGTGACATGGCCGTCACCGGGCCGAAGGGCGTGGTGGGTGTGGTGAGCGATGTGTCCAACAACTTCGCCTCCATCATCTCCATCCTGCACCCCGACTCCCGTATCAGCGCCATCGTCTCGCCTATCAACCAGGTGGGCACTGTGGTATGGGAATGCGGCGACCCCTCCGTGGCCTATCTGGAGAACATTCCGCAGCATCTGGAAATCAACATCGGCGATTCGGTGCTGACCAGCGGCTACTCCAACATCTTCCCCAAAGGCTTGCTGGTGGGCACCGTCAAGGAGGTTTCCGTGGGCAAGAATGCCAGCTTCCTGACCATAAAGGTGAAATTAGCTACGGATTTCAAACGTTTGAATACGGTTTATCTGATTGAGAATCTGTATAAATCCGAATTAGACACTTTAAAAGCTAACTTCAAAGATGAATAACGTGCTGTCGAACATATTGCGGTTTGTCATAGTGCTTGTGTTGCAGGTGTTCATTTGCAGCAACATCCATCTGTTCGGTTTTGCCACGCCGGCGCTTTATTTGTTGGCAATGCTTCTGTTGCCGTTGGAACTGCCCAAATCGGTGCAGTATCTTATCGGTTTCGCCGCTGGCTTCGTGGTGGACATGTTCGCCTACACGTATGGCGTGAACATGGCCGCCTCTTTGATTGTCATGTTCGTGCGTCCTTATCTGGTGAAGCTCCTGAATGGGCGCAACACCACGGAGGGCGTGGACCGGCCCATCCCAGGCGTGAAGGATGCGAAGTGGATGTTCACATACGTGATTGTGCTTTCGTTCCTGCATCAGTTTTTCGTGGTGATGCTGGAGGCGCACTCGTTCCGCCATTTCGGATACTCGCTCATGGCCATCCTCGCCGACAGCGTGTTCACCGCGTTCGTGCTGTTGTGCGTGCTCTACATTTTTTATCCCGCCCGTAAAACCCGTTAGCCATGAGGACAACGTCATTGTATTGGCTGACGTGTGCGTTTTTGATAGCCCTTCTGCCCGGATGCCGGTCCACTAAGACCTTGACGGAGGGCCAATATATGTTGACGAAGAATACAGTGACGGTCGTGGATTCCAAAGACCCTCAGATTGACAATTTGAAAACATACGTGCGTCCCCTGACAAACAAAAGGTTCATGGGGGTGTTTAACCTGAAAACGATGTGCTATACCGGCGGACAACCCCGTCTGGACCCCAAGACCGGTGAGTGGAAGGATTCCAAATTCCGGCAATGGCTTCGCAACCGCGTCGGCGAGCCGCCCGTGCTGCTTGATTCGACGGAGATTCAGAGCTCAATATCCCAATTGGGCGTGGTGATGAACAAATACGGCTATTTCGATGCCACTTTCGATTATAATGTCCGGTTCAAGGAATCAAATCCGAAAAAAGCCTCTGTCCGTTATCTGGTGACAGCCAATGAACCTTATACCATCAGCAACATACGGTATGATATTGACATTCCGGAGTATCGCAAGATTGTGGTGCTGAATCTGGATGAGACCCTGCTCTATTCGGGAATGCAATATAACGAGGCGTTGATCTCCAATGAGTTGACCCGTATTATCAATGATATTAAAGACGAGGGATATTATTACGTGGAGAAATCCGTAATCCACTGCGAGGTGTCGTATGATGAGGCGTTGGATACGGCGAGCGCGGACCCGAGGTCGGTGTCGTTGGACATCGTGATGAAGATCCCGAATGTGGAGAATGCCGACCGTTATTTGTACAAGTATTATTTCAACGACGTGTATGTCCAAACCGACTACGATGCCACGGCGGATGCCTCGCAGGCGTATGACACGGTGTTGTACCATAATCGTCGAGATTCGACGAGCTTCTATTTCATCACGCCGCATTACGATTGGCTGACGGCACCGATACAGGATTTTAAATACAAGGTGATTGCAGATGCCATCCACATGCATAAAGGCAATCCTTATACGCAGCAGGCCCGCCGACGCAGCAGCCAGTCATTGAACCAGTTAGACAATTTCTCCTTTATGAACCAGACCTTTGTGGAGAAGACGGTCCTGATGGATTCCACGCACCGTACGGGTGTGCTGGATGCCCAATTCCGTCTGACGCGACAGAAGGTGCACAGTATCGGGGGCCAGCTGGATCTGCGCAATGACAAGTCCGCCATCTCCTTATCTTATACCAATCGTAATCTCTTCAAAGGCGGTGAACATCTCACGTTAAACCTGTCAGGCGGCTATTTCTATTATTCGCTCACCAATCTTTTCCGCAAGGGCTCGCAGTTTACCTACCCGGAATTCGGTGCCTTGGCGTCAATGACATTCCCCAAGCTCTTCCTTTTCCACCGTGCCCAGCAGCGCGACGCCGTCCGTTACAGCACCACCCTGAATTTCGGTGTCAACTATTCGGGCTTGTATAGACGTATGGTTTTCAATACAAACGTCACCTACAATTGGAGTCCGAACTATTATACCAACCATATCATCAGCCCTATTGACATTAGTACCATCAATATTGACAACCGCCTTTTGTCCGGTTTCATCAATTTTTGGGAATATCCGAAATCCTATCAGAACAGATTCGGGAAGTTCTTTTTGCTTTCGTTGAAATATGGTATGGACTATCTGGTGCCGTTTAACATCGCGTGGAAGAAGGATGTGATGCGTATTTCCATCAATGCGGAGTCGTCAGGGCTGTTCTTGAAAGGGTTGAATGCGCTTTTCAGCCCGGACAAGCGATGGGTTATTGCCAAGAACAAATTGGATGAGGTTGGCTATGACTATTCTGTGTTTGAGAAGTTTGAGTTTACTTGGAACTACACTCACACATTCAACAAGAACAACTCTTTTGCCACGAGGTTCAATGCCGGTGCCATCATCCCGTTAGACAAGGAGTCCTATCTGCCGTACGAGAAGGGCTTTTTCATGGGCACGAGCAACAGCATGAGAGGGTGGGGGTACCGCGGTTTGGGGCCGGGTTCGTACGAACGTGGTCGTGATAGCATCTATACGGGCGACATCAAGCTGGAGTGGAATCTGGAGTATCGTGGTACCATTTACGGATCTTTCAAGTATGGGCTTTTCACCGATGTGGGCAATATCTGGTTGGCGCGGGCCAACGATGATATGCCCGGCGCGGAGTTCTCTTTCAAACGTTTCTACACGGAATTAGCGGCGGATGTGGGCGTGGGCCTGCGCTTGGATTTCGATTTCCTGGTGGTGCGCGTGGACTACGCACTGCCCATTTATGACCCGCAGCGCACATCAAAGGGACGCTGGATAAACAAAAATTGGTTTTCGGGTGCCCATCGTTTCAAATGGAACAACGGATTGAAGATTGCCATTGGCTATGCCTTTTAATATTGAATAAAAGTATCTAAATAATCGTAATTGCTATGTCGTACAAAAAATTAACACGGTCCAGGACGGACAAGAAAATTGCCGGTGTGTGTGGCGGTATTGCCAACTATCTGGAATGCGACCCCACAGTGGTGCGCATCATATTCCTAATTGCGTTGCTATGCGGTAGCATTGGCTTTTGGGTTTATCTGATTGTCTGGTTAGTGGCGCCGGAGGAATAAATAAAAAGAAATCGTAAATGAAAAAAATTCTATTTATTACTGCCTTATCGTTACTGGTTTACTGTTGTAACGCTCAAACAACGTTTGGGGTGTCCGTCGGATATGCCCCGTGGGGGTTTGAACGATTGAAGACGGATGATTTCACGGACAGTTCCGGATATTATCATCATTGGCTGTATCGTTGGGAGGGATACCATACCTTTGTCAAGCCTGTCCTGAAGTTAGGCTTTGAGATACGGGGCGGTGTTTTCGACCATCTGTTTAGATTCTCCTATTCCACTGCTGATGTTGAAAAAATCGACACCAGCAAACTATCTCTGGGCACCTTCAACATAAAGCAAATCGGTTTTTCCTGGAATCCCGGCCTTATCATACTACCCCGAAAACGGGTTCAGATTCCCCTATACTTGGGTTTCGGCGCAAACTATTTTATGGGGAAGGAAATATCAAACAACCTTCAGTTTGATTTCAGCCTCATGGCACAACTTAAAATCTATCTCACATATCGTGTGGCGATCTATGGAGGATATGCGGCGCATTGGGGAATAGGTAAGCAGGTAAGGGGGTTCCGGCATTATCCGGAAATGGGTGTTTTAATCAATTTAAATAAGAGACAGAAAAATCTGGAACAAGAACACGAATGGTCTCCGTCAGATAAATAATAAACTCGCATTAGTAGTATTGCAATATATTTTCTGCATTAAAAATCGAACGAAATGAAAAGAATTGTATTGTTAATCGTAACATTTGCTTCAATATGCTGCTATGGTCAGGGCAGGGCAAATAAAGCAAATAAAAATATTGAAAAGCTGATAGACGAGGCTTTTGTCCGGGGAACAAATGTGGATAGTGTGTATTGGCTTTTTAATAATGAGAATAAGAGCTTGACCGTGAACGATATATGTTGCTATTTGCAAGAAAAAGGATTATATCCCTTAACTTATACGGAAAAGAATATTTTAAAATTCGGAGAGTTTCATACTGTTGCGGATAAAGTGAAGTTCACAAACAAATCAGGCTATGCGAAAATGGTTTTCGACATGTTGAAGGGTGACAAATACAGCGATGTCAACTATAACCGGCTAAAACATGGAGGAACGTTTTTTTATTTTCAAGCTTGGGCAAGTGGAGCCATGGCATTCGAACGAGTCGATAATGTCAGCTGGTCTGGGAATATGGTCAATGGCCTTTTGGACGGGAAGGGTGTCGGTTTTTTTGAGAAAGACAACAATTATTGCTTTTTTGAAGGGGATTTTATATCCGGTATGGCAACAGAAGGACTTGCGTTAAATACATTTAATGGGACCAAGAAACTTGGAAGTTCTACTACTTTTTATACTAAAATAGAGCTTTGTAAGGAGCTCTATAATAATGTAACTGATTCTTTGTTGCGTCAAGCCATAATGGGATTTGTCCGTGCCAATTATAGAAAGGATGCGGAAGAAATTATGGACGCTTACGACAAATTGCTCACTATCAATACAACAAAATTCAAGAGCTATTTAGTCAGAAGATGGCGTGGTAATATTTACTTAAGATTTTATAATGAGTATAAACCCTATTACAATCATGAGAGTAATTATAACGGATTAACAACACATTATGAGAGGAAAAGAGATTCCACCCAAAGTCCCAATAGTCTTGTGATTAGAATTTATGGCGATGGATCTCGTACTTTTGTACATGGCGATGGATTTCGTTTTTTTGTAAATGCCTATAAAAATTTCGGGGTGGATTCTTTGGATTTGATTCCCAAAATTGCGGAAATAAACGAATTGTTGAAAGTTGCCGATGTTTACAATGACGGGCAGTTTGGACAACCTGTCGGTTATGCAAAAGAAAAGGGATGGTTGTTTAAATCAGAGGTTTTTGATGTGGAAAGAGTTGAAAGAAATATCAGTGATTATTTTGATGCGCTAAAAATATCAGAGGAGAAGTCGAAATCAGATAATGCTCCGTTTAAGGTTTTTTATGCCAAAGTATATCCGAAGCTTAAAGCTAAAGAAGATTATTTCCGTAGCGGAGCATATAGGAAAGCTTGTGAAGCAGATTATTATGGACAGAAACAACGAGAGTATAAAGAGATGTGCGACAACTGCATCATTGATGGCGACAAGACCACCGTGCCTGCGGGCTATGAGCCCGAGAAAGGAGGCTTGTTCTTCGGTCATCCCGCTCAGTCGAAGGAGTCGGGAAGCATCCATTTGCATAACGGAAATGTCGTCTATTGGAAATATGTTTATGAGGGGAAATCCCGTCAGATAGAGGCCAATGCAAGAAGATATTCTTCAGAAAAGGAAATGATGGACGACATCATAAAAGAATGCAAGAAAAAATATTGCGAATGATTTTTCTAACAGACTCGTGGCCAATACTATGTCAGTGTCAGAGAGTTAGGTTTTGAGTCCGTGGGGCCGCGCCCGTAACCCTTGATTGGCTGCGCTGCGCACCATTCCGCCAGCTCCGCTGGCGGAACCTCCGACAAGTGCGGTGTCTCTTTGTTTTGCGTCATAATCCCCGAAAAACTCCGAAATTTTTGCCCGCCGTGCCATGTCTTGGCGGAAGTGCCGGTTTTTCCGTTTTTTACACTTTTGCATCTTTTTGAGGGTGATTTGCACTTTTCTTCTACAAATATGCAGATTGTTATTATGTTGATTTTCAATAAAATAATTTTAAAATGGTCTTGATTTCGACTTCAAGGTATTGTATCTTTGCGGGGTAACAATAAATTTTCAGAATTTTCTCTTTAAGTCTTGCAAAAAAAAAACGGTATGATAATCTGCGTTAATCTGCGTAGTCTGCGGGACAATTATATGCCCGCTGAACTCGCAGAAATACGCAGACAGGGTATTTACAAGATTCAAGGGGATAAATCACTGCTTGTCGAACCCTCCAAAATCATCTTTAAAAAAAAGGCAGCCCTTGCGGACCGCCTTCATTTTTATGTTGGTCCGTCATATTATGGCGGACCCGTAATGATATTACAGTGTGTGATACGGTTTCAGGATACCTTTGCCGATTTCCACAGCCTCCTCGTTCTTGGGGATGAGGTGGTGGTGACGTTCCGGCAGGGACTTCTCCAGACCTTTGTGCAGCATTTCCGGGGTGACAAGCGGTTTCACGGCGAGGAATCCGCCCAGCACGATCATGTTGAACAGCTTGGCGATACCCAGCTCGTTGGCCTTGTCAGCGGCGGCCACCTGGTAGATGTTGATATCTTTGCGGGTGGGGTGGTTGGTGATACCGTTGGGGTCATAAATCAAGAGACCACCAGGCTTCACAGCCGATTCGAACTTGTCCATGGACTGCTGGTTGAGGATGATGGCGGTGTCGAACTGGTTGAGGTACGGGGAGCAGATGCGCTCATCGCTGAGGATGACGGTGACGTTGGATGTGCCACCACGCATTTCCGGACCGTAGGAAGGAAGCCAGCTGACCTCTTTGTCTTGCATAATGCCGGCGTATGCCAGGATCTTACCCATTGAGAGCACACCTTGACCGCCGAAGCCTGCTATGATTATTTCTTCTGTCATTTCTTTGTGATTTTAATTAATTATTTTTTTCTCAATGAATAGATCGTCTCGTTCGGTTGGTCGAAGGTGCCGACGCGCTCAATGAACTTGGGATCGAACTTGCCGTCCACTTTCATGTCGCCCAACGGGAAGAACTTCAGGGTGTTCTCTTCCATCCACTTGTTGGCTTGCACCGGGGTCATTTTCCAACCGGAGTTGCAGTTGGAGGTCACCTCCACGAAGGAGACGCCCTTTTTGAGCTTCTGGTTTTCGAAGGCCATGCGGATGGCTTTTTTGCACTTGCGGGCCAATGCCGGGGTATAGACAGCCTGGCGGGTCACGAAGTAGGTGCCGGGCAGCTGGGCCAGCATCTCGGTGAGGCGCATGGTGTGTCCCATGATTTCGGGGTCACGGCCGTAGGGGCAGGTCACGGTTTCCATACCTTCGAGGGTGGTGGGGGCCATCTGGCCGCCGGTCATGCCGTAGATACCGTTGTTGATGAAAATCATGGTGATGTTCTCGCCGCGGTTGCAGGCGTGCATCACTTCGGCGCAGCCGATGGAGGCCAGGTCGCCGTCGCCCTGATAGGAGAACACGAAGGTCTCCGGGCGCAGACGCTTGATGGCGGAGGCACACGCAGGGGCGCGTCCGTGGGCGGCTTCCACGAAGTCCACGTCAAAATAGTTGTAAGCCAAGACGGAGCAGCCCACCGGGGAAATGCCGATGACGTTGTCCTGGATGCCCATCTCTTCGATCACTTCGGCGATGATTCTGTGAACGACACCGTGACCGCAGCCTGGGCAGTAGTGCATGGTTGCATCCGTGAGAACCGGAGTGCGTTTGTACACCAAGTTTTCGGGTTTGATTATATCTTCTCTTGTCATAATTTCAAGTGCTTAAATTATTTAATTATATTTTTCAAGGCTTCTACGATTTCGACCGGGGTCGGGATCACGCCGCCGTAGCGTCCGAAGTGTTCCACAGGCACGTTGCAGCCCACCGCCAGCTTCACGTCTTCGATCATCTGGCCGGCGTTCATTTCCACGCTGAGGATTTTCTTCATGCGTCCGCCGATTTCGGCCACGGCTTTCGTCGGGAACGGCCACAGGGTGATCGGGCGTACCAGACCGACCTTGATGCCTTCGGCACGTGCCAGCTCGATGGATTTCATGCAGATACGGGCAGCGGAGCCGTATGCCACGAACAGGTATTCGGCGTCGTCGCATTGGATGGCCTCGTAACGGGCGTCTTCCTCTTCGCACTTGCGGTATTTGGCCTGGATGCGGTCGTTGATGGCTTCCTGCTTCAGGGCCTCGAGTTCAAGAGAAGTCACGATGCGGTGCTTGCCGGTGGAACGGTGTCCGGTGGCAGCCCACGGGCAGGTCTTCTCAATGTATTCGTCGGTCCAGCGAGGCTTGTAGTCGTCCACCATGACCTTCTCCATCACCTGGCCGATGACGCCGTCGGAAAGGATGGCGACGGGGTTACGGTATTTGAAAGCCAAGTCGAAGCCCAGTTCCACGAAGTCGTACATCTCTTGTACGGAGGCGGGGGCCAGTGTGATGAGGCGGTAGTCGCCGTGGCCGCCACCCTTGGTGGTCTGGAAATAGTCGGACTGGGAGGGTTGGATGGTGCCGAGGCCTGGGCCGCCACGAACCACGTTCACGCACAGGGCGGGGAGTTCGGCGCCGGCGATGTAGGAGAGACCTTCCTGCATCAGGGAGAAACCAGGAGAGGAAGAGGAGGTCATGACACGCTTGCCAGTGGAAGCGCCTGCATATACCATGTTGATGGATGCTAATTCACTTTCGGCTTGAAGAACAACCATGCCGGTTGTCAGATATGGTCTTTCCGCCATCAGATGCTCAAGGACCTCGCTCTGCGGCGTGATGGGATATCCGAAATAACCGTCGCAACCACAGCGGATAGCAGCCTCTGCAATGGCTTGATTACCCTTCATTAATTTTAATTCTTTTGCCATTTTTTACGATGTTTAGTTGTTTAATTGTTGTTTTGATTCTGAATGAAAGCGGTTGGGCTTATTCCTTCGCACGATACACTTCGATGACGCCGTCCGGGCAGATCACCGCGCAGCTGGCGCAGCCGATGCAACCGTCCTCGTTCACCATCTCGAGGTAGTTGTACCCTTTCGCATTTACGTGTTTGGAAAGACCGATGCACTGGTTGGGGCATCCCGTGATGCAGACACCGCAGCCCTTGCACTTCTCCGTGTCAATGATTAAAGCTCCTTTAAATGCCATAATTCTACTAATTTAAAAAAGTTATTAAATGGGTTATTAGTTGTTGTTTTTCTCCTTTTTACGGGGTGGCAAATATACGAATTTTTTTTCGTTCCCATCATCAAAAAAATTATTGCGAAAACTTTGTCTTTTTGAGGGTTTGTGAACATTGTCCTGTTGAAAAAATATGTATCTTTGCTGGCTGACTACATGTCCCATGGCGGGCATTCCATGATGGATGGTCGTGATTTTAAGAATAATAAATAAAACGTTGAATTATATAATTTTGGTTATGAAACAACTTGTACTTTTCTTGTTGTGTTTCCATGTGTTTTTCGCTTGGGCCGGACCATACGATGATTTTGTGGTGAACGGAATCGGCTATAAGATCATCTCGCAAAATCCCAATCGTGTCAAGGTGAACAATAATGTGAATAACTCATGGCTGGATACATGGGATGATATGTCTTTGTACACCAGAACATTGACCATTGATTATACAGGTGTGGCCTTGATTCCCGACACGGTTGAGTTCAATAATGAAAAGTATCTGGTCACGGAAATTGGTGTGGCAAGTTTCCGTAACTCAAATGTGACAGAAGTGCATCTGCCGTCGTCGGTACACAAAATTAATTATTTCGCATTTCAGAATTGCCACCATCTGCGAAAAGTCTTCTTCTCGGAAGGATTGGATACTATTTCCCTATATGCGTTCCAACATTGCGACTCTTTGGAAGATATCCTTTTGCCCAATAGCTTGTTGTATGTTGGTGGTGCAGTTTTTTATGATTGTCCATCCGTGAAACAATTGAATATCGGGACGGAATTGATTTATATGGCAGAGGATGCGTTTGTATTGGCCAATAATTTGCAGAGGATATCCTATAATGCCAGAAATTGTCATACCGAATACTTGGGCAACTTTGACTATCCGCGAAATATCGGTTTTTCCAGTGATGCTTATTGCAGACTTGACATAGGCGATTCGGTCCGGATAATCCCGGAGAATCTTTTCTTCCGAGATAATGGTCTTCGGGGCAAGGTTATTATTCCCAGTTCGGTGAAGTATATAGCGCAGAGTGCATTTTACCGAACAGGTATTGACACATTGGTGTTTAGCATGGGATTGGATTCGATAGGGGAGAGCGCGTTCCAGGATTGTAACAACATTAGTGTGCCCATCGTGCTGCCCGCTTCCTTGAAGAGGGTGGGACCGGATGCATTTTATGGCAATTACAGCTATTCTTCACCCATAGTGTTACCTGACGGCATAGAATATATTGATGAGTATGCATTTCAAAACTCGGCGATGATCGGCACCATCACCGTGCCGGCCAGCGTTCGGTATATTGGAGAGGAAAGTTTGCCGTACGACACACTGATCATTGAGAGTGATAGCATAGTGCTTGGCAGATGGGCTATTGATTATGATGGGGTTATATATATCAATTCGTTGAATCCTCCTCGGCTGGAGCCAGGGATGTGTAGTGTTCCCGTATATGAAGGCGTGGATACAATCTGCCCTTTCCCGGAAATGCCGGATTTTTGTTGGGAAGAAGATCATTTGTCTTATTGGGAAGATGTTGAATGTCAGAAATCGATCGATTACGGTAATGACCTGTACATTTTCATCCCATGCGGGGCGAGATCCATCTATTGTCAGGCATCACCGGGTTGGCAATATCTTTGCCAGAAGTCCGATAAAAATGCGCAGGACTTTTACGATGACTATGGTTACGAGGGATATTCTGTGGATCATGTGGAGGATTTCCGGATTTTGGAAAAAGGATATAGGCATGAGGAAACAATCCAGGTGTGCGGCGGCTATGCGTGGGGTTCAATGGGCTATATTACAACATCGGATGTTTACACACAAACCTTCACGGCTTCGGACGGGTGCGACAGTGTGGTTACCCTGAATCTTACCATCCTTCCGGCTATACATGATGTGGAAACTGACACTGCCTGTGACCGCTACACTTGGCATGGAAACACCTATACATCATCTGGGACATACGTATATGAATACTCCAATGGAACCTGTCCGTGTGCTGATACGTTGCACTTGGTGATAAACACCTGTGTTACGGCACCTGCTGTTACAACGGCGACAATCGCTGACGTGTCAAATACATCCGCCACCTGCGGCGGCAACGTCATTTCCGACGGCGGCGCGTCCGTGACGGCCAGGGGCGTATGCTGGAGCACGAGCCCCAATCCGACAGTGAGCGGCAGTCACACAACGGACGGCACGGGTACGGGGCCGTTCACAAGCAGCCTGACGGGCCTCACCCCCGGCATGGTGTATTACGTGCGGGCGTATGCGATGAACAGCGCGGGCACGAATTACGGCGATGAGATGAGTTTCACCACTTTGTGCAACAGAGACACGCTTTTCTTTGAGGATTTTGACGGAGATAGCATCCAAATGATCTCAAACATCTTGTTCGAACAGGAGAATTGGAGATTGGTAGGCGACACTTCGTATAATGACGGTTGGAACAATATCCCTCTGTCCGCTTCCGGCCAATTCTCGTATCATTCCCCCATGTATTCCAATGCAGGGAATTGTTTTGCCACTACGAATACGATTCCTTTCAATGATTTCCCGGAAACGCTTGTACGCCATCTCTATCTGGATTTCGACCATATATGCAAAGTCGATCCTCGGGATGAGGTGGGGATTTATTACCAGGTGGCTGATAGACTGACTTCAGAGGATGTGATTGAATGGGGGGTGTGGAGGCGGATCATTTTTGATAATGGTAGCGATATCTATTACGGTGATGCTTCGGATGATACGGTGACAACCATCCTCAATGGAAAATTTTCGGATAATACATACATGGATTGGCATCCTGAACAGGTGATGTATCAGCCTGACAATTCGAACTGGCATCATGAACGGATTGACTTGTATCCTCTTGTCTTTTCAGATGAGAATGGAACTCCGCGATGGCTGCGCCTGCAGTTCCGGTTGAACAAAGTGTCACCTCCGACCTCCGGCACAGAAAATTGCGCGGGATGGTATGTGGACAATATTGCGGTTAGTATGGCCTATTGCGAGGATCCGGACAATCGTCATCCACGTGTGACTACGGCACCCGTTACGGAAATCACCGCCACCACGGCGGTGACGGGAGGAAATGTGTGGAACCGTGGCCTGCCGATTTCCGCTCGTGGCGTGTGTTGGAGCACATCGCCCAACCCAACCACCGATGACGCATACACAACTGATGGTGCAGACACGGGTGCCTTTGTGAGCCACATCACAGGCCTCCAACCGAATACTGCCTATTATTTGCGGGCTTACGTGGACAATGGGCAGGTGAGGACCTACGGCGAGGAGGTGAGTTTCCGTACAAGTCAGATTCCCGCCACGCTGCCCTATACGCAGGATTGGGAGAGTGAGACAGAAAACAGACAGTGGACTATCGACAATTCTGATGGGACAAACAAATGGTTTATTGGCGGTGCTGCAGCGGGCATCACGGGAGAATCGGCGCTCTATATCTCCAGTGACAGCGGAGTTACACATTCGTATGATATTAAATCTAGATCGAATGTTTGGGCGTATCGAGACATTGATTTTGACGACATTTATGGTGAATATGTGCTTTCCTTTGATTTCAAAGGTGTTGGTGAAAACTGTTGTGACTATATGAATGTGTTTGTGGGTACACCGTCTGTTCCTTCAGGAAATGACACTCTTGCCGGTGTGGTGCAGTTAGGCTCGAAAATGAACGGGGTGGACAGCATGACACGCTATTCATTCCGGATCAACTCCTCGTTCTCCGGTGTGCAGCGCCTTTATCTTTTGTGGCATAATGACCATTCGGTGGGCACGCCTCCTCCTCCTGTTGTGGATAATATCTTCATTGAAGGCCATGCGTGCGGATTCCCCTATGATTTGGCTGCGGACACTGTCACGACCACCACGGTGGATTTCCACTTTTCGCCGGCTGTTGCCACTGACAATGCTTGGGAAGCCGTGATTGTGCCTTTCGGTGACACCTTGGATGAAACCCTCGCCGTGACTATTCAAGACACAGCTTACCAATTCACCAATTTGAATCCCGGTTCATCATATTACATATATGTTCGGACAAACTGCGGTACGGAGTACAGTGTCTGGTCTGTAGGACTCTTGGTACGCACAGAATGTGCGTCCATTTCCACCCTTCCCTATACGGAAGGTTTCGAAGCCTTTTCTACAGGCAGTTCCAATCCTGTTTATTGTTGGACGCGTAACAGCACTTATAACAGCAGTTATCCGTATGTGACTACGACACCCGCTTCGGGATTGCATTCCCTTTATTTCTACAGCGCCTCAGCCAACTATTCGGCCATCGCACTTCCTCCGGTAGATCCGTCTATTCCGGTCAATACGCTGCAGTTGTCTTTCAAGATGCGGACCAACAATGTGGCAAAGGTAAAAATGATTGTGGGTGTGATGACCGACCCGGCAGACATGAACACCTTCACCCCGGTGAATACGTTGTCTGTGTCAGCCGCTAACGTTTATGAGAGTTTTGAAGTGAATCTATCCAGCTATACGGGAAACGGTTCATTCATCGCCTTCAAAACGAATTTCACAGGCAATTGTTCTGCATATTTGGATGACATATGTCTCAATGTCATTCCTACCTGTCGCCGTCCGCTTGATGTGACAGTCTCTTCTACGAGCAACAGTGCCACCATCAACTGGACGGCCCGCAACGGCGAGACCGACTGGCAGGTGGTGGTGGTGCCTCACGGACAGCAGCCGAGTTCCGGCACGATTGAGTACGTCACCTCACATCCTTATACAGTACAGGGTCTCACGGATGCCACAGCATACGATGTGTATGTGAAGGCCGACTGCGGCTCTGGAGACGAAAGCGACTGGTCGGATGCCGTGTTGTTCTACACCAAGTGCTTGGCAACCAGTGTGATCCCTTACACCGAAGGTTTTGAAGGTGTGGGTACGGGCAACAACGCTTACCCGATTTGTTGGACCAAAAAATCCACATATACCTCCAATACTTGTCCGTATGTGAGCTCCTCTTACCACTCCGCCGGTGCGGCGTCCCTCTATTTCTATATGCCCTCCGGTTATTATATGTATGCCGCTTCGCAGGCACTGGACCTCTCCAACTACAATGCCGGCGATTTGGAACTCAGTTTCAAACTGATGCCGTATAGTGGTCTTTCGTATGCCCGCATGGATGTGGGTGTGATGACGGATCCGGACGATGAGACCACATTCAGCTTACTGAAGTCCTACTATCCCGGCGATTTCACCACCCTGAGCACATGGCACAGTTTCAGCATTCCGCTCACCCAGGCCTATTCTACCCCGATATATATTGTTTTCAAAACACCGCTTTCTTCATCCTCGACCTATATGTATTTGGATGAGGTGAGTGTGGATATGGCCCCGACATGTTCGGAACCCACTCATTTTACCGTATCCAACGTTTCCAGCACATCAGCCCTGTTGACGTGGAACGAATCCGAATACGGCACCCCGGATTATTATGTGGAATACACGGAGCAAGGGCAGAACAACTGGATACCGTCCAATCCTATTACCGGAACCTCCTACTTGTTGTCAGGTCTTGACACGAACACCCAATATCAGGTTCGGATTTATGGCGACTGCAACGGGGAGACAACGGCGACACAGACCCTCACGTTCACTACCAGAAGCATTCAGGAATGCCTGCAGTCGAACACTACAGCAGAGGTTACTTCCAGCACTAATACCACGGCTTGTTATCTTCCGTGTAATAATTATTACAACTATACTTATTCGCAACAGATCTATACTCCTAATGAGGTGTCCACCACGCCGACATTGATATCGGGTATTGAGTTCCAATATAATCATTCTGACGCATCGACCAAAAAGACGAATGTGGATATCTATCTGGCACATACGACGCTCAATTCATTCGCTTCCTCCACATCCTGGGTTCCCATCACTTCTGCGCAATTGGTGTATAGCGGCAACTTGAACTGTACGTCAGGATGGAACACCTTTACCTTTGACCAGCTGTTCAGCTATAATGGTCAGGATAATCTGGTGGTGATAGTGGATGACAACTCGAATCAGTATGATGGTCCTTCCTATACCTTCAATTTGCATAATCCGGGATCCGATATGTCTATTGGTTACTTTAGTGACAGCAGCAATCCGGATCCAAATTCTCCACCGTCAGGCACGCTTTATGCAAATCGTGTGAACACCAAGTTCCACACCTGTTTGCAATCGGCACTACAAACCTGTGTTGCCCCCAATGCCTACGTTTCCGCTCATGATCATGAGAGCATCGAGGTGACATGGGCTCCAGGCTTCACGGAAAGTGCATGGGAATTCGAATACAAGGCCGCCAACGCCACCAGCTGGACCTCGGTGCCGGGTGCTTCCTCTCCCCAACTCCTCAGCGGCTTGACATCCAATACGGTTTACAATATCCGCTTGCGTTCGGATTGCGGCAATGAGAACAGCGATTGGGTTACATTAATGGCTGAAACGGACTGTAGTCCTATTACGGTGCCTTACATTCAGAACTTTGACGGAGCAACTGCCGCCACGGGAGCCATGGTACCCTGCTGGACGCGTGCCACGAACTACAGCACCGCCTATCCGTACCTGAGTTCAACCCAATATGAGTCGAGTCCCAACTCGGTCTATTTCTATGCTACAAGTGCCGCCTACTCCTACATCGCCAGCCCGCGCTTCGACGATGCCGTAGCGATGGACAGCCTGTTGATTCGCTTCAAGGCGATGAAGACCACCAATTCTCCTTATTTCATCGAGGTGGGTGTCATGACCGACCCGGACGACTACAACACCTTCACGGCATTAGGCTCGTTCGCCCCGACTTCCACCACTGCTTTTGAAAACGGCGAGGTGATGACAAAGAATTACAATGGAACGGGCCGGTATGTGGCCTTCCGCTGTCCGCAATGGATCTCGAACTACATCTATTTGGATGATGTGAACATTGATTATATCCCCAGCTGTCTGCATGTGGAGAATGTCCATGCGTTGCCTGCCACCATCACGCCGTATGCGGCGGATGTGGTTTGGACCGCCGGCGGCGATGAGACGGAATGGGATGTGGTGTACGGTCCTGCCGGCTCCATCACGGATCCCAGCCAGCTGTCCCCGCAAACCATTTATACCAACCCATTCTTTTCCTTGACGAATTTGAGCCCCAACACTTTATATGAGGTCTTTGTGCAGGCACACTGCAGCAACGGAGAGAACAGCAGCTGGGAAGCCGGAACCTTCCGCACGGGCTGCGCCGCCCTCACGGTACTTCCGTTCATGGAGGACTTCGAGAGCTATCCGTACGGCAACTCTTCCAACCATATCCTGCCCAACTGCTGGGATTATATCAATAATGGGTCTTCGGCAGCAGGATGCCCTACCATCTATAACAACACCACGTATGCAACGAATCACTGCCTCTACTTCTATTCCTATACTTCATCCCCATACGCCGACCAGATCGCCATTCTGCCGGAGATCGATGTGACAACGCATCCGATAAACACCTTGCGTCTCTACTTTGATGCGCGGAAATACCAGACCAGTGCTTCATACGTTGATTATGTGGAGGTCGGTATGATGGAGGCCAACAACCAGTTTGTTCCGGTTGACACAGTGACGTTTACCAGTACGACCATCAGTACGCATCATGTGGACTTCTTTAACTACACAGGTACGGGTAACCGTATAGCCATTCGTGCACCAAAGCCGACAGGCTCCTTTATATACAATTACACCTATTTGGACAATGTTAAGATAATGTTGGCACCCAGTTGTCCGGACATAACGAATCTCCATGTCTCTTCGGTAACCTCTTCCACGGTGAATTTGACCTGGACGGACGGGGCTTCAGAATCCAATTGGGAAGTGCTGCTGGTTCCGGCCAACCAGACACCGGACTACACGCAGGCGCAAACTGTGACTTCCAACATTTACAGTGAGTCAAACCTGAATCCCAACTCGCAGTACACGGCATACGTGCGCACGGTATGCGCCAATGGATTGGGTTATAATTACTGGTCTTCAGTGACATTCATGACATCCAGAGCCAATCCCGCCCAGTTGCCGTACTTCCATGATTTCGACGACGGGACGGAGAATGCCGAGTGGAGCTTGATAAACTGTTCTAGCCCCAACAAATGGTATATTGGACAGCCTGTGGATTTGACAGATTCAGTGCTGTATATCTCCAATGACACCGGATTGACGAATGCCTATACGGTTTCAGGAGAAAAAACGACGGTATGGGCTTATCGTGACATTCAGTTCGGTGCGGGAACTGAATTTGAACTTAGCTTCAATTGGAGATGCTACGGCGAAAGTTTGTACGATTTCTTAAAAGTTTATGTCGGAACTCCGATGCAGGTTGAGGCCATGCCTGCAAGTACGTTATATAACATTCCACAGGATGATCCATCCGGTACTATCGTGTTAGAACCCAAATTCAATTTAAATTCCGATTGGACCACCTACAGTGCAGTGTTGCCTTCCTCGTTGGCCAATTCTGTGCAACGGCTTTATTTCCGTTGGACCAACGACGCATTTGGTGGAACTATGCCGCCTGCAGCTGTGGATTCCATTCGTATTACAGTTAGTGACTGTGGAAGACCTGACAATCTGATGGCGGATATTATTAATGACAATACAGCAGACATAACGTTCACGCCAGTCCATAATTCTGACAACAAATGGGAGTATGTGTTTACGAGTGACCAATCTGTGTCTCCCAGCCAACTTGCTCCTTTGGTTACGCAGAACACCACATTCTCGTTGAGTGGGTTGATGTCTGGTAAGAATTACTATGTATATGTGCGTACGGTCTGTAGTGATAGTTCATATTCGTTTTGGTCGTTGCCTGTAACTTTTACTACACCCTGTGTGCTTCCTGTTGTGACCACGGATGGCGTTACAAACATCTCGTCAAATGGCGTTATGTGCCTTGGTAATGTGGTGGATGCCGGATGCCCAAGTCTGTTGGCACGCGGTGTGTGTTGGAGCACAAATCCTGATCCGACAATTGCCGATGCACATACAAATAACGGCACGGATATAGGTGCAGTATGGAGCAATGTCACGGGGCTTACACCCAATACTACGTACTATATGAGAGCGTATGCCACCAACAGTGTTGGAACAAGTTATGGTGATGAGGTGGTCTTTACGACGGAAAGAGAGTCTTGTGAGAATATAGCCCAGCTGAGAAGCAAGATGGATTTCTCTGATCACATGATTACAGAACAGGGTGATGTTGAATACAGGATGGTGGGCAGTGCTGTGGTGACTGCAAAATCTTCATTTAACAATCAGAAATTCATCCAGGATTCAACAGGAGCTATATTGGTTTTTGACGCCAACAATATTCTGGGTGATTTGGAGGTGGGCGACCAGATCAAAGACATTGTCGGTACGCTGACCAACTATCATGGATTCCTTGAGTTTATCCCCGTTCTCCCGTACGGACAGTTGGAGGCACATTCCGTGTCGGTCGCACCGCTTGTCGTGAGTCTTCCTCAACTGGATGACACTGCGTTTATGAAATCGCATCAGGCGGAGTTGATTGAACTGGATGATGTGACCATTACTTCTACGGGTGATTTCACTCGAATGAACCGTTATGATTTGTTGCAAAACAATGTGTCGTCTCCCGCTTTGTTCCCGTATCTTTATGAGGTGGATTATATCAATATGCCCATCCCTACCGGAGTGGTGCAAAATGTCACAGGTGTCAATGTCGCCAGATCCATGATTGGTTCGAATAATTATGATTTCCGATACTATATTGTTCCTCGTTCGTTAAATGATATGAGTGCCGAGAATCTACAAGTTTCAAGACCGGAGGTTTCTCATGTGGTGGATTCTTCTGCCATAGCAGAATACAATGTCACGATGGGAGGGAATGTTTCCCTTGTAAGTCATGGCGTCTGCTGGAACACGAGCCCGAACCCGACGGTTGCGGATGCGCACACAAGCGACAGCGTTGGTTCGTTTATGAGCACACTCACGAATCTTACGCCCAACACCACATACTATCTGCGGGCGTATGCGGTTAGCAATCTTCGCACAGTGTATGGTGATGAGGTGATGTTTATGACACTCCCTGTTGACGATGCACAACCCTGTCCGGGGCACGAGACCGTCACCGATTACGACGGGAATGTCTATAACACGGTGCAGATTGGCAACCAGTGCTGGATGAAAGAGAACTTACGTACCACACATTATGCCGATGGGGTGGAGATAGATACTCTTGGAGGTAATATGGGTGGTCCGTATCGTTGTCTGCCGGGTTTGGCACAGGACTATGCGGAGAATATGAATAGCCTTCCTGTCTATGGGTATCGTTACAATTGGTTTGCGTTAATGTATGGGATGCCTTCCAGTGCGACTAATCCAAGTGGAGTTCAAGGTGTTTGTCCTACTGGTTGGCATGTTCCAAGTGACTCGGAATGGAGACAATTGATGGACTATGTAGGCAGTCAGGAATGTTATAGATGCAATGATGATTCCAATAGTATTGCAAAGGCATTGGCAGATAATACAGGATGGGATGCCTATAGTTATACCTACGGTGTAAGCAGCAACAGTAGCGAATGTACTCCAAGCGACCAAAGTGTTGTTCCCAACAATTCAACCGGTTTTTCGGCTGTTCCCATTGGCATTGCCGGAAGGACGTTTTATTGGGAGAATGACGGGCAGTATTCAAGGTTTGAGAATAATATTGATTTCGGAAAGTCTGCTGTTTTTTGGGCTTCCAATTATAACGGGTACACGAATTACACATATAGCCAAAAAATCAGTTTTGACCGTTCTGGTGTTTACATGGGGTACAGCGATTCTTATTATGGCCTTTCTGTTCGCTGCGTTCTCGGTGATGGTGTGAGTCCTGCCAAAGTGAATACTGATACGGTAGCCAACATTACACAATACACAGCAACCTGCGGTGGTGATGTGACCTACGATGGTAATTCGCCTGTTATCGCCCGCGGTGTGTGTTGGAGCACAAATCCTGATCCGACGATTGCCGATGCACACACGGTTGATGGAGCCGGTACGGGTGCGTTTATCAGCGAGCTGACGGGCTTGCTGCCGGGTAAGGTTTATTATGTGCGGGCGTACGCAACCAGAAGTGTGGGGACAACCTATGGTGAACGAAAGATCTTCAGGACGAATGGCTCTATCCCTGCTCTTGCTTTGGACAATATTTTCGGTAAGGATTCGACATCTGCCACCGCTGAGGTTAGCGTCTCCAACGAGGGCGGTTCTCAAATTACAGCTTGTGGTATCTGTTGGAGTACCACACCCAACCCGACATTGGCCGACAGCCACAGTGTCAGTGACGATTATACCATGTATAATAATTTATACGCGTATGACGGCAAGTTTACAAGTGTCCTTACGGGGCTTTCCAAAGATACCGTCTATTATGTACGGGCCTACGCCATCAACGAATATGGTACCGGCTACAGTGAACAACAAATGTATGTGCATCTTGACAATCTGATAGATGTGAACAACATTGCCGCCTATTTCTCGGTTGGGGCGTTGCAATTTCATAATAGCAATGCTTTCTATAGGGTGCCCAAGGACTCACAGACCTCCACTATCTATGCTCATAGCCTTTGGTTGGGTGGCATGGATGATACCGATTCCTTGCATCTCTCTGCTGGAAATCACAGTATCTATGCAGATGTCGTTAATCATACAGGTATGGGAGCCTGTGAGGATTTCTGGTCGGGACCTCTTTCAATCACCGATGCATCCACAGATAGTGCGACTGTCGCCCGCTGGAACCGCTGTTTCAAAATCACGCGGGAAGAGGTGTTGGATTTCTTGCTCCGCTATGATGAGCCAGACTATACCATCCCGTTCCACATCGCATCATGGCCCGCGCACGGCGATACCGCAAAAGGCCAGGCTTACAATATGGCACCTTTTGTGGATGTGGACGGCGACAACCATTACGATCCGTCACACGGCGACTATCCCTCGTTCCCGGGAGATATGGCCCTGTTCTTCGTTTTCAACGACAAACCGACCAAACGCACTCCATTGGGTGGAATGCCCATCGGCGTGGAGGTCCATGCCATAGTGTACGGCTACTACGCTCCGCAGGATTCGGTGTTAAACAACACGCTATTTGTCAAATACAAATTGTTCAACCGCTCTCAAACCGATCTTCACGATGCATACGCCAGTCTGTGGACCGACTGGGATTTGGGCTATGCGGACGATGACCGTGTGGGGTGTGATGTGCAAAATAACACGGCATACGCATACAATGCCTCTACTGTTGATGGAAGTGGTTCGCCGGCCCATTATGGCCCGAATCCGCCGATACAGACGTTGACCATATTGGGAGGCCCTCGCATTCCGGCAGACGGATTGGATAATCCATCATTCACCGATACGACAGATTGCGGATTGTTTGTGCTCGGTGGCAGTAATCAATACGCCATAACGGGGACGAATTTCGGAAATGGCATAACGGATGATGAACGTATGGGAATGACGGGATTTATTTCTTATAACAATGACCGTTCCGTTGTGGGAGATCCTAATAGGGCTTTAGAATATTACAATTTGATGCGTAATCGTTGGAGAGATGGAACCCGTCTTGTATATGGGGGAAATGGTTATCCGCAGGATGGCCTCACCGGACCTGAATGTCGTTTCATGTTCCCAGGCACCAGTGATCCGTGCAATTGGGGTGTTCTCGATCCGGTAGCATACGCTGGATTCAATTATCAGGATTATGGCGGATCGGATGGATGGAGAGAAGAGACGGCTAACTTACTTGGCGGTGACAGAAGAGGTGTGGCAAACATGGGCCCCTTTGATTTTGCGGCGGGCTCCATGCAGGAAATCGACTACTGTATGACCACGTTGTTCCCGACCTATTCCGACACTACAGTCGTTACGGCACAACAGCTTCAATGCATTGACACGCTATTGTTTCAAAATATGGAAATTCATTTTGGAGAATATCTGTTTGTTCCTGAAGTGAATATTGATGAAACTATCTGTGCAGGTGGACAGTATGAATTCCGTGGATCAACATACACAGAAGCAGGGAACTATTCTGTTTTGATCAGGGATAACGGCAGGGATACTATTTTTAAAATACATTTGACCATCCTCCACGGCACGCACAACGTGACCACGGTGACGGAGTGCGACAGCTACACGTGGGCAGCCGGCACGGGCGTGACCTACACGCAGAGCGGCACCTACGTGCACCATTACACGAACAATGATGGCTGCGCCAGCGCGGACACGCTGCACTTGACCATCCTCCACGGCACGCACAACGTGACCACGGAGACCGCCTGCGAGAGCTTCATGTGGCACGGGCACACCTACACCAACTCGGGCACCTACACGCATGCATACAACAACGCCGACGGCTGCGCCAGCGTGGATACGCTCCACCTGACCATCTATCCGACATACCAGATTCCTGTAACCGCATCCATTTGCCAAGGCGATAGTTACAACTTCTTCGGGCAGACGCTCACTTCGGCGGGTGCCTATACCCATACGCTGCGAACTGTCCACGGTTGCGACAGTGTGATTACGTTGACGCTGACGGTTGCCGCCGCCCCGACGCTCACGCTTTCAGTCGATCATATGACGATGTGTGCGGGAGGTATGGCCATGCTGTCAGCCGCAGTCAATGCAAGCAACCAACTGCCTAACAACTTCAGCTATGAGTGGATTCTTGACGGCGGAACTCCAGTGACCGGTGTGACGAACACGTATAACCTTACGTTGAATACGGCAGGTTACCATACGGTCCAGGCGAGGGTCACGCAAGGCGACGCCTTCGGATGCACGTCCGCCCTGTCGAGTCCGGTCACCGTCATAGTGGCGGAGCAACCTGTTGTGTCCTTGTATGTCACTGATGGCACCACCGTTTGTTCCGGCGGAACCACTACTTTGAACGGTATAATCACCAACTACAGCAACACGGTCAATGGCGTGACGAACGCTACCATCTATGATGGCCTGACATTCAACTGGACTTCCAATGGTGTCGTTTTATCTTCTCATACAAACGTTCATTTTGCCCAAGATCAAAATGCTTTTACGATGAACACGCCCGGCACATACGCTTATCAGGTGTCTGTTGTTGCCTCCGGTTACAACTGTCAACCCCAGCTTTCCAACGTTGAGACCGTCATGGTCGCTCCCGCCTACTCGGCCACCGTTTCCGGTAGCGGCAACGTGTGTGAAGGCGGTGCCGTTACGCTGAATGTAACGGTGAACAACGTCTTGCCTAACGACGCATTGGGCTATCAATGGTACAGGGTCACCTCGGGCTCTTCAAGTGTTATTGCCGGTGCGACCTCCTCCACCTACGCGATTTCTGACCTCTTGTCAGTTGGCTCTTACGACTATTATGTGGCTGTCACCAGTAGTATCCCTGGCTGCAATGCGACCTCAGCCATCCATCCGGTGAATGTCTTGGCCAGATCTGTTGTCAGCATCACAGAAACGGCTTGCGACAGTTATACATGGAATAACACTACCTACACGCAAAGTGGTATCTATACGCAGAACTTTACAAACATCAACGGCTGCGACAGCGTGGTGACGCTGCAGTTGACCATCCTCCACGGAACCCACAATGTGGAAACGGAAACCGCTTGCGAGAGCTTCACCTGGCACGGGCACACCTACACCAACTCGGGCACCTACACGCATGCATACAACAACGCCGACGGCTGCGCCAGCGTGGATACGCTCCACCTGACCATTAATCCGCTGCCCGTCGTGACGGTTTCTGTGGATGACACGTTGGTTTGTGAAGGTGGCATGGTCACGCTGACAGCCAATGTCGCTCCGGCTACAGTACCATGCATCTATCAGTGGTATAGGGATGGTGCTCTGGTTCCAGATGTGGTGTCTTCATCATACGTTGTTATGAATGAGGCCCGTGTGACCGCATACCATTATGCGGTGTCAGTTACCACGAATGCCGGTTGTAGTGCAACCGTCGCTGCCCCTGCCATCATGGTTTGGCCTGAACCTACGGTGACCATTACTCGCGAGGCTGGTTATCCAGACACGGTTTGCGAGGGAGGATCCACTGTCATAAAGGCCGACGTGACTGGCGGATACGGTACAAATATTTATCATTGGTCCAAGAATGGTGTTGAACTAATGAATGAAATAGGTCCGGTTTTGAGTGTTGTGGTCCCCAATGATGGGTCCATTGATTACTATTTTATGACAGTCTCCCAACCGGGTGCCGGTTGTGTGGCTTTCAGTTCATCTGTAAGCATCAGCACATTGGTTACGATTGTCCCCACTTACACGGTTGTTGTCACGGGGGCAGACAATGTTTGCGAGGGGGATACTGTCACAATGTCTGCTACCGTGCAAGGTGTGATGGGCGGGGATGTGTTAAGCTACCAATGGTACAGAAGGATGAATGGCAGCGAGGCGGTTGCCATTAGCGGTGCCACATCATCTTCATACACCATTTCCAGCCTTTTGCCAGTGGGCTCATACGATTATTATGTGGCAGTTTCCAGCAGCATCTCCGGCTGCGATGCAACTTCAGCCGTCCATACGGTGAATGTGTTGTCTGCCTCTGTTGTCAATATTAGCGCGACGGCCTGCGATAGTTATACATGGAATAACACTACCTACACGCAAAGTGGTATCTATACGCAGAACTTCACCAACATCAACGGCTGTGACAGCGTGGTGACGCTGCACTTGACCATCCTCCACGGAACCCACAATGTGGAAACGGAAACCGCCTGCGAGAGTTTCACGTGGCACGGGCACACCTACACCAACTCGGGCACCTACACGCACGCATACAACAACGCCGACGGCTGCGCCAGCGTGGACACACTGAAGTTGACCATCTATCCGATTCCGACGGTGACCATCACAGGTAATACGGTCATCTGCGAAGGTCTCACCACACAGCTGACGGCCACAGGTGGCAGCAGTTATGTCTGGAACAATGCAGCCACGACAAACAGCATTACCGTTGGTCAGAGTGGGACATATTCCGTGACTGCTACCAGTGCGGAAGGCTGTTCCGCCGCAGCCAATGTCGTTGTTACGGTGAACACGACTCCGCAGATAGTCATAATAGGCAACACCACAATCTGTGCGGGAAGCAGCACGACGCTTACGGCCACAGGTGCCGCCAATTACATCTGGAACACGGGCGACCAGTCGGCTTCCTTGCAGGTGAATGCTTTCGGCATGTACAGCGTGACAGGCACATCTGCGGCGGGTTGTGTGGGCACTGCCGACGTGGTGGTTCTGGTGTCACCGCTGCCGAACATCACCATTGCAGGCAGTACGGATATCTGTCCGGGAGACAGCACCACATTAGTGGCTCAGGGTGGTGTGTCCTACATTTGGAATAATGGAAACACAGATGCGACGTTGTCAGTCTATTCGGCTGGTGACTATCAGGTTATGGGCTTTGATGCTGCTGGGTGTCACAATACGGCTTCCGTCACCGTTCAAGCTTGGGATTTTGATGTTACGGAAGAAACCGTGTCGGTGTCCGACAGCTGTTACATCTGGCACGGCGAATCCTATTGCCAGTCGGGAGACTATGTGCAAACGTTGCAGAATATGCACGGCTGTGACTCCGTGGTGACGCTGCACCTGACGGTGGCCGTCGGAATAGACTCGTATGGCGACGACTATTCCATCCGGGCGTATCCGAATCCTACGGGTGGTGTCGTCACCATTGAATCCGATAATCCGATGCAGGAACTGACAGAGGCGATGCTTTACAATGCGATGGGTGAACTGGTCCGCATGAGCCGCTGGAATACGGGCAGCCGTCAACGTCAAATTGACCTGTCAGGTTTGGGCTCTGGATTGTATTTCGTCAGACTGTACAGTCATGGCCATTTTGTCGGTTTCGTGAAGGTAGTAAAACAATAACATATTTTTTATACTTTTGTACTCGATTTTTTTGAAATATTCTAAACCCAATAAATTATGAGAAAAATCACCGCTATGGTAATCGCATTCGGCTGTTTAGCCTTGGTTACGACCTCCTGCAAGGAGAAGAAATCCACTGGTTCCCAAGAGGAATCCAAAAGCGAAATGCAACAAAAAGTGGAGGAGTATGCCTACTTCGACCTCACCGCCGACCTCTCGAAACTTTCCGAGAGCGAACGCAAGTTGCTGCCCATTTTCTTCGAAATCGGACAGATTATGGATGACCTTTTCTGGGAACAGACGTTCGGCGACGAGACCCTTCTGGATACCATTACCGACCCGTGGGTGAAGGAGTTCGCCCTCATTAACTACGGCCCGTGGGACCGTCTGGATGCTGAAAAGCCCTTCGTGAGCGGCTACGGTCCGCGCCCCGCCACCGCCAACTACTACCCGCAGGATATCACCCGGGCTGAGTATGACGCCTTCGCCGACCCGCTCAAATCTTCTCATTACACTATCCTCACCCGTGATGAGAACGGTAATCTCAAAACCGTGGGCTACTATGAGGCCTATAAGGAAAAACTCGACCGCGTGTGCGAACTGCTCGACCAAGCCATCGAGATAACCGATAACCCCTCCATGAAGAAGTATCTCGTCGAACGCAAGAAATCGCTGCAGACCAACGACTATTACCCCAGCGACATGGCGTGGATGGACCTGCGCAACTCCAATCTTGACTTTGTGTTCGGGCCCATTGAGAACTATGACGATGCCTTCAACTCCGTGAAGACCTCCTGGGAGGCTTTTGTGCTGGTGAAGGATGTGGACGCCAGTACCAAGCTGGCCAAGTTCGTGCAGATGCTCCCCCAATTGCAGAAGGAACTGCCCTGCGACCCCGCACACAAGAACTATGTGCCCGGTACCTCCAGCGACATGAATCTTTACGATGTGGTATTCTACGGCGGCGACTGCAATGCCGGCGGCAAAACCATCGCCATCAACCTGCCTAACGACGACAGGGTGCAGGCCAAGAAAGGTTCCCGCCGCTTCCAACTGCGCAACGCCATGCAGGCTAAATTTGACAAGATCATGAAACCCATCGGTGAGATGATCATCGAGCCGTCGGAACAGTCCAACCTCAGCTTCGACGCTTTCTTCTGGAATGTGACGTTTCATGAGGTGGCCCATGGCCTTGGTGTGAAACAGACCATCAACGGAAAGGGCAGCGTGGACGAGGCTATGCAGACCGAGAATTCCAGCTGGGAAGAGGCTAAGGCCGACATTATCGGTTTGAATCTCGTTTGCAACCTCATCGAAAAAGGCGAGATTTCCGACATTACCGTGGAGGAGGCCATTACTACTTATATTGTAGGTTTGCTGCGCAGCGTGCGTTTCGGCGCATCGGAGGCACATGGCATCGCCAACATGATGTGCTACAACTATATGTTTGAAAACGGTGCTTTCACACGCAACGGCAATGGCACCTATCACATTAATTACGAGAAAGCCCGCAAGGCAATGGAGGGCTGGATCGCTTTGATCCTCAAGACGCAAGCCACGGGCGACTTTGCCTTTGCCTCGCAGTACAGCAAAGACCACGGCACTATCGGTCCGGACCTTCAGAAGGACCTCAACCGCATCAACAAGGCTGGTATTCCTCGCGACATCCGCTTCCGCCAGGGACTGGATGTGTTAGGCGTGAAATAGCGACAGGTCTTGTCTTTTCTATGGCATTAATTCATTCCGCGCGCTTTCTTGATGCGTTCGTAGGCCTCGTTCACCTGGGCGAATTTCACTTCGGCGGCTTTGCGCACATCCTCGCCTAAGTGGCTCACCTTGTCGGGATGGTGCTTCTTGGCGGCGGCACGGTAGGCTTTCTTGACCTCTTCGTCACTGGCATCGGGCGACACTTCCAGAATGCGGTAGTCGTTGTCGGTGGCTGTACGCGTGGAGTAGGAGGTGGAGGATGATCCGCCACCGCCATACTGCTGTTGCTCGTAGTAACCCCCACCGTAATAGGAACTGCCCACAAACATCGACTTGATTGATTCGAAGGTGCTGCGTGGAATGCCGCAAAGGTCGGAAATGTGCCGGATGGCATCAAGCTCCTCCTGACGCATAGAGCCGTCTGCTTGGGCGAAACCGAAGAGGAACTGCAGGATGATCAGTTTCTCGTATATGGTGGCGTGCTGCCGGAGGTCGGCACACACGTTGGTGATGTCAATGTCTGAATTCAAAATGTCGCGGAAACGTAGCATGGCGGATTGGACAGCGGAACTGCCAAGGTCTTTAAGGAGGAACTGTCGCACATACTCCATCTCGGAACGCAGCAGGCGGTTGTTGTCAGCCTTGGCCACGTAGGCGGCCAGAATAAGCTTGTCGTCCGTGAAATCCTGAGGCTTGTAGTAATGCTGGGCTCTGCCCCTCTTGCTGCCAGTCCGGTTGATGATGGCATCAATGAAAGCTCCGAACAGAAAGCCACCCAAGGCCCCGCCAAAGCCGCCGTACGCGAAACCTAAAATTGCCAGAAGAATGCTAAATGAACAACCCATAGGAAGTGTTGGATAATGAACAATTAATAATTATAGTTAATAGTTAATAATGAATAATGAATAGTTGTCGTTAATGGTGGGGATTTTGGGTTGTGATTTTGGTCGCCATGTCATGTACTCTTAAAAGCGTGCACTAACGTGCAGTAATATCGAATGCAGTAATTTTCGTATTAATTATTAATTATTAATTGTTAATTGTTAATTGTTACCAAAGGCATGCGTCTTCTTCAAACCATTTCCCGTGCAGGCGAAGCACACGCTCAATCACATCGCGCGCGGCCCCGCCACCACCAGGATACGGGGAGACGTAGTCGGCAATCCCTTTGATTTCCGTGGCGGCGTCCGACGGACAGCATTTCATGCCCGCCAGCTGCATCATTTTGTAGTCAGGAATGTCGTCCCCCATAACCAGCACCTCTTCCGGGGTTAGCTTGTGGAGGTTGAGGTATTCGTGAAACATCTTCACCTTGTCATGGGTTTTCAGAAACATCTCCATGCCGGGGAAGTCCTTGTAACGCAGTTTCATGGATTCAGCGTAGCCGCCGGAGATGACGGCAATCCGGTATCCTTTGCGCAGGGCGTACTGGAGTGCGTAGCCGTCTTTCACACTGGTTGCCCGCACTTGTTCGCCGTCATGTTGCACGTATATCTTGCCGTCGGAGAGCACCCCGTCAAAATCGAAGATGAATGTGGTGATGGGTTGGAATTTGGCGTTGAGGTCCATGATGTTGTTGTTTATGCGGTTACTTCTTCGGCAATGGCTTTTTTGTTGAGGAGTACCATCTGGTCCAGCAGGTCGTCGTAATCCAAGTCCGCCACCGTGCCCTGTGGTAGGGATTGGTTCAGGATCTCTTCCGCCAAAAGGTCTTCCACATGCTTCTGGATGGCGCGGCGCAATGGTCTGGCTCCGTAGTTGGGATCCCATCCTGTCTCGGCAATGTACTGCTTGGCTTTGTCAGTCACATGGATGTCAAGGCCCAAAGCCACCACACGACTTAAAACCTTCTGCAATTCGATATCGATGATTTTCAGGATGTCCTCTTTGTTGAGACTGTTGAAATAGATGACGTCGTCCACGCGGTTGAGGAATTCCGGGGAAAAGGTTGTCTTCAGGGCCTTCTCCAAGATGCCCTGTTCCACTTTGTTCTGGGCGGCCTTGGTGGCCTCCGTGCTGAATCCCACACCCGTGCCGAAATCCTTCAGCTCGCGCGTGCCGATGTTGGAGGTCATGATGAGGATGGTGTTCTTGAAATCCACCTTACGCCCCATTCCGTCGGTGAGCATGCCCTCGTCTAACACTTGCAGTAGAACATTGTACACATCGGGGTGCGCCTTCTCGATTTCGTCCAACAGCACGATGGAGTAGGGCTTCCGGCGCACCTTTTCGGTCAGTTGGCCGCCCTCTTCGTAGCCCACGTAGCCCGGAGGCGCTCCGATGAGCCGCGACACGGTATGCTTCTCCATATACTCGCTCATGTCGATGCGGATGATGGCGTCCTGCGAGTCAAAGAGGTATTCCGCTAAAATCTTGGCCAAATAGGTCTTGCCAACACCCGTTGGGCCCAGGAAAATGAACGAGCCGATGGGCCGGTTAGGGTCTTTCAGGCCTGCGCGGTTGCGTCGGATGGATTTCGAGATTTTGATGATGGCGTCGTCCTGGCCGATGACCTTGCCTTGGAGCTCGTCTGCCATCTTCATGAGGCGTTCTCCCTCGTTTTTGGCGATGCGCTGGGTGGGCACGCCCGTCATCATGGCGATGACCTCCGCCACGGTGTCCTCCGTGACGGTGGGGCGTTCCAAGTCAGACTGTTTTTCCCACTCTTTTTTCAGGTTGGAAAGGTTGGTCTCTATCTGCTTGATCTGGTCGCGATAGCCAGCGGCGGCGTTATACTGCTGCTCTTTGATGGCCTGTGATTTCAACTGCTCGAATTCGGCAATTTCCTTTTCTGCCTGCAGGATTTCCGGTGGAACGTGTATGTTCTGGATGTGCATCCGCGCTCCGGCTTCGTCCAAGGCGTCGATGGCCTTGTCGGGCAGACAGCGGTCCGTGATGTAGCGGTTCGAAAGGGTGACGCAGGCTTTCACGGCTTCGTCGCTGTAGCGCACGATATGATGATCTTCGTATTTGTCTTTGATGTTGTGGAGGATTTCGATGGTCTCTTCCGGTGTGGTGGGTTCGAGGATGATCTTCTGGAAACGGCGTTCCAAGGCACCGTCCTTCTCGATAAATTCGCGATACTCGTCCAGTGTGGTGGCGCCGATGCACTGCATCTCGCCACGGGCGAGCGCGGGTTTGAACAGGTTGGAAGCATCCATGCTGCCAGGCGCGTTCCCCGCCCCGACCATCGTGTGCAGTTCGTCAATGAACAGGATGATGTCGGGGTTCTTTTCGATCTCCGTCAGGATGGTCTTGACACGCTCCTCAAATTGGCCGCGGTACTTGGTGCCGGCCACAATGGAGGCCATGTCCAGGCTGATGACGCGCTTGTTCATGAGCGTGCGCGACACCTTCCCTTTCACGATGTTCATGGCAAGACCTTCCGCCACGGCAGACTTGCCCACGCCGGGTTCGCCGATGAGCACGGGGTTGTTCTTTTTCCGCCGGCTGAGAATCTGGGCGATACGCTCCAGCTCCTTCTGCCGTCCCACCACGGGGTCCAGCTTGCCCTCGGCGGCGAATTTGGTCAGGTCCTTGCCGAAACTGTCCAACATGGGGGTGGCGGAGCCTTTCCCGCCCGGCTTGCTGGCACGAGTGGTCGTCCGACGATCGTCCTCTTCCTCCATATCGTCGCCTTGATCCAGAATCGCCTCCGTACGGCCCGACTCCATGTTCAACTCCTTCTTCACCTCCGAGGCAAAGGATGTGTAGGAAAGTCCGGCGCGTGTCAGGAACATCTTCACCACGTTGGCGGAATCGTTGCGCCCGTCACGAAGAATGGCCAAAATGAAATGATACGCCTCCACCGTCTCGCTCCTGTACTCTTTGGAGATAAGATAGGATAATCGCAAGGTGTTGTCCGTCTGGATGTTCATCCGGATGGTCTCGGGCGTGGTCTCGGTCTTGTGTTCGTTATTCTCAATCAATTCCTCGATCTTGGTGCGAAGCACGTCCATGTCCACGCGGTAAATGTTGAACAAGGTTTTGGTCATGCTCTCCCCGGGGAATCGCAGAATCGCCACCATGACATGCTCGGTGCCGATGTTGGGGGAATGGTAATATACGGCTATGTTCCGTGCCTCTTCCAAGGCATAGCGCATCTCGTCTGAATACTTGATTTCCATCTGTGAAAAATTTGCGGCAAAAATACAATTTAATTTCTAACGGACAGGAACATCGTTGAGCAATGACTTGCCCGCTTCTGCTTTAGACTGCTGCATGTGCAAAAAAAGTGCCAAAATAATGACGTGGAAACGAAAAAATTTCGTATTTTCGTGCTTTATTTTGATTTATTGCAACTAATTGAAACATAGTTTTTTAGACTAAACAAAAAAACGATAAGATGATAGAAGAAGAAGCTTTAGGAGAGAAAATTGTCCAGGTCAACATCGAAAATCAGATGAAGACTGCCTATATTGACTATTCCATGTCGGTGATTGTGTCGCGTGCACTACCGGATGTCCGCGATGGTCTGAAACCGGTCCAGCGGCGTATCATTTATGCCATGTGGGACAACAACATCATATCTTCCCAACCATATAAGAAATCCGCGAGAATCGTGGGCGAAGTGCTGGGTAAGTACCACCCGCACGGCGATACGGCCGTCTATGACGCCATGGTCCGTATGGCCCAGCCATGGTCTCTGCGCTATCCTTTCGTGGATGGACAGGGTAACTTCGGCTCCGTGGACGGTGACAGCCCCGCCGCCATGCGTTACACAGAGGCCCGCCTCCGCAAATCCGCCGAGGATATGGTGGCCGACATCGAGAAGGATACTGTGGACATGACCCTCAACTTCGACGACTCCATCCCCGAACCGACCGTTTTGCCCTCCAAAATCCCCAACTTGCTTGTGAACGGCGCCTCCGGCATTGCCGTGGGTATGGCCACCAACATGGCTCCCCACAATCTGGGTGAGGTGTGTGACGGTATCTGCGCTTATATCGACAATAATGAGATTTCTATTGAGGAACTTTCACAGTATATCAAAGCACCGGATTTCCCTTCTGGTTGCGAGATTTACGGGTACAGAGGGGTGCAGGAGGCTTTCCAGACGGGTCGCGGACGCATCGTGATGCGTGGCCACGCCACCATTGAAACGGATAAGAACAAAAACCAGATTGTAGTCACATCGTTGCCTTATCTGGTCAATCCTTCCGATATGATCAAGCATACGGTGGAACTGGTGAAAGAGGATAAAATCGTGGGCATCACCAACATTGAGAACCTGACCAACAAGCGCAATGGCACCCGCATCGTCTATGATTTGCGTAAGGATGTTGTGCCTGAGGTGGTCCTTAACAAACTGTATCAGATGACGGCCCTGCAGTCGTCGTTCAGTGTGAACAATGTGGCCCTGGTGAATGGCCGCCCGATGACACTGAACCTCAAGGATATGATTGTGGAATATGTGAAACACCGCCATCAGGTGGTGATCCGCCGCGCCCAGTTCGATCTGAAGAAAGCACAGGCCCGCGCGCATATTTTGGAAGGCCTGCTCAAGGCTCTGGACATCCTGGATGACATCATCGCACTGATTCGCGCCTCACAAACCGTTCAGGAAGCCCAGAACGGCCTCATGGAACGTTGGAACTTCTCCGAAGCCCAGGCACGCGCCATCGTGGAGATGCGCCTCCGCCAGCTCACCGGACTGGAACGCGAGAAACTGCAGAACGAATATGCCGACCTGCTGAAATTAATCGAATACCTTCAGAATGTGCTCTCCGATGAACACCTCCGTATGGAAATCATCAAAAGCGAACTGCAGGACATTAAAAACCGCTATGGCGATGAACGCCGTTCACCTATCGAGATGGATGCTTCCGAATTCCGTATAGAAGACACCATCGCGGATGAGGAGGTCGTTATCACGATTTCCCATTTGGGCTATATCAAGCGCACCCCGTTGGCCGAGTACCGTGTGCAGAATCGTGGCGGCAAAGGCTCTAAGGGTGGCAGCTCCCGCGACGAGGATTTCATCGAGCACCTTTACATGGCCACCAATCACAACTATCTGCTCTTCTTCACGGAAAAAGGCAAGTGCTTCTGGTTGCGTGTGTTTGAGATCCCGGAAGGCGTGAAGACATCGAAGGGCCGTGCCGTTCAGAATATCCTCCAGATTGAAGAGGATGACAAAATTGCCTCTATCATTAATCTGAAATCCATCACCGATCCGGACTACATCAATAATCACTTTGTATTCCTTTGTACAGAAAAAGGTATTATTAAAAAGACCTCCATTGATGCCTATTCCCATCCGCGTAAGAAAGGTATCATTGCCATCAATGTGCGTGAGGGTGACCGCTTGATTGCGGCCCGTTTCACCGATGGCAACAGCGAGATGATGCTGGCACTCCATTCTGGACGGGCTATCCGATTCAAAGAGAAGGAGGAGATGCGTGCCATGGGCCGTACCGCCGCCGGCGTGAAGGGTGTGACCCTTGCAGATGAGAACGACCGCATCGTGGGCGTACTTGCTATCGACAACCCGCGGAGCACGGTGCTTATCGTCTCGCAGCACGGCTTCGGAAAACGTTCGCTGCTGGAGGATTACCGCATCACCCATCGTGGCGGAAAAGGCGTCAGCACAATCAAAATCACTGAAAAAACCGGTAAACTGATCGCTATGAAAGATGTGACGGACGATGACGACCTGATGATCATCAACCGCTCCGGCATCGCCATCCGCTTGCATGTGGATTCATTGCGTGTGCTGGGCCGTAATACGCAGGGCGTCAAGTTGATTGACCTTCGAAAGAACGATCTTATCGCGGCTGTTTGTGTGGTTCCGCGCCAGGATGACGACGAATTTGAAGACGAGAATGTCGAGCCCGCAGACCTGAACGAACCTTCCGAGGAGCAGTCTTTAAACGAATCCGAAAACGTAGAATCTAACGACCGTTAATTTTCGCTCCGATGAAACGCCTGTTTTTATGCTGCATGATTTTCGCCACCGTTCTGGGCCTGCACGCCCAGAAACCGTCGCTGAACAAAGCTTACAATTTTTATTATGACAAGGATTTTGTAAAGGCAAAGGAAGCGATTGACGCATGTGTGCAGGATGAAAAATTCTCCACAAAGGCGCAAACGTGGCTTTATAAGGGAAATATCTACTATTTTTTGGCTAATGATGAATATAGTGCCAAACAAAAGGATGAACAGTATCGGATTCTGTATCCTGATGCACCGGTAGAGGCTTATGACGCTTTTGCCAAATCGTTGGAAATCAATCCGAACGCGGAGGCTATGGATATGTTTCCAGCCAAAGAGGCCATGCGGCAGCTTTATCCGCTGCTGCTGGTGCGCGGCGTGGACCAACTGATTGCGAAAGATTATCAGGCCGCCAAGAACACATTGGCCAAGGGCATCGCTTCCTATGAAATGGATAAGCCCCAGTATCCCATGAATGGGGATTTGTATTATTATTATGCCTACGCGTTGGAGTCTTTAGGTGAAAAGGATAATGATAATATAATATTGTATTACAACAAGGCGATGGATGACGGCTCCTCCAACCCGTATGTGTATGTGCGCCTGATAGAGGCTTACGAGAAAGGAAACGATTCCCGTAAGGCAGAAGATGTATTGGCGAAGGCCCAAAAAAATATGCCGGGCAATATGAGCATACGTTTGGCTGAAATCGACTATTATTATTGGAAAGGCGATAGCGTGAAGGCTTCCTCCCTGATGCACAACATCTCATCCTCTTCCATCCAGAATGCCGACGAGCTGGTGAATCTCGCCAACTTCTACATCCGGGAAAAAGAGTATGAGGAGGCAGAGACACTTCTTGTAAAAGCCAACAAATTGTCGCCGAACAATTTTGTGATCCTGTACAATCTCGGCGTTTGCACTTACAGCCTCTCCGAACGTCTGTTTGACCAGTACAACAAGGTGGCTGTTTCGGACCCGAACAATGTAAAAGCCAAAGACTTTAAGAATCAGTCGGATTCGTATATGGACCAGTCGGCGCGCTATTTTGAACAGGCCCGCGTTTTGGAACCCAATGACAAGAGTCTTCTCGTGACGTTGCGTGCCATTTACGCTCGCCAGCAGTCGCCCAAATATGATGAGATTGACAGATTAATCCAATCGTTAGAAAAATAATCCAATAAAATCATACAACAATACAAAAAATTCAAAGCAATGAAAAAATTAACATTTCTTTTGGTCGGCTTAATGATTAGCACGACGCTGTTTTCTCAGTCCTGCCTTGATGACGTATGGCAGTGCCTGCGTAACAACCAAGCCCCTAAAGCGAAGAAATTCATTGAGGAGTGCATGGCTGCATATCCCGACAATGCCCAAGTATGGCTGATGAAGGGCAATGTATATGTGAACCTTTACAATTCAGACCAGAAGAAGCTGAATGCGGACCCGAACTACACGCCCCGTTATCCGGACGCGCTGCTCACGGCCAATGATGCTTTCATCAAGGCTCTGGAACTGGACCCGAAGGTGCAGCCCAAGACCGGTATGTTAAGTGCCATTGACGGCCAACGGCTGTGTGCTGATCCTTTTTATGATTTGGGCATTAAATATGCAGAAAAGAAGGATTATGAAAACGCCATCAAATATTATACGTTGGCTGCCAAGAATTATGAATTGGGAAAAAACAAAAAGAATGCTTCCGCATCTTACTTCCAATTGGCTGTTGCCTATTTCAGCCAGGAAAAGCAGACAGAAGGCAAAGAAATGCTTCTCAAGTCCATTTCGACATTCCCTACGTTGTCATCAGCCTCCTATACAACATTGTATGATGTGTTTAAGAGCGAAAAAGACACGGTGAACTGCGGTAAAATTCTGGAAAAGGGTCTGGCTGCGTTCCCTGAAGATGAGGATATCATGAAAGCCCAGATTGATTATTTCGACATGACGGGTCAAGGTGAGAAGGTTCTGGCCTTGTGCGACACCATGCTGGCAAAGAAACCGGGTGACCTGACGGTGGCCGCCAATTGCGCCAACTATATGAGCAACGCCAAATATTTCACCAAAGCTGAGGAAATCCTGACCGGTCTTCTTGAGAAAAATCCGAACGATTTCCAGTTGAACTTCCAAATGGCTTATCGTTATTTCATGGAAGTGGTGGAGTATGAGGATAAGATTGACGCAGCTATGAAAGCCAAGCAGTATGCAGAGGTGAACCCGTTGCGTGCCGCTGAGAAGGAGATCATCCAAAAGGCTCATGAGTGGAGCCAGAAAGCATACGATATCAACGGCAATGTGCAACAGAACAACATTATGTTGCAACAGCTGAAGGTGAAACTCCTCATGCCTGTGCCGGAGGAACTGAAAGCCAAAGTGGACTCCTATCGTCACCAAAATTAGGAATATCCATTCTGTTAAGAAAAGCCTCGAAAGTATGATGATGCTTTCGAGGCTTTTTTGTGTGAGCTGGGATTTGGTATGCTGATCAGGTGACTGTTCCCAGTGTAAAAAAAAAACGAGGCGCTTCTAATGAAGCGCCTCGTTTTTATGAGAGTTTTGGAGAAATTAGATTTCCCACGTGTCGCCGCTGTTCAGCAGGTCGTCCACGCATTTGTATTTGCCGTTGGTCATTTGCTCTTCCATCTGGTCTTCGTAGAGTTGCGTGTAGGAGGTCTTCTTGACGTTGCGGATCACGCCGATGGCCACGGGGAGGTCGCCGCTCATGCGGGCCAGCATCATGTGGATGCCGGTGTCCTCGGTGTCCTCGTGGTGAATCATGATGTCGTCCATCGTGATGCCGTTCTCGCCAATGGTCACGGCTTCCAAGCAACGGCCGTTGAAACGCAGACCCTTGTTTTTCTCCTTGCCGAAAATCATGGGCTTGCCATCCTCGAGGATGATGGTGCGGTCGTCACGGACGGCGCGGTCGGTGATGGCGGCGTGGGCCTTGTCGTTGAAGATCATGCAGTTCTGCAGCACTTCCACCACACTAGTGCCATCGTGCTTGGCGGCGCGGGTCATGATGTCGGTGGTGAGCTGCGGCAGGCAGTCCAACGCACGGGCGTAGAAGGTGCCCTGTGCGCCCATCACCAATTCGCCCGGGTTGAACGGGTAGTCGATGGTGCCGTAAGGAGAGGTCTTGGTGACCTGTCCGAACTTCGTAGTCGGGCTGTACTGACCTTTGGTCAAGCCGTAGATCTCGTTGTTGAAGATGGTGATGTTGAAGTCCTGGTTACGGCGCA
>JAEEQE010000003.1 GCA_016285145.1 Bacteroidales bacterium | reverse complement strand
CGGAGATCGATGTGACAACGCATCCGATAAACACCTTGCGTCTCTACTTTGATGCGCGGAAATACCAGACCAGTGCTTCATACGTTGATTATGTGGAGGTCGGTATGATGGAGGCCAACAACCAGTTCGTTCCGGTTGACACGGTGAAGTTCACCAGCACGACAATCAGCACACATGTTGTGGACTTCTCCAGCTATACGGGTACGGGTACCCGCATGGCCATACGTGCTCCCAGACCCACTGGATCCTTCACATATAATTATACTTATTTGGATAACATTAAAGTAGATGTGGCTCCGAGTTGTGCCAATCCGACCAACTTCCAGGTGTCTGCGCTCACTGTCTCTTCTGTGGACTTGAGTTGGACGGATGCCGCTACGGAAGGAACCTGGCAGGTGATGGTGCTTCCGGCCGCCCAGCTTCCGGACTACACGCAGGCACAGACGGTTTACACCAACTCCTATTCCGAGTCCTCGTTGAGTGCGAATACCCAGTATAAGGCTTATCTGCGTACGGAGTGTTCGAACGGATTAGGATATAGCGAATGGATTACGACCACCTTCAGCACACCGTGTCTGCCAATCTCCACAATTCCGTTCTCCGAGAATTTCGATTCGTATGCGGGTACCACTTCCACTAGCGTGAGTGTGAACAACCTTCCTTCTTGTTGGGCTTACCATAACAACGGCACCTCAACAAGCTATTCCGGTTATCCGATTATCTATAACAGCTCTTCGTCTGCGCAATCCGGCAGTAATTCCTTGCGTTTCTACACATCGAGCACGGTTGGGTCGTATGATGACCAGGTGGCCATCCTGCCTCCGATTGATGTGACAACGTATCCCATGAACACGCTGATGGTCTCCTTCGACGCACGTGATAATTCAACCAGCTATGTATTCAATTTGCAGGTGGGTATCATGAGTAACCCGTCGGATATGAGCACTTTTGTGCCCGTGCAGACCATTCAGACCACCTCAACCACGTATGCCCATTATGATATACCGTTCACCCAATATGCTGGTACAGGCAATTTTATTGCCTTGCGAGCCGCGCAGCCTACAGCTTTATACAACTATGGCTATGTGGATAATATCGTAGTGGATATCATGCCCGATTGTTCGCCTGTGACCGATTTGACGGTGAGCCAGATAGCTGGTACGTCTGCTTTGGTGTCATGGAATGCAGGCATTTTCGGTACGCCCGCCTACTATACGGTGGAATATACCGAACATGGCATGAACAACTGGATTCCTGCCTCTGGCACTGTCTCCTCTTCCCCGCTCCTGTTGGGCGGTCTGGATCCGAACACCAGTTATGATGTGCGGGTGAAGACCACTTGTACGGACAACAGTGAGGGTGATTGGGCAACGGAGACGTTCACCACGAAGTGCTTGGCTGGCGGTGAAGTGGCAGTCGGCGACGGGACAGTCTATGACCAATATACGCCATCTTACTCTTGTTACAACTACACATTGTCAGAACAGTTGTACACGGCTTCCGAAATCGGTACAGCCGGCACCATCAGTTCCATTTCTTTCAATGTTTATACGGCGACAGCCACCCCGAGAAACTGGGCTGTGTATCTGAAACCGACAACCCAGAGTTCGTTGACCGGCTATGTTGCCATGGATGCAGCGACAGCCGTCAAGGTGTATGAAGGACAAGTGAACATCACCCAGGGATGGTTTACCATCAACTTCACCACACCATTCCAATACGATGGTGTCTCCAATCTTATTCTTGCTATTGATGACAACACGGGTAGTTATATCTGCTCAAATCAATACTATAGCCATGTGAATCCCACCGGTGATACGTACTGCTATTATACCGATGACTCGGGTGAGAATCCCAATCCAACCAGTACAAGTACACCGATTTGTGATGTGGATTATACCAGCTATCGGGCCAACGTCATCTTCGGTTTCCCTTGCGACAGCAATGCCACCTGTGTGGCACCGAACCTGTTTGTGAGCAACGCCACGAATAACACGGCCACGGTTGAGTGGGTGCCGGGTTACACAGAAGGCCTTTGGGATATGGAGTATCAGGTTTATGGTGATTCGTTATGGACCTCGGCGGGTGTTCAGACCAGCAGTCCTGCCACGCTGACTAACCTGTCGTCGGGCACGCGCTACACTGTACGTATGCGTTCCGACTGCGGCGGCGGCGATGTGAGCAACTGGGTGTCTGCCATGTTTATGACGGAGTGTGATGCTGTTACGCAGTTGCCGTTCACCGAGAATTTCGACAACTATACTGGAACTACCAACACTTCGGTGTCCGAGAATAACCTGCCTATATGCTGGGGTTATCTTAATAATGGAACTTCGACAAGCTATTCCGGCTATCCGATGATTTACAACTACCAGAACTATGCAGAATCCGGAACCAACTCTATCCGTTTCTATTCGTACACCACGGCGGGAACGTATGACGACCAGATTGCCATCCTGCCGCCAATAGATGTCACGGCCAATCCGATGAACACGCTTCAGATCTCCTTCGATGCGCGCAATCAGGGAACTTACACCTTCACATTGGTGGTGGGTGTGATGAGCGATCCGGCCAATAAGAGCACCTTCGTGCCGGTTGACACTATTGTGACAACCTCGAACACCTATGTGGGCTACGATGTGCCGCTTGACCATTATACAGGAATGGGAACCTACATTGCCTTGATGGCCCCGAGACCGGCCACGAGTTATAATGCCGGTTATGTGGATAACGTCCGTGTGGAATTGATTCCGACCTGTCTGAGACCGCATGATCTTACGGTCACGAACATCACTCCGAGTTCCGCTACGTTAGGTTGGACGGAGATGGGTACGGCCTACAATTGGATTGTGGAATATGACACTGCCGGGTTCACGCCGGGAACGGGTTCCACCGTTCAGGTGCAGAACACACCGTCCACAACCATCACTGGTCTGCAGCCCAACACCCAGTATGACTTCTACGTGATGGCAGACTGTGGTAGCGGCGATGTAAGTTACTACAGTTCAAAGGCATCCGCAAGAACCGCCTGTAACGCTGTAACCATACCTTATTCGGAGAATTTCGACAATATGGGCTCTGGATCTGGTATCCTGCCTCCGTGTTGGAGCGGAATGAACAACTATTCAACAACGCTTTATCCGTACATCAGCACGTCGTATCATATCAGCGGCAATGCCAGTTTGTATTTCTATTGCTCTACATCCACCTACAATATTGCGGTGCTTCCTTTCTTGGATGTGACGGCTAACCCCATCAACACGCTGCAGCTGTCGTTCATGATGCGTTCTACATCCGGTACCACCTCTACAATCACGGTGGGCGTGATGACCAATCCTTTGGATGCTAACACGTTTACTCCGGTTGCTCAAGTGAATAACACCACTACGGGAACATTTGAGCCCAAAGAGGTGAGTCTGAGCAGTTATTCGGGACAGGGTGCCTACGTGGCACTGAAGCTGACGAACACGAGCAGTACCTATTCGGTCTATATTGATGACATCCTGTTGGAGACCATCCCCACTTGTCCGAGACCCACCAATTTGACGGCCACAAACGCCACGGTGAATTCCATTTCCTTGAGCTGGACGGAAACAGGAACCGCTCAAAATTGGATTGTGGAGTATGGTCCTATGGGCTTCACTCAAGGCTCCGGAACCACCGTACAGGTGCAGGGCTCGCCTTCGACTACCATCACAGGTTTGACAGCCAGCACCACGTATGATTTCTATGTGCAGGCTGATTGCAGCGGCGGCGATGTGAGCACGTACAGCACCAAACTGACCGTTTCCACGACCATGACACCGACGGCCCTTCCTTATACGGCCAACTTCAGCAGTGCCTCCGATGCGTGGGTTCTGGAGAACGGAACCTGTCCAAACTACTGGATGAAGGGCACATATAGCGGCTCCGGTGCCCTGTTCGTGACCAACGACGGCACCAATCCCGGTTATACGAACTCTGCCTCTATGGTGTCCGCACAGAAGCTGCTGAGCATAGGTACAAGCCCGAACGTTACTATTAGCTTTGATGTGCAAGTTGACGGTGAGGGTGGCTATGACTATATGAAGATGTTCTTGGCACCTCCCGCACAACAGTATCCTGCTTCCACAGCCTCTCCGAGTTCATCGGACTATGGTTATCATGACTATTCCACATACGCATATAATTTCTACAATAATAGTTATGGTACGCAGTCATCCCATCAGTATGTCTTGAACAAACTTACCGGAACCATCCATGTGCAGGCAGTGATGGACAACCCGAACCCCAACCCGACAGCCAGTTCTACTGCTTTGTTAGTTTTCGCTTGGAGAAACGACGGTTCTATTGACTACCAGCCTGCCGCTATCATCACCAACCTTACAGTTACAGGCACGGGCAGTGGTCCTGCGCCCACGTGCGATGTACCTACGGGCCTGACTGTTCCGGCCTCCTCTATCACGCAGACTTCCGCTACGGCCACGTGGACGGCAGGCGGCACGGAAACCGCTTGGGATGTTCAATACAAGCTGCACAGCTCCAATACTTGGGGTAATGCTATTCCGGTGACGGCAACCTCCTACAACATCACGGGTCTGACCGCCGGTACGCAGTACGATGTGCGTGTGCGCGCCAACTGCGGCACTTCCACCTCCGACTGGTCCAACGCGGTGACCTTCACTACGCTGTCTCAGGGCCAGGATCCGTGCAACGACCCGACCAACCTCACAGCCTCGGAGGTGACCACCAACAGTGTGGTGCTCGACTGGACGGAGAACGGCACGGCCACCACTTGGCCCGTCAACTACAAGGAGGCTGATGCTGCCAATATGTCCACGGCCCCGGCTAACGCCCATCCTTATACGCTCACAGGTCTGCAGCCGGGAACATCCTATTCCGTGTATGTGATCGCCAACTGTGCCAACGGCCAGAGCGGTGCCTCCAACATGGTGACGTTCACCACGCAGACGGTCGGCATTGACAGTTACGAACAGACTGTCAGTCTCTACCCGAACCCGAACAACGGACAGTTCACAATTAATAATGATCAATTAATAATGAACAATGTTCAGGTTTATGATGTGTATGGTAAATTGCTGAAGACGGTGGAAGTGAATGCCAACACGATGGAGCTTGATGTGAGAGAGCTCTCTGCGGGCATGTACTTCGTGCGCATCAGCACCGAGAAGGGCGTTGTGACGAAATCCTTCGTGAAGAAATAATCTTCATCACTGATAATTATTACCTGCTAAAGGAGTCGATGCCGGAAGGTGTCGGCTCCTTTTTTTGTTGTAGATTTGTTTAAATGTTTATTTGTTGATTTGTTGAACTAAGAAGTTAAGAAATTAAGAAACTAAGGAGCTATGAAAAGTTCCGTGTCATTGCCCTAAGTTCACGATTCATTGTTCATTACTACTGATGCAATAATACTACTGATGCACTACGTGCCGGAGGCACGATATCTTAATAACCCCACATAAGCGAAACGAAGTGGAGCGCAGTGTGGGGTGAATGCGGAGGCAGCACATCAATGGCGTGTTGAAAACACGCTACTATTAGCGTTCATTTCATGCCTGTTGTTTTTTTTAAAAAAAAAGTGTATGTTTGTAGTCCCAAAATAGAAATGTAGGATGAACTGTTGTGTAACGAACCGGTTGAAAATCTACATTGTTGGGCGCTAATCGTTTACAGCGCCCAATCTCCTTATTTTTCTTTTTTCTATGTTTGCCGTTTGTCATTATATAACGGTCTTTTTGGAATAAGAATAAACAAATAATATTAATTAAATACATTTACTATGAAAAAACTTGTACTTTTTGTTTTATCGGTGATGCTGATGTTGCCGGTAATGGTGAACGCCCAGTTAACGGCGATTTTCGGAACGGGAACCAGTAGCACTACTACAGGTGGTAATGCTGGCTCGCCGATGAGTGCGGGAACCGTGTTCTCTTATACGCAAAACATCTACACGGTGGATGAGTTGACGGCTGCTGGCGTGCCAGCGGGAGCTGTAATCACAGCGATTGCTTTCAGTAATGGAACAGGAACCAATACGGTGATGCATGGCTGCCACACCTACATGGGACACCGGGCCTCCGCGGTTTTTACAAACACGGATGACAATCTGTTATATAATTTCCTCACGCAGGTGGATTCCAGCGACTGGGTTACGACAGGGTATGGATGGATTAATGTGAATCTTACCACGCCCTTTGTGTGGAATGGTGTTGAGAATCTGGTTGTGGCTGTGGCTTTTAGCGGTGCAGCAACAGGTCTTACCAACTGTGGCTATTACTATACGGTTCAGCCGCAGAACCGACACTGGAGAAAGTATCTCTCTTGCAGTACGGCCGGTTCCGAGTATGCGGCCCAACCCTCCTACATGTCTTCTACCACACCTGGAGGATCCACTATCAACAGAGGTGTTTCCACAAACCGCCCCGATCTGCAAATCACCTATATCGTCTCTGGCTGTCCGAGTTTCACCCCTACGGTGGTCAATATCGGTCCCAACACGGCCACGTTGAACTGGATGAACTACAACCAGTCGGCGGTGAGCTTTGACTTGGCGTATGGGGAGGCCAGCACCTTCGACACGCTTACGAGTACAGTCATCACGGGCCTTACCGACACATTCTATACCATTAACAATTTAACCGCCGCCACGGCATACAAGGCCAGTGTGAAATCGCACTGTTCGACGGAGAGCGGCACGTGGTCGGTGCCGAGAACATTCACCACATTGGCTGCTTGTCCTACTCCAAGCCAGTTGGCGGTGAGTACTGTGAACGCCTACGACGCGACGGTGACGTGGACCCCGGGATACAGTGAGACCTCTTGGGAGCTGGTGTGCGTGCCCTCGGGCACCCCTATGAGTTCCGGAACTGCCGAATACCCAACGTTGACCACCCATACGATTAACAATCTTTCGCCTAACACCGCCTACGATGTTTATGTGCGGGCTGATTGTGGCAACGGTGAGTATAGCTATTGGACTTCCGCGGTCAGTTTCCGGACCTCCTGTGTACCCATCACGGCATTGCCTTTTATGGAGAACTTCGATTCTTACACGGGCACCACGTCGGGTTCTGTAAGCAACTTGCCGTCCTGTTGGGCCAATATAAACAACGGTACCAGCACCTCCTATTCGGGGTATCCGATTGTTTACAGTACCTCATCCTATGCGAGTTCACAGCCCAACTCCCTGCGGTTCTATACCTATACCACGTCAAACACATACGATGATCAGATGGCGGTCCTACCCGCTATCGATCCGCTTGTCTATCCGATGAACACGCTGCAGATCACCTTTGACGCAAGATCGTATTCCACCAGCTATACCTTCAAGCTTGTGATAGGTGTTTTGTCTAACCCTACGGATAAAACAACATTTGTGCCTGTGGATACAATCACCACAGCACTTACCACGTATGGACATTTTGAGGTTCCGCTTTCCAACTATACGGGAACGGGTTCGTACATCGGTATTATGGCTCCGAAGCCACTTTCCGGATACAACTATGGTAATGTGGATAACATCGTGGTGGAGACCATCCCCAGTTGTTCGAGACCCACGCAGGTGGCTTTGGGAAGCATTACAACCTCCTCGGTGACAGTGGATTGGACACCGGGTGGCCAGGAGTCCGTGTGGGAGGTGGTCTGTGTGCCGCGGGGACAGAGTGTGGCAACGGCCACGCCGGAAGCGGCGTACGCCCATCCTTATACAGTCTCCAACTTGAATGACGACACCGAGTATGAGGTGTACGTGAGAGCCTTGTGTCTAAGCGGAGGCTACAGCAGCTGGTCGTCGGTGGCCACATTCACCACCGACCCGCTTTGCACCCCGCCCACCAATGTGATAGTGGATCAGATAATGGGAACCTCCGCCTTGGTGACCTGGAATTCCGCAATAGTGGGTGCCGACAGCTACACGGTGGAATATTCCGAACATGGTCTGGACAACTGGATTCCAGCCACTGTCAGCGTCACACAGTACATGCTTTCGGGCCTCACACCGGAAGCCGAATACGATGTACGCGTCTTCTCCAATTGCCAATTGGGTGATGCCGACACTGTCAGTTTGTCATTCGTGTCGGGTTGTTTGTCCATGACCCAGGTCGCGTTGGAGGACGGAACAAGCGCCTCTTCCTATATTCCGGTGAGCAATAGCAGTAACTATTCTTTCTCACAGCAATTGTTCCTGGCATCGGAATTGAATAACACACCCATGGATATCAAGCGGATTGCTTTCGAATATAAATATTCCACTGCGATGACTGCCAAAAACAATGTGGATATATATCTGGGTCATACGGCGCAAAGCTCTTTTGTGACAAATACCAGTTGGGTGACTTACTCGAATCTGCAAAAAGTTTATTCCGGCAGTTTGAACTGCCATCAGGGCTGGAACACCTTTGTCTTGGATTCCACCTTCCATTACAATGGTCTTGACAATCTGGTTCTGGTGGTGGATGACAATTCCGGTAGCTCGAATGGAAGTACAAGCTATACATTCGCGTACAAATCACAGAGCCCGAATTATATGTCTTTGTATTATTATAATGCCAGCACCAATCCGAATCCTCAAAATCCGCCAACGGCGACCACGAGAAGCCAGAGCCGTAACAATGTGCGTTTCATGTCGGAATGTAATTATACGGTCACGTGTGTGGCCCCCAACGCCTACGTTACGGATGTGACCGAAACGAGCATTACGGTGAATTGGGTTCCCGGCAATACGGAGTCTGCTTGGCAGATGGAGTACAGCACCAACGGCGCCACGTGGACTCCGGAAGGCTCGGTGACGGCTCCTTACACGCTGTCCACGCTGACCCCCAATACGGAATATTATATCCGTTTGCGCTCGGATTGCGGTGGTGGTGATTACAGTGCCTGGACGTTCGTGCAGGTGCACACGCCTTGCGCAGCGGCAACCCTCCCGCTGACCGAAGACTTTGATGCTGCTGTCGGATCCACCACAGGCAATATGGTGGACTGCTGGGGTACGCTTACCAGCTACACATCGGCTTATCCATACGCCTCCACCTCCTACCATCATTCCGGCACCCATTCTGTTTATTTCTACGGTCCTACGCCGCACTACTCCTATCTTATCTCCCCGCGTTTGGATGATGCGGTGCAGATGAATAACTTGGAGGTGAGCTTCTGGGCCTACAAGACTTCCGCCAGCTATTTCATCCAGGTGGGTGTGATGAGCAACCCGGATGATCCCAACACTTTTGTGCAGATTGGCCAGGATATTTCGCCTTCCGCCACCTCCACATGGGAATTGTTTGATGTGAGTACGGCGATCTATACGGGTCAAGGCAAATATATTGCGTTCCGCGTTCCAGGTGATGTCTCCAGTTATATGTATGTAGATGACGTCAATATCCATGAATTGCCCACTTGTCCACACGTGACGAACATTCACACGACGGCGGTGAGTTCCACCTCCGCCAATGTCACCTGGACTGCCGGTGGTACCGAGCAGGAGTGGATTGTGGTGTCTGGCCCTGCGGGTACCATTGTGGATCCCGATTATGAATTGGCAACGGCCTCCACCGTCTATACGCCAAGTTTCACCCTCAACAATCTGAACGGTGGAACCTCCTACGATGTGTATGTGAAGGCGGTGTGCAGTACCTCCGACAGCAGTATGTGGATGCAGTACTCCTTCCGGACCGATTGCGGGTATATAACCCATCTTCCCTATACGGAGAATTTTGAAACATTCACTTCCGGCTCCGGAGGTGCCATTTCCTGTTGGACACGCAACGGTTTGTACAGCCCCACTACATATCCGTATGTGAATACGAGTTATAGCACTTCGGGTACCAAATCGCTCTATTTCTATTGTCTCACGAACAGCACATATTCCACATACTCTTCTATTTATTCATCCATCGCGCTTCCGCCAATGGATCCGACCATCCCGGTCAACACGTTGCAGGTGTCGTTCAAGATGCGGCCCAGTTCCACTGCCGCAAAACTGATTGTGGGTGTGATGACCAATCCGAGTGATATGACCACTTTCACTCCGGTGCAAACGATAACCCCCACTGCTGCCAGTGTCTTTGAACCATACGAAGTGGAACTCTCCTCCTATACAGGTACGGGTTCCTATATCGCCCTCAAAACGAATTTCACAAGCAATTATAACATATATCTGGATGATATTAATATCAGCCTCATCCCCACTTGTAAGCATCCGGTGAATGTGGAGGTGACATCTACCACAACCAACAGTGCCACCATCAGCTGGACGCCACGTAGCGGTGAGAACAACTGGCAGGTGGTGGTGGTGCCGCATGGCCAACCTGTGACCAATGGCACGCCGGAATATGCGACCCAGTATCCTTATACGGTGCAAAACCTGACGGATGCCACCATGTATGATGTGTATGTGAAAGCCGATTGTGGCAACAATGACATGAGCGACTGGTCAGATCCGGTGAAATTCCATACCAAATGTTTCCCGACCAGTACAATACCTTATTTTGAAAGCTTCGAGGGCGTGGGTTCCGGTTCGGGTACCATGCCGATATGCTGGACGGCAAAAACCGACTATGTTTCCACCACAGAGTACCCTTATGTGAGTACCTCTTATCATTCACAAGGTTCTACGGCCCTCTATTTCTACAAGCCGGCTGCCAACTACATGTATGCCACCTCGCAGGCTCTTGACCTGTCGAATTACAGTGGAGGCGACTTGGCCATCAGTTACAAATTGTTGACTTCCAGCAGTCTTTCATACGCCCGCATGGATGTCGGCATTATGACGGATCCGGATGATCCGTCCACCTTCACTTGCTTGAGATCCCATTATACGGATGAATTCGCCGCGCTCAACACATGGTACAGCTTCAGTGTGCCGTTGAACGAGACCTATTCCACACCCGTGTATGTTGCCTTCTATGCACCGGTGTCCACGGTGATGACCTATATGTATGTGGACGAGGTGATGGTGGCTGCCACTCCGCTTTGTTCCGCTCCCATGAATCTGACGTTCAGCCAGATTTCCGGTGCCTCGGTTATGGTGTCATGGCTGGATTCACAGTATGGCGACGGTAGCTATACCGTGGAATATACCAGCGACAACGTCACATGGAACACGGAGGTCGTGACTGGAACCCATGTGATGCTTACGGGTTTGACCCAGCAGACCCCGTACCATGTGCGTGTTTACCGCAACTGTTCCAATGGCACTCCGGAAGTTGCGACGGGTATGTTCACCACTTCTTGTTACAGCAGCTCCGATGTGGAGTTCACCGATGGTGCAGCCACTACATACTATATTCCGGTGTACAATAGTTCCAGTTACAAATATTCCTATACGCAACAGATATTCTTGGCATCCGAATTGGGTGGTACACCGATGGATATCAAGAGCATTGCATTTGAATACAAGTATGCTACAGCTTTGACATCCAGATCTAATGTGAACATCTACTTAGGCCACACCACAAAGAGCACGTTTTCTTCCACCACCGACTGGGTGCCATATAGTGACTTGCAATTGGTGTATTCCGGCAATTTGAATTGTACGATGGGTTGGAACACATTCGTGTTCAATTCCGTTTTCCACTACAATGGCACAAGCAATTTGGTGGTTGTTGTGGATGACAACTCCAATGCCGCTTCCAGCACTTCGTATGTGTTCGCATATAAGACGCAAAGTCCTAACTATAGGACCTTGTATTATTATAATGCCAGCACCAACCCCAGTCCGCAAAGTCCTCCGACGGCCAGTGGACGTACCTATTACCGTAACAACATCAAGTTCCTTACGCTGTGTGACAGCACCGTGACGTGCTATAAGCCCAATGCCTATATCTCCGACCGTGACCACGAAAGCATAGAGGTGACGTGGGCTCCTGGTGGTTCGGAAAGTTCTTGGGAACTTGAGTATAAGGCGGATAATGATGTCAACTGGACCCAGGTGCCGGGTGCCACCTCGCCTCAAATCATCACGGGTCTGACTTCCAACACGCTTTATGATATCCGTCTGCGTTCGGATTGCGGCGGCGGAGACTACAGCGTGTGGCGGGAGCTGACCGCTGAAACCGAGTGTGCGGCCATCACGGTGCCGTATATGCAGAACTTCGACAGCACGACCGCTGCCACGGGCGCCATGGTGCCGTGCTGGACAAGGAACACGAACAACTCGACAGCTTATCCGTATCTTTACGCTTCATACAGCGAATCAAGTCCCAACTCCGTTTATTTCTATACGACAAGCGCCTATTACGCGTATCTGGCCAGTCCGCGTTTCGACGATGGCACGAGAATGGATAGCCTGCTTGTCCGTTTCAAAGCACGGAGGAATTCTGTTTCCAGCCCTCATTTCATCGAGGTGGGTATTATGACCGACCCGAACGACTACAGCACGTTCACAGCCGTGGGCACGTTTGCCCCGTCTGGCAACACCCTTGATTTCGAGAATGCGGAGATCCGTACCAGCGGATACACAGGCAATGGCAAGTATGTGGCATTCCGTTCGCCGAAGATTACCAATTATATGTATTTGGACGATGTGCAAATCGATTATATCCCTAACTGTCTGCATGCAGAGAATGTTCATGCGGTGGCTTCCTCTATCACGGCCACTTCGGCGGATGTGATTTGGACACCTGGTGGAGATGAGGTGGAATGGAACGTGGTGGTTGCCCCTGCCGGTTCCGTCACCAACCCGAATTTGGAAACTCCGCAAACCATCTATGGAACGCCGACCATATCGCTTACGAACCTCACCGGCAACACCCCGTATGAGGTCTTTGTGCAGGGACACTGCAACAACGGCGAGAACAGCGTTTGGGAAGTCGGCTCATTCCGCACCGCCTGTGTGGCTATTTCTACACTCCCGTTCACGGAGAACTTCGATTCGTATGCGGGTTCCACGACCACTTCAGTCAGCGTGAACAACCTGCCTTCTTGTTGGGACAACTACAACCATGGCACCTCGACGAGCTATTCCGGATACCCGATCATTTACAACAGCTCCTCGAGTGCAGCTTCCGGCAGTAATGCCATGCGTTTCTACACCTATACCACGGCAGGAACGTATGACGACCAAGTTGCCATCCTGCCTTTGGTGGATGTTACAACCCTCCCCTTGAATACGCTGAAGCTCTCGTTTGACGCACGCGCCAACTCTACCTCTTACACCTTCCAGTTGGTAGTAGGTGTTATGACGAACCCGTCCGATATGAACACCTTTGTGCCAGTTGACACCATTAACACCTCCTCAACATCATACGCCCATTATGGTGTCTTGCTTGACCAATATACGGGTACGGGCAGCTATATCGCCATGAGAGCTCCGCAACCGACCTCCGGGTACAACTATGGTTATGTGGATAACATTATGTTGGATGTGGCCCCGAGCTGTTCGAATCCGACCAGCTTCCAGGTCTCCAACCTGACACCCACTTCCGCAGATCTGTCATGGACGGATGATGTTATGGAGAGTTCTTGGCAGCTGTTGGTGGTTCCGGCTAACCAGACGCCGGACTTTACGCAGGCACAAACGGTCACAAGCAATCTCTATTCGTTGAGCTCTCTGAATGTGAACACCCAGTACAATGCCTACTTGCGCACGGTATGTTCCAACGGACTGGGTTACAGCGAATGGATTTCAACCTCCTTCAAGACACCATGCCAGGCATTTACCACGCTTCCGTTTATCGAGAATTTCGATTCGTATGCGGGTGCCACCACCACTTCTGTCAGCGAGAACAATCTCCCATCCTGCTGGGCCAACTACAACCATGGCACCTCGACGAGCTATTCCGGCTATCCGATTATCTACAACAGCTCCTCGTATGCGGCGTCCGGCAGCAATTCTTTGCGCTTCTACACCTACACCACGGTTGGAACGTATGATGATCAGGTGGCCATCCTGCCTCCGATTGATGTCACGCTCAATCCGTGGAGCAATCTGATGATGTCGTTTGACGCCCGGGCTCTCAGCACCTCATACGCATTTGAACTGGTGGTGGGTGTGATGAGCAATCCGTCCGACATGACTACCTTTGTGCCGGTGCAGACCATCAGCTCTACATCAACCACGTATGCTTCGTACGAAATCTCGTTCGCCCAATTTACGGGTTCCGGCAACTTCATTGCGATAAAGGCTCCGAAACCGGCATCCGGTTACAACTACGGCTATGTGGATAACATCATGGTGGATGTGGCTCCTTCCTGTTCGCCTGTACGTAACCTGACGGTGAGCCAGGTGGCCGCCACCTCCGCTTTGCTGTCATGGGATGACGGCATGTTCGGAACACCTTCCTCCTACACGGTGGAATATGCAGTCCACGGCACGAACAACTGGATTCCGGCATCCTATAGCGTGACAGCCTCCCCGTACATGTTGGGCGGCCTGACTTTAAACACAAACTACGATGTGAGGGTGAAGGCCAACTGCACCGACGGCAGCTCGAGCAATTATTGGGCTACGGCGCAATTCGCCACACCATCATGTCTGGTTGAACGGGAAATCCAGATAGGCAACGGCACTACGACCAGCTACTATCTGCCTGTCAACAATTATTTCAGCTATTCTTATACCCAACAGATTTATCTGGCTTCCGAAATGGGTGGAGCGGGCACATTAAGAAGTGTCTCTTTCGAATATGCTTACTCAGACGGTTCGAGAAAACCGGAAGTCTCCATCTATCTGGGCCATACGACCAAGTCAACATTTACAAGCACAACGGATTACATTGCAATCTCGGGTATGACGCTGGTGTATAGAGGTCCGCTGGATTGCCAGCAGGGATGGAATACGTTTGTGTTCCAAACTCCATTCCAGTACAATGGAACTTCCAATCTGGTAATGGCTATAGACGATAATTCTGATGGATACAGTGGTTCAGCGTACGTGTTCAAAGTACATTCCACGAGTCCCAATTACCGCTCAATATATTATTATAGTGACTCTACTGATCCCGATCCGAGCAATCCTCCGGCAGCCAGCAGTTACTCTTCCGGCAACCGCAGCAATGTCAAGTTCGGTGGCGGATGTGACAATAACGCCACTTGCGTCGCTCCGAATGTGTATGTGCGTGATATCACCACTACGACGGCCACCATTGATTGGGCCCCGGGTTACACGGAAAGCCAATGGAGCTTGGAGTATCAAGTCGATGGAGCGGCCACGTGGACAACGGCTGGCACCCAGACCAGCAGTCCTGCAACCCTGACAGGCCTCACCCCGGGCACGCCCTACAAGGTGCGTATGCGCTCCGAATGTGGCGGCAACGATGTGAGCGACTGGGTGGTCAAGGAGTTTTCCACAGAATGTCTTCCGATTGCGCAGCTGCCGTTCACGGAGAACTTCGATTCTTACACAGGTTCCACATCGGGAACTACGAACAACCTGCCGTTATGCTGGAGCTATCTCAACAACGGAACCTTAACGAGCTATGCGGGCTATCCGATTATGTACAATAGTAGCGCCTCCGCCTATTCGGGAAGCAACTCCATACGCTTCTACACGTATATCACGGCTGGAACGTATGATGACCAGATTGCCATCTTGCCGAAAGTGGATGTCAGTACGAATGCCATGAGCACCCTTCAGCTTTCTTTCGACGCACGAAATAATTCCTCCTACACGTTCGAGTTAGTGGTGGGTGTGATGACCGATCCGACCAACAAGAGTACCTTTGTGCCAATCGATACCATTGTGACGACATCAAATACGTATGCCAGCTATGATGTGCTGTTCGACCAATATACGGGAACGGGCGAATACATCGCTTTGATGGCCCCGAGACCGGCCACAAGCTACAACTCCGGTTATGTGGACAACATTCGTCTGGATCTGATACCGAGCTGCCCGAGACCGCATGATTTGGCGGTTACCAATGTGACTACGAACTCCGCGTCATTGAGCTGGACGGAGATGGGTACGGCCTACAATTGGATTGTGGAATATGACACTGCCGGGTTCACGCCGGGAACGGGTTCCACCGTTCAGGTGCAGAACACGCCGACAACCACCATCACGGGTCTGGCCGCCAACACAGCGTATGACTTCTATGTGAAGTCGGATTGTGGTGGTGGTGACATGAGCAGCTGGAGTGCGAAGGCTTCTGCAAGAACCGCCTGTAATGCTGTGACCATACCTTATTCGGAGAATTTCGACAATATGGGGTCTGGAGCCGCTATCCTCCCCAGCTGTTGGAGCCGTTTGAACGACTATTCCACTACAACGTATCCGTATGTGAATACCACCTATCCTCATAGCGGAAATGCCGGTTTGTACTTCTATTCCAGTACAGCCACCTATAATATTGCGGTGCTTCCGTTTGTGGATGTTACAGCTAACCCCATCAACACTTTGCAGCTCTCGTTCTGGATGCGCTCCACCAGCGGCATTACTTCTACGATTACGGTGGGTGTGATGACTAATCCGTTGGATGAGACTACGTTTACGCCGATTGCGGCCGTAAACAATTCTGCTACGAGTACTTACGAGCCCAAAGAGGTGAGCCTGAGCAGCTATACGGGACAGGGCGCATATGTGGCGTTGAAACTGACGAATACGAGCGGCACCTATTCCGTCTATATCGATGATATTCTGTTGGAGACAATTCCGACCTGTCCGAGACCGCAGAATCTGACGGTTTCCACTTCAACCCAGAATTCTGTGACGTTGAGTTGGACGGAGACGGGTACTGCCCACGACTGGATAGTGGAATACGGCCCTGCCGGATACATGCAAGGTACAGGTACTACCGTGCAGGTGCATAACACGCCGACCACCACCATCACAGGTTTGTCTGCCAGCACCACGTATGACTTCTACGTGCAGGCCGACTGCGGTAGCGGCGACGTGAGCTCCTGGAGTATAAAGGCGACAGGTGCCACCCAGTGCGACGCCATCAGCCAGCTGCCTTATACCGAGAACTTCGACAATTACGGCACGGGAACGACCGCCTATCCGAACTGCTGGAGCAAGATCAACACCTATTCGAGTGGAGACCGTCCATATTGCCATGCCAGTTATGCATACAATGGATCCACAGCGGGTCTGTACTTCTTCACAACAGGCACCATGTACAATATTGCCATTACGCCGGAGTTTGCCCCCTCCATTCCGGTCAATACATTGAAGGCCAAGTTTATGTTCAGAGGCTTGTCAGGTACGTCTTATACTTGTGCTTTGCAAGTGGGTGTGATGACGAATCCGATGGACGCCAATACCTTTGTGGCGGTTGACACGGTTTATCCGGGTTCTTCGGTGGCAACGTATGAAAGCCGTGAGGTGAGCTTCGCCAACTATACGGGAGCAGGCCATTATATTGCCTTTAAGCATGGTTTAATGGGTGGAAGCACGTATTATGCTATGATGGATAATCTGATTATCGAGTTGGACAGCAATGCCACGCCGCCCACGCCGCCCGCATGTCCGGTGCCTACGGGCTTGACTGTGCCCACGTCCTCCATCACGCAGACCACGGCCACGGCTTCCTGGAACGCAGGTGGCACGGAGACGGCTTGGGACCTCCAGTACAAGCAGCACAACGCCAGCAACTGGGGTAGTGCTATCCCGCTGACGGTCCGTACTTACAACTTCACGGGCTTGACCGCCGGCACGTTCTACGATGTGCGCGTGCGTGCTAACTGCGGCAACGAAACCTCTGCCTGGACCAGCGCGGTGACCTTCCAGACACAAGCCCAGGGCCCGGGACCGGAACCGTGCAGCGATCCGACCAACCTGAACTACACTGATGTGGGTACCAATAGCGTGGTGCTCGACTGGACGGAGAACGGCACTTCCACCTCCTGGACGGTTTACTATCAAGAATCGGGCACGTCCCAGTGGCCCACCGTTACGGCTAATGAGCATCCTTATACCCTCGCGGGTCTGCAGCCGGCCACAACCTATCAGGCATACGTGGTCGCCAACTGCGACGATGGACCGAGCGGCGTGTCCAACTTGGTGACGTTCACTACATCCGGTGTCGGCATCACCGACTACGAACTGAGCACCAGCCTCTACCCGAACCCGAACAATGGACAGTTTACAATTAATAATGAACAATTAATAATGAACAATGTTCAGGTTTATGATGTGTATGGTAAATTGCTGAAGACGATAGAAGCGGATGCCAATACAGTGGAGCTTGATGTGAGAGAGCTCTCCGCTGGCATGTACTTCGTGCGCGTCACCACCGAGAAGGGCGTGGTGACGAAGAACTTCGTGAAGAAGTAGCCGCACGCTTTATACAAGCATATTATCCAAAGGAGTCGATGCCGCAAGGCGTCGGCTCCTTTTTTGTTGAAGTTCCCGTTGTCCGCGCAGCCGTGCGGATGACACAGATTCGTCTGCGAAACGCAAGATTATTCCTAATTTCTCATTGGATTCTACTAGGCTTCCGTCCCTGTCGGGAAGTGGGGAGATTCCGCCGCTCCTGTCGTCGCTGGCGGAATGGTGCACATCGCACTTGCGGACCATGCGGCGGCAGAAGGCCTTTCCCGAAATCCAAATTCTTGTGCCGCCGCTTTCTTGTCTTGGTTGGCACGCACCATTCCGCGATACGCGATAGCGTAGAGCGGAATCTCCAAACATTCATGGTGCCACGAGCCATGTCAATGCCTGAAATAAGTTGACCGCCTATGGTATAAAAACAGTCTAAAAAACCAAAGCAAGTCAACATGGAGAATTTAACAAAAGAGGAACGCATCAGGCGGCGTTTCAGCGAAAGTTTCAAAAGAAAGAAAGTCCTGGAAATAGAGAGCGGCATTTCAAAAATTGGCGATATTTGCCGCCAATACCAAGTCCGCAGGCGCAGCATAGACCTGTGGCGTCAAAAATATGGAAGTATGCAGCAAAAAAAAGAGAGACTGATTGTCGAGACGGAAAGTGACACGCTGAAGATCATCGAGTTGCAGAAGCGAGTGGCGGAGCTGGAGCGCATCGTCGGCCAGAAGCAGATAGAGATAGACTTCAAAGATAAGATGATTGACTTGGCGGAGGAAATCTACCAGGTGGACATCAAAAAAAAATTTTCCACCCAACCATCCAATGGTTCAGGAGACATATGAAGGATTATCCATATTCAATGAATGCGATGTATAAGGTTCTGGCTATCAGCAAGCAGGCGGTCCACCAACACCGAGCGGCGGAAGACCGCAGGAAGGAGGAGCTTGCCTATGTGGGCATGATTGTGGAACAGGTTCGTGCCGACCATCCCACCATGGGCGTGCGCGACATCTACTACATGATGCGCCCCGAAGGCATCGGACGCGACCGATTCGAGGAATACTGCCGCGAGCTGCACCTGTCATCCGCCCGCGCGGTGAACCCATGCCGCACCACGGACAGCAGCGGGGTCATCCGCTTCCCGAATCTGCTACAAAGCCTGATAATAACGCGGCTCAACCAGGTGTGGCAGAGCGATATAACCTACATCGCGGTCAATGGGAGGTTCTACTACATAACATTCATTGTGGATGCTTTCTCCCGAATGATTGTAGGCTACAGTGTGTCGCAAAGGCTTTTCACAGAAGACACGGTCATACCCGCGTTGAAGATGGCGGTCAAATTTCGGAAGGGAGATCCCCTGGACGGATTAATTTTCCACTCCGACGGCGGTGGACAGTACTATTCCAAGAAATTTCTGGAACTGACAGGGGAACACCACCTCAAGAACAGCATGTGCCTGTATTCGTGGGAGAACGGGAAGGCAGAGAGAGTCAACGGCGTAATCAAGAACAACTATCTGGCGCATTGGCACATCAGCAGCTATGAAGAGCTCCTGGCCGGGGTTGACCGTGCCGTTACTCTTTACAACAATGAGAAGCCCCACATTACGCTCAAGAGGATGTCCCCCGCGCAGTTCGAAAAAAATTTTACTTTTGCAGAGTCTGATGTCACGGCCCCCGGGGGCCGTGACATCAGACTCTGCAACTAAACGGTTGAAAAAAAAATGAAACCAACTAAATTAAGCAAAAAGAATGGGGCAAACGGTCAACCTTATTCAGGCATTAACACAAGGCCAAAGCCTAATTCCCAACTCCCAATAAAAAAACCAACATTATTAACATGGTCGTTTTGAATGAAAGTAATTTTATACTTTTGCACTTTTAAAAAGATAAATATGATTGTTTGTACCTATCAACATAAGATTTTAATTCATCAAATATAATCATTAAATATTTTATTCTATGAAAAACCTTTTTCGCTTAATTTTAATGGCTCTTTGCTGCTTTACAATGGCAATGACCAATGCCCAGGTTAGTTTGACGGAGTATGATTGTTCGTCATCACTGGAAACCTATGTTCCGCTGGGCTCTACAGCAACTGCATTGTCCGCTTCGAGTGTAGATGACGGTTATGCGACAATTGCGCTACCTTTCACTTTTTCGTTGGGAAATGCGACCTTTACGTCGGGGAGTAATATCTACGTATGTACTAATGGTTACATCTCGTTGAACGCATCATATACATCTTTAACACCTCCGACAACAACGAATTACAGTCTATTATGTCCGTTAGGCCATGACTTGCATACGCGCAATGGTGTCTTGAAATATGAAGTTACGGGTACAGCACCGAATCGTGTGCTTACTGTCGAGTGGAATAATTTCGAGACATATTCTAGTGGCAACACCTATAATTTTCAGGTTAAGATTTACGAACAAAACAATGCCATCCAATTCTGTTATGGCACATCTACTGTAACCGCATCTAAAACAGTCTATTGTTTTATTCGCGAATATACGGCTAATGAGAAGATTATTGCGCTCACCGATTGGAATAATCCAACCTTCTCCACTACGGCCACTACCTTTTCAAAGACTTTGGATGCTACAAACAATCCCTCTTCGGGTAGAACCTATACGTTTGCGCCACCATTCGTGTCTTGTCCCAAGCCGGGCAATCTGACGGCTTCCAACATCACTCCTTATTCTGCTGTTGTCTCCTGGACCACGGGCGGCACAGAGACCGCATGGGATGTTTTTCTGACAACCTCGAATGTGGAGCCTGACAGCATGACAACTCCTTACGACAATGCGACAGACACTTTCTATACCTATTTGAACCTCACCCCTAATACCGTATATTATTCGTATGTGCGTGCCAATTGCGGCAATGAGTACAGCAAGTGGAGACAAGACATTTTCCGTACTGAATGTGTGCCGGAAGTGTCTCTTCCTCTTGTGGAGGACTTTGAGAATGACGGTACCGGCACGGGCACCTATCCGAGATGTTGGAAGCTCATTTCCAATGCTTCCGCCGTTGCCAACAAACCGTACATCTACGCCACAAACCATACCAGTGGAGCCAACTCCATGTACATCAACAGCACGACGGCAGACTATTCTTACATCGTGCTTCCGGCTGTTGAGAGTACTGTCAATATGAACCAGGTGATGCTGTCGTTTGATTATGTCCATTTTACCCATCCGGATGGCAAATTAATCATCGGTGTGATGGATGATGACAGCACCCTCACCTCTTTTGTTCCGGTTGACACAGTGGTCTCGGATATGATGAACTATTGGAAGTTTGCCGAAGTTTATTTTGACAATTACACAGGTACGGGCCGCCATATCGCAATTCTGTCTGACGGTCGCACCACTTCTGCCGGCAACACCTTCTGTCTGGATTATTTGGAGGTGAAACAGGCTCCCACCTGCCGTCGTCCGATAGACTTGAGAATCACCGATGTGACCCCGAGCGGTATCACGTTGGAGTGGACTGGCAACGCCAACTCTTGGGAAATTGCCGTTGACACCGTTGGTTATGATGTGGATTCTGTGCAGATGTCGTATGTCATCGCCACCACCAATCCCTTCACACTCCAGCTGAACGCCGATTCCGAGTACGACCTCTACATCCGTGGCGTGTGCGGCAACGAGACGACCGCATGGAGCGACAGACTTCGTTTCAAGACGACCTGTGCCGAACACACTACACTGCCTATCGTTTATGACTTTACGGCAGATGTTTCCGGAAAACGCCCGAGCTGTATGACCACCATGTCGTTCTCCTATAATAATGTGCCGATGGTGACACATTTCACTGGTTATACAGATAATTTCCTCTATTTCACCACAATGAACCAGAATGACCAATATGCGGTTATGAGTCCTATCTCCTCCAACATAAGCTTGACGGGACTTCAGATGGTGTTCAAAGGACGGACCAATACGGCAGGCCAGCAAATCCAGATGGGTGTGATGACGGATCCGTACGATCCCGCTACGTTCGAGTTGGTGGATCGTTTCACTCCCTCTGCCGCCAATGTTTGGGAAGAACACACCACTTTCTTTGACGGCTATACGGGTACCGGCCGTTATATCGCGTTCAAATACCACAATGTGGGTTCGACCGCCTATCAGTTCTATGTGGACACGATTGTGGTGGACAATATCGCTTCTTGCTTTGCTCCTCGGAATGTTGAAGTCAGCAATGTGGCTGGTTCTTCTGCCTACATCACTTGGGAGCCGGGTATCCGCGAGCTGCAGACCTCCTACACATTAGAGTACTCTGAACAGGGTCAAAACCAGTGGACACCGGTCACGGTGAATGAAAACAACTATCTGTTGGGCGGTCTTACACAGGTTACCTCCTACGAGGTGCGTGTGACATCCAACTGCCCGCTCTCTAATGCCGGTTATGCTTATGGACATTTCATCACGGGTTGTATTGCCGGTGTTGAGGTTCCTGTTACAGGTACTAGTTCTACAACATTATATACCATTCCAGCAAACAACAATTGGAAATACACGTATTCCCAACAGATTGTGTTGAGCTCGGAAATGGCTGGTGCTGCGGATTTGAGAAGCATCTCGTTCGAATATAGTTATTCGACGGCAATGACCAGTAAGACAAATGTGAACATTTATCTTGGACACACAACCCAGAGTTCTTTCTCGGCAGCCAGCAATTATGTTCCTTTTGACAGTCTGCACTTGGTCTATACCGGTCCGCTGAACTGTCAGCAGGGTTGGAATACTTTCAATTTTGACTCTATTTTCCATTATAATGGTGTTGACAACCTTGTTGTGGCTGTGGATGACAACTCCAATGCATATAATGGTACCAGCTATGTATATAAAGGACATAGTGCAGGTAGTACGAGAGCTCTTTATTATTATAGTGACACTTACGATGTTAATCCCCAGACTCCTGCCACATCGTCAACTGGTAGTAGTATTAGTGGAAGTACGTTATCAAATATGAATAACATGATTTTTGGAGCTGGTTGCGACAACACAGTCACCTGTGCGGCTCCGAACGTGGTGGTGAACCATGTGACGGACGTGACGGCCGATGTGCAGATTGCTGCCGGCAGCACGGAGACCTCCTGGGAGGTGGAATACAAGAGTGACGATGACACTGTCTGGACTTCCCTGGGTATGGTGAATACCAGCAGCATTCCCGTTGCCTTGACTGGTCTCACCCCCAACACGGATTACACGGTGCGTGCAAGAAGCGTCTGCTCCGCAAATGAAAATAGTGACTGGAAAGTCGAGTCGTTCACCACGGAGTGTACGATGATTGCGACGCTGCCTTTCTCTGAGAATTTCGACAGCTATACGGTTTCCGGTTCCGGAAAATATCCGGAATGCTGGCATATCAACAGCAATTATACCTCCACGCTTTATCCGTACCTTTACACCACTACGCCGGCCTCCGGCACCCGCTGCCTCTACTTCTACGGTACGAGTTTATACTATTCCGTAGCGACATTGCCCACCATCGATGTGACGCAAGTGCCCATCAACCAGACCATGCTCTCCTTCAAGTTGAGAAAAACATCCGCTACCTATTTTATTAAAGTGGGTGTGATGTCTGACCCGCAGGATTACACCACTTTCGAGGAAGTGGCCGAGTTGTCGCCGATGATGACCAACGCATGGGAAGAGTTCCATGTTCCGTTCAACAACTATACGGGCAACGGCACCTACATTGCCTTCGCCTGCTACAACGACCACAACACTACTGCAATGTATATGTCGTTGGATGATGTGGTGCTGGATGTGCTTCCTGCATGTCTCCCGCCTACGGCTTTGACGGTGAGTGCGGTTACGCAAACTACTGCCGATGTGACTTGGGACGGCGGAACCGCCAGCGAATTTGACGTGGTGGCCGTTCCGGCTGGTCTCACCATTGCCGACATGGTTGCCAACAACCAGATGCATACGGTTTACACCAACTCCATCAACCTTACCAACCTCAACTCCGGTACCCATTATACAGTGTATGTGCGCGCCAATTGTGCCGGCGATACAGGTGTTTGGGTGCACAGTATCTTCACCACCGAATGTGGTGAGATTTCCTCTTTCCCGTATGGCGATTCTTTTGACGTGTACGGTGGAACGGGTACGGCCTATTATCCGCAGTGCTGGACCAGAAGTCTGCAGAACACCAACACCACTCTCTATCCGTATATTTCATCCACGCATCATTCCGGTGTTGGTGCCCTCTATTTCTATGGCAGCACTGCCGCCAGTTATGCGCATGAATATGCTATGCTGCCTCGGATTGCTGATGTGGATGCCAATAATGAAACGATCAACGTTAGTGATCTTCAGGTGAGCTTCTGGTTGTATGGTTCGAATATTGCACCTCAGATTCAGGTGGGCTTGGTTCGTAATCCTGCTGTGGATACCACGTTCGATGTGGTGCAAACGATCTCGGTGACGACCGCCAGCACATGGGAACCTTATACGGTGTTCTTCCGCAATTACACCGGAACGGGCCGCCATGTAGCCTTCCGCTTTGTTGGCTCATCTTCCTTGTACTCCATGTATGTGGACGATGTGGTGTTGGATAGAGCTCCGATTTGTTCGCCTGTGAGCGAATTGGAGGTCTCCTCCATTGCCGGTACTTCGGCTCTTGTCTCTTGGAATGACGGTCCGATGGGTACTACTACCGACTATACGTTGGAATACAGTGAGCACGGTCTGGATTCGTGGACTACGGTGAACAGCCTCACGGCCACCAACTACATCCTTTCCGGCCTCAACCCGACTACCTCGTATGATGTGCGTGTGAAGGCCGCCTGCGACAACGGTTTCGAGAGCGGTTGGGTGACGGAAACCTTCTCCACGAAGTGCCTTGCCGGTGGAGAAGTCTCCATAGCAGGTACAACGTCCAGCACAAGCTACTACGTTCCGATTGGTAATTACTACCACTACTCTTATACACAGCAGCTGATTTCAAGTTCGGAAATGAATGGCTCTGCTGATTTGAGAAGTATCGCTTTTGAATACAGTTATACATCTCCGATGACTTCCAAGACCAATGTGAACATTTACCTTGGCCATACGCCGCAGAGTACGTTCTCCTCCTCCAGCAATTATGTTCCTAAAGACAGTCTGCATCTGGTTTATACCGGTCCGATGAATTGTCAGCAGGGTTGGAACACCTTCAATTTCGACTCTGTCTTCCATTATAATGGTAGCGATAACCTTGTGGTGGCTATAGATGACAATTCGGATGACTATGACGGTACTGCATACATATTCAAAACCCATAGCGCAACAAGTAAATCTGTTTATTACCAAAGTGATCAAAACAATATTGACCCTCAGAATCCGACAGCTGCTGTTACCGGAAGTACGTACAGCTACAGAGCTAACATGATTTTAGGGGCCGCTTGCGACAGCTTGATTACCTGTGTGGCTCCGAATGTCATGGTGGTCAATATTACAGAGAACACTGCCGACGTGATCTGGGCGGACGGCAACGGCGAGCCGGACTGGAATATCGAATATAAGAAAGCCAGCGATACGGCTTGGACAAGCGTCGGTTCCGGCCAAAGCTCTCCTTACACCTTGAACAACCTGACCAGCAACACGATTTATGAGGTTCGGATGCAGTCGTTGTGTGTCACCGGTGACTTGAGCGACTGGACTACCGTGAGTTTCCGTACGGGATGTGGCAAGATCACCATTCCGTATAGCGAGGACTTCAGTAATGAAACGGCCTCTTCCTCCTCATATCCGGCTTGTTGGGATAGCAGAAGCACATACGTCTCTGGTACGAGCCACTATCCGTACATCAGTGCTACCTATTCGCATGATCCCAATGGTAACTCCATGTATTTCTATACGAGTTCCACCACGTATAACCTGGCCATTATGCCGGAGATAGATTCTCTGTATCCGGTTTCCTCTCTGCAGGTCAAATTCTGGTTGTACAAGTCCAGCTCCAGTTACAACATGGTGGTGGGCGTCATGAGCGACCCGACGAATGTGAGCACCTTTGTGCCGGTGGATACGGTCTCCCCGACAACCACCTCCACATGGCAGCAGTTCTCCGCTACCTTCGAGAATGTGACCAACCCCGGCCAGTATATCGCTTTCCTGTGTAGTGGCGAAATGATAGGAGCTTATAATTACATGTATTTGGATGACATCACGATTGACATCGCACCGGCTTGCGGCGCTCCGACCGCCGTTACCGCATCCAATGTTACGTCCAGCGCCGCTACGGTTTCCTGGACGGATGATCCGAACGAAGGCACTTGGCAGATGTTGTATGTGCCTCAAGGACAGGAACCTGACTACTCGCAGGCTCAGACGGTGAACAGCACCACGCAAGCCTTAAGTGGCTTGACGGGCAACACCGGTTATGACTTTTATGTGCGTACAATATGCTCCAACGGAGAAGGTAACAGCGAATGGGTTAAGATCAGTTTCGCCACCCTTTCCGACAATCCGGCACAGGTGCCGTTTGTCATCGATTTCTCCAATGCTACGGAGAATGCCGAATGGGGTATTGTGAACGGCAATGCCACCAACAAATGGTATATTGGCACACCTACGGGCGATAGCCATGCTCACCTCTACGTGTCGAACGATAACGGAGCAACGGCAGCTTATACCACTTCGTCAGCCATTGGTACGGTTTGGGCTTACCGCGATGTTCAGTTCCCGCAGGCTGCCGAATTTGATTTGAGTTTCAGTTGGGCTTGCCAGGGTGAATCCACATACGACTTCTTCAAAGTCTATATCGGAGAACCGATAACTCCGACAGCTTTGGGTGTGCGTGTGACACCTACCGACACCACTTACAAACCGGCTGGTTCTGTGGAACTGGTCCAGAAACTGAACCTCAAAGGGACTGGTGACTTCTTCAGCACAGTACTGGACGGCGCAACCTATTCCAACACTTACAAGCGTCTCTATTTCATGTGGACGAACGACGGAGGTGGAGGTACCAATCCGCCGGCCATCATCGATTCGCTTTCCATCCAGTCGAGAAGCTGCTCCGCTCCGAGCATGGTTACAGTAGGCACGGTGACCACCAACACGGCCTCCTTTACCATTATTCCGGCTGAGCAGTCGGATGCCAACTGGGAGTATGTGTGTGTGGCTCAGGGTCAGGCACCCACTTCCGGCACTCCGGTTCCCACCAACACCGCCACAGTGAATTTGACAGGCCTCACAGCCGCCACCACGTATGACATTTATGTGAGAACTCTTTGTTCTGACAACACCTATTCCTCATGGTCACCAGTGACAACGTTTACCACGGAATGTGATGTCATTACGCTGCCTCATGCCGAAAACTTTGATTCCTACACGACGACAGGAACAAATTCGCATCCGATGTGCTGGACATGGAATAGTACGTATGGCGCCAATTATCCGTATATTTCTGGTACATACTACTCTTCTGGTAATCGCTCCCTCTATTTCTATGGCTCGTCCGCCGGTACATACTCTTTGGTCGCTGCTCCTGAGATAGCCTCCACCTATGCTATGAACACGGTGAAAGTTTCCGTGCAATTCAGATCCTCGACCTATACTTCTATCGGCCTGATTGTAGGTGCCATGACGAATCCGATGGATGCAACCACCTTTGTTGCAATGGATACCCTTTACAATACTTCTACGACAGCCTTTGAACCTCATACCGTTTCGTTTGCATCCTATACGGGTAACGGTCGTTATGTTGCGTTCATGTCGTATCATCCGAGCAATTCAGGTGCTTTGTATATGGATGATGTCCTTATTGAGGAAGACACCACCATCGTACCTCCGACTCCGACCTGCGACGTGCCTACGGGCCTTGCCGTGGCAGCTGCCACCATTACGCAGACTTCTGCTACAGCCACGTGGACGGCGGGCGGCACGGAGACCGCTTGGGATGTTCAGTACAAGCTGCACAGCTCCAACACTTGGGGCAATACTATCCCGACGCAGACAACCTCCTACAACATCACAGGCCTGACCGCTGGCACACAGTATGATGTGCGTGTGCGCGCCAACTGCGGCGATGCCACCTCCGACTGGACAACAGTTGTCACCTTCCAAACGCAAGCCCAGGGTCCTGGACCGGATCCGTGCAACGCTCCGACTGGTCTGACCGCCACGAATACAACGAAGAACAGTGTGGTGCTCGATTGGGCACAGAACGGCAATGTCACCTCTTGGACGGTAATCTATAAGGAGGAGAATGCTGCCCAGTCGTCATCCGCTACGGCCAATGAGCATCCTTACACGCTCACGGGCTTGCAACCGGCCACGACCTACACCGTGAATGTGGTTGCCAACTGCGCCGATGGCCAAAGCGATCCTTCCAACACGGTGACGTTCACCACAGCAACTGACGGCATTAGCGATTACGAGTTGGCTACCAGCCTCTACCCGAACCCGAACAACGGACAGTTTACAATTACCAATGAACAATTTACAATTAACAGTGTGAATGTGTATGATGTGTATGGTAAGCTGTTGAAGAGTGTTGAGGTGAACAGCAACACGGCTGTCGTCGATGCCCATGAACTCTCCGCTGGCATGTACTTTGTGCGCATCAGCACGGAGAAGGGTGTGGTGACGAAATCCTTCGTGAAGAAATAGTCAGACGTTTAATACGATTATAAAAGCCAAGGAGCCGATACCGGAAGGTGTCGGCTCCTTTTTTGTTGAAGCGTTAAAATGAGAAGTTAAGGAACTGAGAAGTTAAGAAACTAAGACCAAGGACCAAAGACCAAAGCCAACAGCTAATAGCTAACGGCCAATAGCCAAAATTAAACCGCAAACCGCCGACAGCTACATTCCCGCCGCTTCGATGGTTTGCCAGAGCTTGTCGGCGGTTTGCTGCCAGCTGAAGCATTCGCGGCGTGTGCGCCCTCTGTCAATAAGGCGGTTTCGGAGTTCGTTTTCCCGCCAGAGGGCAAGCATGGCTTCCGTGATTTCCTCTTCGTGATGGGGATCCACCAATAATGCGGCATCGCCGGCCACCTCGGGCATGGAGGTGACGTTGGAGGTGATGACTGCCGTCTCGGCATGGAAGGCTTCCAGGATGGGGATGCCGAAACCCTCGAAAAGGGACGCATAGACCAATGCTCGGGCGGCGCTGGTCAACTGCGTCAGCACGGGCATGGACTGCCGCCCGAGCATGATGACGTCCTCCCGGTGGCGCATGGCGTTGTAACTGTCTTCAATATCGCCTTGCCACCATTTCTTGTCGCCCACCACCACCAACTTCATGTCGTTGTCTGTCCGCTCCTTGAAATGGTCGAATGCGCGGAAGATGGTGTCGAGGTTCTTGCGCTTATGGATGAGCCCCACGAACAGGAAATAGTCGCACCCATGGGCGTACGCTTCCCGTACATGCGTTTTCTCGTCCTCGGATAGAGGGTGGAAAAGTTCGTTGCAGCCGTTATAGACCACATCGATGTTCTCCAATGGCACTTGGTACAGTTGGTGTATGTCCTGCCGGGTGTATTCCGAGACGGTGGCAATGCGGTCGGCGGTTTGGGCGAAACGATGGAAGAAACGACGGTAGTATCGTAATACAGTGGGTTTGATAAATTCCGGATGATGCTCGAAATTCAAATCGTGGATGACATCCACCACCTTGATGTCTGGGTTGAGATGCAATGGAATCCACCCGTCGGGGGAAAGGAATAGGTCAGGCTTGATTTTCCGGAGCTGGTAGGGAATCCCCATCTCGAAAAAGAGATACCAGAGGTAGGGATGGCGTGCGGGTGGATGGGCCACGATGGGTGTCACGTTGGAGCTATAGACGAAAGACTCGTCAAACGGGCGGTCGAAGAGGAAATAGAACTGGTGCTCGGGGTGTTGGCATACGATACGGCGGAGACTCTCATGCGAGAACCAGCCGATGCCCTCGAGCCGGTCTTTTAAAAGAAGACGCGTATTGACCGCAATTTTCATGTCGGGAAATGGTTATTCGGCGGTGCCGCAGGGACGCATATCCTTCACATTCAACTGGATATTCACCGTGTTGTTCCACACGTTCTCCTCCACATGGTACAGCAAGTCAAAGGGCTTGTTGTTCTGGATGATGGCGAGCTTGTCCTTCATGTTGAAGGCGATTGCGTCGATGGGTTGCACAGGCCTGTCGGGATAGAGCACGCGGCATTTGAGGTGCTTGTCGCCCACTATGCGCCCCACGCCCTCGTCCACCACGCCGCGCGATTGGAAAATGGGCTCCATATTGCCCGGCCCGAACGGCGCGAACCGTTTCAGGTTGTTGAGGAAACTATGGGTGATGTCGGAGAGGTCCAGCGGCATGTCCACGGAAATCTCCGGGATGATGGAACGCTCCTCTAAGTTGTCGTGTACATATTGCTCGAACTTTTCGATGAACTCCTCCAGGTTTTCCTCTTTCATGGAGAGGCCGGCGGCGAATTTGTGGCCGCCGAAGTGCTCCAGCAGGTCCGAACAGTAGTCGATGCCGTCGTAGATGTTGAACTCCTTGACGGAACGGGCGGAACCCGTGATCAGGCCGTCGGAGGATTTGGTGAGCACAATGGTGGGCTTGTAGAACTCCTCCACAAGGCGGGAGGCGACGATTCCGATGATGCCCTTGAACCAGGTCGGGTTATAGACCACGATGCTCTTGCGGTTCACGTATTCGTGCGAATCGCGGATCATGTGGATGGCCTCTTCCGTGGCGTTGCGGTCCAGCTCCTTGCGCTGCTCGTTTTGTGTGTTGATGCGCTTGCCGATGTCGGCCGATTTGTCTTCATCCTCGCTGATGAAGAGGCGCACCGACTCGCGTCCGCTTTTCATGCGTCCGGCGGCATTGATGCGCGGGCCCACGTAGAAGACTAAATCGGAGATGGAGATGACGCGCGAGAAGATGGTCTCCTCCTTGAAGGGGAAATGGAGCTTGATGCCGGCTTGGTCCAGAATGGACTTGATGCCGACGCGCGGGAACTTGTTGATGATCTCCAGCCCGAAATGGGCGAGGATGCGGTTCTCGCCAGTGATGGCCACAATGTCGGAGGCGATGCTGATGGCCACCAGGTCCATGCGCGACAGCCACAACTGGTCGGGCAGCTTGTAGTGCTGGCAGTAGCCCTGGATGAGCTTGAAGCCGACGCCGCAGCCGGAGAGTTCCTTGTACGGGTATGGACAGTCCTTGCGCTTGGGATCCAGAATGGCGACGGCGGGGGGCAGCTCGTCGCCCTCCAAATGGTGGTCGCAGATGATGACATCAATGCCGTACGCCGCGGCCTGCGCCACCTTGTCGTTTGCCTTGATGCCGCAGTCCAACGAAATCAGCAGGTTGATGTTGTTCTCCTTGCAGTACTCGATGCCCTGGTCGGAGATTCCGTAGCCTTCCAAATAGCGGTCGGGGATGTAGAATTCGACTAACTGCTTGTAGTTGGTGCCGATAATCTCGCACAGGAAAGAGTAGAGTAGGGCCACGGCGGACGTGCCGTCCACATCGTAGTCGCCGTACACGAGGATCTTCTCGTTGTTGATGATGGCCGTAGAGAGCCGCTTCACGGCCTTGTCCATGTCCTTCATCAGGAAGGGGTCGTGCAGCATGTTGATGTCGGGGTTGAAGAAGGCGTTGGCGGCCTCCACAGTGTTGATGCCCCGCTGAAGCAAAAGGGAAGCCAGCGGCTTTTCAATCGAGAGCTTGGATGCAAACTGCTCGACAACCGCCGGGTCGGGTAATTGCTGACATATCCACCTTTTCTTCATTTTGCAGATAGAATTTTAACGACTGCAAAGATAAGCAATAATATATACAAATGCAATACGGTATTCAAAAAAATCAAATTTTCATTTTTTTGTCAATATCGTCCACATACATTTTCATTTTCTTCTCCGTTTCATAGAGGTTGTTGATGGTGCGGCAGGCGTGCAGCACGGTGGCATGGTCCTTGTTTCCGCAGTAGGCTCCGATGAGCGAGAGAGGCAGTTTCGTGTATTTCTTGGCGAAGTACATGCTCAGCTGGCGCGCCTGTACGATTTCGCGCTTGCGTGTGCGGGCGTTGATGGCCTCCGTGGAAATCTTGAAGTAGTCGCAGATGATCTTCTGGATGTACTCGATGGAGATCTCTTTTGCATTGGTTTTCACGTACTTGTCAACCATCTCTTTGGCCAGTTCCACGGTGATGGCGCGGTGGTTGAGAGACGCCTGCGCCAAGATGGCAATCATGGCCCCTTCCATCTCACGGGTGTTCGAAGTGATGCGCAGCGCAAGGTAGTCCACCACTTCTTTCGGGAAGGTGATGCCGTTGTTCTCTAACTTCTTGTTGATAATGGCGATTCTCGTCTCCAAATCCGGCACCTGCAGGTCAGCAGTGAGTCCCCATTTGAAACGGTTCAGCAACCGCGGTTCGAAGCCGGAAATCTCCACCGGCGACTTGTCCGCCGTGATGATGATCTGCTTGTTGTTCTGGTGGAGCGAGTTGAAAATGTGGAAGAAGGCCTCCTGCGTCTTGCCTTTCCCGCCGGCAATGAACTGGATGTCGTCGATAATCAGCATGTCCACCGCCTGGTAAAACCAAAGGAAATCGTTGAGGTTCTTGGTCTTGATGGCCTCGATATACTGCTGGTAGAAGGTGTCGGAGCTGACATAGACAACGGTCTTGTCCGGAAAATTGATCTTGGTCTGCACGCCGATGGCGTTGACTAAATGCGTCTTGCCAAGGCCCACATCCGAGTAGATGAAGAGCGGGTTGAAGGAAGTCTTCCCCGGGTTCTTGCTGATGGCCCAACCGGCCGAACGCGCCAGACGGTTGCAGTCGCCTTCCACGTAGTTGTCAAAGGTCAGAGTGTCCACCAGGTTGGAGGGTATTTTGTGCTTCTGGATGCCCGGCAGGATGAAGGGGTCCGGAATCTCCTTGTTGGAGGTGTTATATACATCGATGGGCGCCAGCGTCGGAGGGTTGCTGACGGCCGGACGGTTGTGGGAGGGTAGGGTGATGGTGCGCGACTGGGCGGGATCCGGCTGCTGCTCCATGATGATCTTGTATTTCAGCTTGCCGCTGGGCCCCAGCTCCTTCTTGATGACGCTTTTCAACACATTGACATAGTGCTCTTCCAAGGATTCATAGTAAAGATGGCTCGGTAATTGTATGATTAGTGTGTTCTCTTCCAAGGCAACCGGCACGATGGGCACAAACCATGTCTCGAATGCTTCCTCACCAACAATGTCTTTTATGGTAGATAAACAATTCCCCCATACTGAACGGAAATCTTTCGTAAGTTTCTCAACCATTATCTCTACTTTTTTATTATATGATTATTTTTCAGCTTGTTGAACGACCCCTGAGAGGGTGGTTTTTTACGCTGCAAAATTGGCACAAAAAAAGTTTAAAAAAAATAGGTTATGAACTTGATTTTTAAAAATATTTGTTTATAACAATAGGGTGAAAGTTGGTTTTTGTATGTTGTAATTAATTTTAAGACAATATGTTATGATATTCTTTGTACTTGCCGATGTCTATCCATTCGTCAAAATCGTGTTGATAGCCTTTTATGTATAAATTGTTGACAAGTTGCAGGTACAACGGGGTGAGCGAAAGCATCTCCACAGTGGGGATGTGGTTCAGGAAATCTCGGTTCACGATGTGGATCCCGCTGAAGGCAAGCTCCACAGGTCGGCTGGGTGTCCGGGGTGAAATCTCCTGTCCGTTAGCGTGATTGCGCCACCCGCACAGACGCATGTCTTCCTCCTCGAAGAGGAAATATCGTTGCGTCATACGCTTCCGGACGGCCAAAGTTACATCAGCACCGCTCTTTTTGTGGTGGGCGATGAAATCTGGAATCGACAACGAGGTGATGATGTCCGTGTTGTAGAGCAGGATGGCATCGCAATTGTCCAGAAATGGCTCCGCGAATTTCAGTCCTCCCGCCGTGTCGCGGAGGTAGGCACGCTCGTCGGAAATCCGGATGTCGGCCTGGAACGGATGCCCTTTGATGAAATCTATGATCTGGTCGGGGAAATGGTGCACATTGACGACGATGTTGTCAATGCCGGATGCGATGAGTTTGTCCAGCACATGCTGCAGCAGGGGGATGCCGTTCATCCGTACCAGCGCCTTGGGCCGGTTGGCGGTCAGCGGGTATAGCCGGGTGCCTAACCCGGCGGCGAATATCATGGCCTTTATTTTCATATTGTTTTTTTTGATGGGCAAAGATACGAAAATAAATAGTGCACTTGCTTCTTTTTTTTGTCTTGCAAACGGACTCTTGCTGCTGCTTTTTATCTGTTTTATGGGGATAAAATCTATAATAGAAAGTCTCAAGGAATAAAAGATTGAAACCTATAAGTTGCAATATTGAAAAAAGTGTATCTTTGCAGCGATGTTTTAGTGAAGAATAAAACGATGACTTTTGACAGAATATTGGATGATGGTCGGTTGTGGGCCGTTCGATTTGATAAGGACAATGAAAATGCCCTCCAAAAGGTGCTGTCGCAATGGAGTGATGCGGGTTGGTTGGCTGATTTTTTCACACAAAATTTTGATGATCTGATTTCCTATTTCAGAATTACTAATATTGAAGATGCTATCTATCAAACTATGGAGGATAGGGATGAATTGGCATGTATCATCATGGACATCTCTCCGGAAGCAAATCTTGATCAGTTTTTCCGTCCGCTGGACAACAATCGCATTAGTGAGATGTTGCTTGGAAAAGAAAAGGGTCGTCTTCATCGCAGAAGCTGGTTGCGTTTGTATGCCATCAAATTGAGTATGGGTATTTATATCATTACAGGTGGCGCAATTAAATTAACACGGACAATGCAGGAAAGAGAGCATACTTTGCAGGAATTGGAAAAGATGGAGAAGGTCCGGAATTTTCTAATACAAGAGCGTGTGTTTGATGAGGATATTTTCACTGATTATAAAAAGGAACTTGAAACATGACATTAGACGAGGCAATTGATCGATTGAGTCGATACCAGACAAAAGATTCCGCAGAATGGCGAGTGGAAGAAGAGAGAGCCCATTACGCTAAAGTAAGGGGCTGGCTGAAGTATTCCCGAAAAATTGCCATTAAAGCGGCCATGGCAATGAAAAGGCAAAATCTTTCAAGACAGGATGTTGCCGAGAGAATGGGATGTTCACCACAATATATATCCCGTCTGTTGAAAGGGGAGGAGAACCTATCTCTTGAAACCATATGCAAACTGGAGGATGCGTTAAACATTCCAATTCTGCAATACGAGTTTGCGTAGTTCACCACTATCTCTTTGAAACGCAGTGTATGCCATCTGCATTTTCCCCTTTGAGATTAATATTGATATTTAAAATCCATAATATAACCCCTCTATGCGAGTAGTCCCAGAAAACGTATTGTTAATCTTGAAGTCGCTGCCGGAAAAGCCCGGTGTATATCGTTTTTTGGACGAGACGGGGAAAATCATCTATGTGGGGAAGGCCAAGCGCCTCAAGAGGCGTGTCTCTTCCTACTTCACCAAGGAACACGATTCATCGAAGGTACGGATGCTGGTGACCAAGATCCGCGATATACAGACCACGGTGGTGGACACGGAATGGGAGGCGCTGCTGTTGGAAAACAGCATGATCAAGCAATTCAAGCCACGGTATAACATTATGCTGAAGGATGACAAGTCCTACCCGTGGATTGCCGTGACCAAGGAGGAGTTTCCCCGCGTATATCCGACCCGCCATCAGGAGCCGGACAAGATGCGCCTGTTCGGGCCGTATGCCTCCGTGAAGCACATGAACGCCCTGTTGGACACGATCAACGACCTGTTCATGCTGCGCACTTGCCGCCGGCTGGTCCGTCAGGAACGCCCTTGTATGCAGTATCAGCTGAAGAAGTGCCCGGCCCCCTGCTGCGGCAATATCACGGCAGCGGAATACCAGCAGAATATTGAGCGGATTGTGGAGATCATAAAGGGCAACCGACGTCAGGTCATCGCCCAGCTCAAGGAGGAGATGATGGCCTGTGCCGAACGCTGGGAGTTTGAGCAGGCCGCCGTTCTGAAACGGAAAATCGAGTCGCTGGAACAGTTTGTGGCCAAATCGGTGGTGGTGAACCCGCAGTTGACGGATACCGATGTGTTCGGCATGGAGGACGATGGCCGTTGCGCATACGTCAGCTTCCTCCGTATCGTAGATGGTGCCATCGTGCAGGCGCAGACATTGGAGATAGAGCATGCGTTAGACAGCGACAGGGAAGACCTGCTCTGGGATGCTGTTTTAGAGATGAAAGACCGTTTGAACGGCCTTTGTCCTACGGTTATAGTGCCCTTTTTGCCGTCCATTGAACCGGGTGACTGGAGTTTTACAGTGCCGCAGCGTGGTGACAAGCACAAATTGCTGGAACTGGCTGTGCGCAACGCCCATTTTTACATGTTGGAGAAAAAGAAACGGCAGGATCTCGTCAATCCCGAGCGTCGGAGCCAGCGGGTGCTTCAGGCTTTGCAGCAGGCGCTGGGCATGAAGTCCCTGCCCCGCCATATTGAGTGCTTTGACAACTCGAACACGCAGGGCGAGGATCCCGTGGCCGCTATGATTTGTTTTATGGACGGCAAACCCGCCAAAAAGGAATACCGGCATTATAATATCAAAACGGTGGTGGGCGCCGACGATTTCGCCACCATGGAAGAGGTGGTCTATCGGCGTTATCACCGTCTTTTGGAGGAGGAGAAACCGCTGCCCGACCTGGTTGTGATAGATGGCGGGAAAGGGCAGCTCCATGCTGCCTATCAGGCGATTTGCAGTCTTCATATAGAAGACCGGCTGATGCTGGTGGGCATTGCCAAACGTTTGGAGGATATTTATAAGGTGGGCGATGATTTGCCCGTGTATATTGACAAGAAGTCGGAGGCGCAGAAGTTGCTACAGCAGGTGCGCGATGAGGTACACCGCTTCGGCATCACGCATCACCGGAAACGACGGTCGAAGACCAGCATCGCGTCGGTTTTGGACGCTGCTCCGGGCATCGGGACGGTGTTGAAGCAGCGGCTTCTGTCGGAGTTCAAGTCTTTGAAACGCATACGAGCCGCTTCCGAGCTGGAGTTGGCCGCCGTGATCGGGCCGAAGAAAGCGGCGGATTTGTATGTTTATCTGAAAAAGAACGAATAAAAAAAGAGCCTCCCAACGGAGGCTCTTTTATATTTCAGCGGAATGTCCGTTATTTCACTTGGACATTGTCGATGACGATTCTTCTGTCCTTAGCAGCCTGCAGACCGTAAACCGTGACGCGCTGGGCGGTAGAGGTTTCAGCATGGGCAACCTCGCCTTTCGGGTTCTTGTAGATGGTCAGGCCGGATTTCTGCCCCGTGATGTAGGGAGCCAGCTTGCCGCCGTTGGCTTGCTTCATGTAGTTGAGCACGCTTTCGATACGGCGGGAGGAGAGGTGCATGTTGTAGTCGCTGTTGCTGAGCGGGCTGGCGAAGCCGCTGATGTTGAAGGAGACGCTGTAGCCGGCTTCCAGCACTTCCACAAGGGCGTCGGTCAGCTTCTGCAGACGGTTGTAGCCCGTGGCGATGGAGTCGTCGAAGAAGGTCTTGACTTCATTCTCGGCTTGCGATTTGGCATTGCCGGTCAAGCCGTTAGCCGCTTCGGTGATGTATTTGGATCTCTGATTCATATAGTTGTCATAGAGGCCCTTGTACTCTGTGCTGGTGTAGTCTTGTTTGGTGCGCGGGTCCGGACGGTCGTTCTCGAAATAGAGGGTGATGGGTCCGATAGATCTGACCTGTTTCTTGGTTTCAGCCAGTTTGACTTTGGCTTCTTCCTCTTCCATGGAGAAAGTGACCGGGATTTGCAGGATCATGTCCTGTGCGGTGCAGCTTTGGGTGGCCGGACACATTTTGGGGAAGGACTTGACCACGCGGACGGCTTCGTCATCCATCTCTTTGTAACCGGAACTGGTCACCAGTTCGACATCGGTGATGGTACTGTCGGCCAGGACCTTGGCTTGGACGACAGCCGTACCGGAAGCGCGCTGGCTTTTCAGGTTCACCGGATAGACTTTTGTTTTGTTGATGTAGCGGCACATGGCCTTGTTCCCACCCTTGAAATGGGGGAGGGTTAACGCGGCGGTCGGCGTTTCATGCTGTCCGATTGCAACAGCGATGCCCTTTTTGCAGGACCCCGAACTCTTGCCTCCGTAAATGAAAGTGTCGTTGTCGCATTGTGCGTATGTTATTGACGCAGCGCATGTTAAGACAACGGCCATGACCAATGAGAGAAAAGTGTACACTCGTTTCATATGTTATGTAATTTTATATTTTTCGCGGTTGCAAATATACAATTTTTTTGTTTGTACAACTGAAAATAAAAAAAGTTACAAATTAATTTTCCGAAGATTGAGCAGACTGGTGCTGAAAACCTCAATACAAAAAACCGAAAAGCCATAATGGAATCCGATTGTGATGGCCGATTTCAATCCCATCAACTGCCAAAAAACTATCCGGGACATCCTTTATCTGGCTGAAATCTTTCCCTCGCCCCCCCACTTCGAATAAGAATTTACGGTTAACAAGAAAGTCGCCAGCAGCAGGCAACAGCAGCTCATTGTCCGTACACATTTGCTGGCAGAAGAAGGTTTCCCGCAGCGTCCCTGTATCCACACGCGGGCTCAATGCATACATCAAATTGCAATCACCCAAATAGAGTTTGTCAGGCTTGGGAAGATGCTTCAAACTTTTGCCTTCCCGTGTCAGCAAAGCCAACAATCCTGCTTGTTCCAAAAAATACAACATTTTCAATCCCTGCTCTCGATTTGTCTCTAACTGATTATAAAGCAATGACATATTTGGAGTTTGAGGCACACGCGCGGCAAGAATCATCAACATCTGCTTGATCTTTTGGATTGTGGAAAAGGATATTTCAACAGTCTGCGGCAGATCATTTTCAAGAGTCATACGAACGGCATCCTGAAGACGTAATAAGAACCCATCACCTTCTTCCTTGTAAAAAGGATAACACCCATATTGAAGATAGTTCTCAAAAGCTGGCAGCACTTTGAATTTAGATACAATATCTGCAGCAATATCAACGTGTCGATCAAGCAGATCCTGTAGTGTGAGAGAAGGACCGCTATAGAGCCCCTCCATCTCCAAAAACTCTCTGAAAGAGAGTCGAGGGAGGCTGTACACGCGCTGGCGCCGAGACAAATCTTTCCCGTGAACATCCATCTTCAATACGGAAGATCCTGTGTAACAGAACTTCATATCAGGATAATCGTCATACAAATTTTTCAATACAGTCTGCCAATTCTGAAGATAATGGATCTCGTCCAGGAAAACATAACAGCCCCCGTGCGTGTAATGGTATTCCACTAATGAAACCAGTGAGTTTGCCTCAAACCAGATATTGTCTAAAGACACATACAACACCTCGTTCTTATCCGGAATCGATTCCTTGATATGCTGTAACAACATCGTGGTTTTACCCACCCCCTTGCAGCCTTTAATGCCGATTAAGCGATTGTTCCAATTGATTTTCCAGTATAGGGAGCGGTAAAAATCCGTTTTGACCTCCTCAATCTTACGACGTGACATCTGGAAAAGATATTCCATATTCTGCGATTCCATAGGGCATTATTTTTGTCTGCAAAAATACAAAAAATCTTTCATGATTGAAAAAGCAAAAAAAAAAAATCTTTAAAGATTGAACCGCTGTAAATCTATTTGTAAAAAGAGCAAGAGTCTTTTTGCTATCTTAATAATCAACAACGATATCAAAGAAATGATTATTTTTGTGCCGCAATTGAAAAAAAGTAGTAGCATGTTGTTTTTCGAGAAATACGGCAATGTGTTTATCAGGGTAGCATCTATACTCCAAGCGGTGATTTTCGCCCTGATACCCTTTCTTTTCATTAAAGAAAAGCTGTCTGACCCCTCCTGGTCGCCCGGTTTCTTTGCCTATCTCATCATACTGCTGATGGCCGGCGGCTCGCTCTTTTTCCTCTATGCTGCCCTGTTTTATGGCCGAATTATGCGCAAGAGGGCTTTGAAAGACCAACTGCTCAAAAGGGAACAGTTCAGACAACTGGCCGCCATCCAAGAGGAAAGGTTTCGCAATCCCATAGATACCACCACCCTCATCTTGCTGGACAATGTGACCGGTTACGAGCAGTTGGAGACACTGCTTTTGGACAATATGGCTGAGGACGAGGGTACACTTGAAAATCTGCCGCTGCTCTGGAAGCGCGGCGAAGGCAGTTATGCCATAACCTTCCCGTGTGGCGTGTCACGACAGGTACTTTGTGACCTGGTGGACGATATCGGATGCTTTTGCTCCTGTACGGTGCAGGCCTGGTGCAAGCCGGAGCTGTTCAAAAAGCACATCGGAGAATGTTTGTATCTCTGTTACGGGGCGGAGGATCTGTTGGTCGCCATCACCGAAGACGAGACGCAATGGAACATCAACCCCGAAGATGTCATGTTGTACCGTTCCGAGAGGCACGACCGTTTCTTCCAACCTCATCCGGAAATCGACTGGACGAGATTGGAGAAGATGATGATATAAAAGTCTATTTGGTTTTTCCCGCAGAACTCGCAGACTGACGCAGAAAAAATCCGTGTAAATCTGCGAGTTCTGTGGGGAAATATCAACGTGCCACCACAACCTTCGTCACCGCATCGTTGCCCGCCTGTACGAAATAGATGCCGTCTTGGTAACGGGACAAATCAATCCGTACGGTCTGTAGAGACGCGCCATAGCAAGTCTCTACAATATCCAACAATTTTCCAAACACATCGTAAACCTTAATCTCGATGATTGGTGATTTGTGATTGGTGAGTTGGATGTTGAGGATTCCGCTCGTGGGGTTCGGCCACACTTGCAAGTGCTCCGTCTCGCGGACTTCAACACTTGACGGAAGGCTGCGTCCCGTGCAGAACTCGTAGATAACCTCCTTGTAGCCAACATCATATTGGGCGGAATTATGATACCAGTCGTGCACGCCGTTCACCACTTTAAGCAGTTGCAGGTCTGTGCCGCAGTTGTAGGTGTATCGGATGAAGCGCAGACCGTCGTTCTTGAGGTCGGGAAGCGTGTCTATAGTGGGCTCGCCCGTGCAACCGTTGGCATTCTGCCAGTAGTCCATAATAGCATCCACCCCGAGACCGAGGTTCATACCGAAAGCAGTAGAGTAACCGTTGTAACCCACCACGTTGTCATTGGTGCCGTGGATGTGGAGCATCCGCATGGGCGCGACGGGCGTTTGGACAGCGTCCATACTGGAAATCAGTCCACTGACCGCCACGCACGCGGCGATTCGGTCGCCGTGCTCGATGGCCATACGGTGCGTCATAAAGCCGCCCATAGACATGCCTGCGAAGAAAACACTGTCGGTGTCGAGCTGATATTGTGCCGTCAGCGAGTCGAGGAGGGCCATCAGGAAACCGGAGTCATCAATGCTGCTGCTGGCCAGACCGGCGTTCCACATAGTGCCAATGCCTTGGTCAAGAGCCTGCGGCAACACAATCATCCAATGATACTCCTCCGCAATCTGGGTAAAATTGAAGCCTTGGTCGTAATTGGAGATATTGCCACCCAGACCATGCAGGAAGAACAGCACGGGAAGTGTACCGTTATGGTTAGCCGGGGTGCGTACAAGGTATTCGCGTTCCACGCCCTGCCAGGTGAAGTGCTGGATTTGGGCGGAGAGGTTGCCGAACAGGATAACTGCCAATAAAAGGCTGATGGATAGGATTTTTTTCATAGAATGAAAATTTTTGCGGCAAAGATAACTATTTTCCACAGATTTCAAGAATCAGTTGAAAACAACAAATAGGTTTCTCCTTATTGTTTCAACCATTCCAATGCCTTCTCCAGCAATTCGTCACGGCCCTCGCGGATGCTCTGGGCGGTGGGCCAGACGTAGATGTCGGGGATGATGCCCACACGCTGCGTCTCTGTGCCGTCAGGATAATAGATGCCGATTCCGGAGAAATAGGAACAGACCTTGCCCGGAAGCCGGATTCCCACCACATCGCCATCCGCGCCCGATGTGGTGTTGCCGATAACAATGCTGTTCGGGAGTGTGCGGTACATCATCGCGCAAAACTCCGCGTGGCTCTGCGACATCTCACTGATGAGAATGACAATCTTGCCTGCATAGGCATCCTTCCCTTTACCGGTATAACTGGGTTTAAACCAGTTAAAAGCACCGGGATTGCTTAAATCTGGATATGTGGCCTTGAAAAACGGCCTCGATTTGTCGGACAAGACCTTGTATAATCTGTAGTTGACAGTCTCGTTCGGATACTCCCTCAAATCCAGAATCAGCCCCTTTGTGGTGTGCAGGGTGTCTGCTATGCGTCCCACCCATTCTCCGGAGATGTCATCCATAGAAACATATCCAATGCTGTCGCCCAAATCTTTATAGCAGACACTATCCGTCAGGAATTCGAAACCGAATTCTTCATAGTCATATCGCGAAACAGTGGTCTTTTTCTGAATGCCATCCGATACAAAGGTGATGTTAACAGTCGGTTCAGAACCGTTGCAAATATGCCAAGTCAGCTGACGGAGCTTGGCACGGTGGTTGGATGCTGCATAATAGGGTGACAAGCTGTCAACCCACCAGGAAACAGGTTTCCCGTCAAGATGCGTGATAACATCCCCAATATGCGGCCCGGCACTGTCGATTTTGTCCGGATTCCAGTAGGAGGAGACCACCATGGTGTCATTTTGCAAGAATTTCACCCTGAACGGAGGATAGTACACATCCGACGTTTTTGACGGTTTTGAAGACCAAACAGCCCCGTGGGTGTCGTCTGTCAGGGCAATCAGATGCCTGACAGTGTTCCAATAGTTTTTTTTGTCTTTGGCCAAAATGAAAGAAGGAATATGATCCTTCAGCACCGTGTTCCAGTTTGTGTCCATCATATACCGATACGGAAAAAAATAATACACCATATTCCAGTAACGATACAGGGTCAGCAACCTGAATCCGGCATCGGGGCACTCCATCTCTGCATAAGGATTCTCATTGTTGAACTGCGCATTCTTCACCCAGAGGGATGAATAGGTCACATAGTAATAGCCGTTATTGCGGTTCTGATAGACATTCATCAGTGTTTTGTAGAGCTTTGGAGACAGTTTGTCCGGGTTGATCCACGCCAAATCCGGTTTTATGAACGCATTGGTGTCAACGGGTTTGACGTCTTTGTTGACGGGGATTTTACCATAATGAAGAATCCATTTGGCCAAATATGCGTCACGCTGCTTGTTGTCGGATGCCTGCAGATAGCCGGGCAGCATCCGGAAAAGCTCGTGATCCCAGTTGTACGCACCTGTGGAAATAGTCGGGTGGTGATACTTCAGGAATCCCCAAACGCGTCCTAAAAGTTCAAGGTTGTCCACCAGTTGCGGCGTTATCTCGGGAAAAACTATGTTGGAACCGCGGTCAAATGCCGTGTCTTGGACTGCGCCAGACTTGTCGGATGGCGTTTGTGCGAAAGAGAGGGTTGCACAGAAAAGGAGAACGAGGGTGCAGAAGAAATGTTTTCTCATATAAGGAAATTACTTTTTATTGACAACCCATATCAAAAGACCTAAAATGGTAATATCGCTTATGACGAGTGCAACGGCCAAGCTGTTAATGTGAGCATAGTAAGTTGCTTCAGTTAGTGCGTATTTACCATCAAGCATAGCCGATAAATAAATCATAAGTTCTGCTAATACCGCTAAGAGCAAAACTAAGAATAAAGAAATAATAATGATTTTGCGCCGTTTCATTTACTAATGTATTGAAATATTCGTCACTTGGCAATCTCAATAATAGGTACACCAAGTGCTTGTTGAATCAAAGCGACTGTCTTGCAAGTGAAATTGTGACCAAAAGAGAACCATCTTGATACCTCAGATTCTTTTTTGCCGGTCAGTTTTGCTAAATCACGTTTGGTCATGCCTTTTGCTTGCAGAATTTGATATATCTTCTCAGAAATGCTGAAATTCAAGTCAAAAGCGGCGCGCTCTTGTGGCGTTATTGAGTCGTGCGCTTCTTGCAGAATGGGTGAAAATATCCTTGTGTTCATATCAATTGTTATGATAATTGAAATACTTTTCCTTCAATACCTGTGATTACATTTTTTTCGATAGTTATGGTGCCATCCTTCTGCGCTTCAGCAAGTAATTTGTCGAATTCTTGCAAATCCATCACATAACCGCTTAATTCAGTGCTTTCCTCGTAAGTGCGAGTGCTTTTTATTCCTCCGTTGCCGACAATAAGAATTTGGTCGGATATACGAAGACAATATAATCTTAGTTTACGAGAGTCGATAGATAGAGCCGTCACTCTGTCGCTTATTTTGCCTTCTGGACGGAAAAAGCGTTCGAACGCTCCAACCGCAACGATTTTTTCTAATGCTAATATGATTTTTTTGTAATCATTATTAAGAGTGGCATCGTTTTTGAACTTCTCCACAAAAGCCTCATATTCGCTAATGGCATTGCCATCAAAGCAGATAGAGTATAGGCTGACGTTGTCTGTTTGTTCCAGTGTCTTGAGAGTTACTCTTTTCATCTTTTAGTCTTTTTTGAAAACGTGGCAAAGATAATCTTTTTATTGAGACGTTTAACATATATGTGAAATTTTTTCTCAATCGGCAAATAACAAGGGCTCCATAAAGCGTATTGACATAATTCCATAGGTCGTCACAAATTGTGATATTCTATTCTCTTTGCTATGTTTTTGGTGCATTATGTTTTGGAAGCGTTTTTCAACTGGAAAAGTTGAAGACTATTTTCTCTTCTTCGAATACTTTCCTTTCACAATCTCATACGAGTTCTGCGTCAGTTCCTTTAGTAGCTCTGTGTTAATGGTTTGCAGGTTGATGCCGATCCAGTACTTGGTGCTGAAGTGACTGTCGGGAGGCTCCACGCCTTCGGCTGTGTCGAGCAGATCGGGGATGCGCTCTGTCTGGCATTTCACCACCACACTGAGGTCATTGAGGTCACAATAGCAAAAAGTGTGGCCGCTGACGTAAAACACTAACAAGGTGTCTCCGCCAGGCATCTTCGCGAAGGGCATTTTCTCCTCTACCTCGCCCAACGAGAGGCAATATTCACGGAATTCTTCGATGTTCATCATAATGGTTGTTTTTCGTGGATATTTGTGCCGTCAGGTATATTATTCCTCCTCATTATCTATTGATTCAATGTGCCATCGAAACGCGTCAATATAGCCGTTCACAAACTTCCAGTATTTTTCAGGAATAGAATCGTAATCAGTATATTGTACGGGCTTGAATGCCCCTTCCCGAAGTAAAACTCTGTTGTGAAACAACACGGCATCCTTGTCTATGATGGTCACGGGATCGCCATAAAACCGTTCGTATAGGAAAAAATCAGGTGTGATCATCGGCATGTAGATGTCGAAAACGTTGTTGTCGGAACTTATTCGATTGTCTCTTGGAAGTGAGAATTGGGCAATGTTGGCGAATTCGCTGTTGGAGAAAACTTTCACTTTGTAATACCAGACGGATTTTGCAGGCTTCGGGATAACCAAAAGAGTATCGGTGGTATAAAAAGCTTTGATATTAGTGTCATTTGGAATATATGTGTTGCGGAGCAATTCCCATTCCAAAGAATCAGGCATGAGATAGATTGTTATGTTGAATATCAGCCAGTTACGCATCAAGTGCTCCTTGAAGTTCGGGCTTGGGGTGTGGAAACGGAACGTGAAATTGTCGTTGTCCTCATGAGATTCCACAATGTTGCACGTCTGTTGTGTTGCAAGCAAGGGATCCGAAAAAAGATAGTAGGTTTCGTCCTTGTATGGGTAATATTGGCCAAAACTTTGAAGGTTGTTAGGGGTAAGCTGTGGACAAATGTCGCAGGGATCCACGAAATATTGGTAGGTGCTGTCTGGCAGGAACACGAGTTTTGTTTCCCCTTTTCGGAAAATGATGGTGTCTTTAGGGCTTTGGGCGGAACTCTTCCCCACGGTCAGCAGTAACAGTATGGTTGCAATGATGAATTTTTTCATAGGAATGTGAATTCAATCGGTAAAAATAGAAAAATTACAAAATTGGTTTTGATGTGACCGATTCAAAGTTAATATTTGATTTTGAAATACCCTAACAATGCCTTGTATTGGTCTTCCATACTATCGGCAAGATTCTAACGAAAATTGCGACAAAGATACTAAATAATTGCCGATAGCGGCAAAAATGTGTTCCTCTTCTTTGAAAGCTTCCCCCTTCACAATCTCATACGAGTTCTGCGTCAGTTCCTTTAGTAGCTGTGTGTTAATAGTTTGCAGGTTGATGCCGATCCAGTACTTGGTGCTGAAGTGGCTGTCGGGCGGCTCCACGCCTTCGGCTGTGTCGAGCAGATCGGGGATGCGCTCTGTCTGGCACTTCACCACCACACTGAGGTCATTGAGGTCACAGTAGCAAAAAGTGTGGCCGCTGACGTAAAACACTAACAAGGTGTCTCCGCCGGGCATCTTCGCGAAGGGCATTTTCTCCTCCACCTCGCCCAACGAGAGGCTAAATTCCCGGAATTCTTCGATGTTCATAAGGTGTGTTGTAGGTTCTATTTTTCAGAATTATATGAAGCATTGTCCTCCGCCACAAAACTCTCAGCTGTTTCGCGCGCTTCATACACCGCAACACCTTTTTCGTAAAGGTATTCGGGGGCAATGTCTATGGAATTGTTCTCCCAAGTCACGGTCCAACCATCCAATGCGATGTTGTTGAATTTTTGTTTGTCCTGCAATGGGCTGAAAATAGGGAACTGTTGAATAAGAGGCTCGCAGTCAAAGGTTTTCACACTACCGTTGTTGAAAGTCAGCCGCAGCGTATAATTGTCAAGCACTTCTGCCGCGACAACCCATATAATATTATTGATTTCTTCCATTTTACTCTAAGGGTTTAATTGATTTCAAAGGTTCGCCATTTTCCATTCGTCTCCAGTTTTCCCATAACTCATCTTTGTGCAAATCCATCCATTCATATACAAATTCTAAAGCCCTTCTGCTCATAGATCCAGTCATTTTGCCTGTGGCGATGTCAATAAGAGCGCGAAATTCGTTTTATCTGACATGAAAATGTGGTGGGTTATGATCTGGGAAATACATGGTGATGATAATGCCATAGAATCTACTAATTTCTGACATGATGGATGTTTTTAGTGCGGCAAAGATATGGAAATTTTGGAATTCTGTATAGTGTTTTTTTTAGTTTACATGCTTTCCGTAAATGCAACAATCAATGAAATCCGTCAATGTCAATGCCAACAAAATCGCCTTTGCGGTCAAAGGTGTAGGCCGCCCACATCTTGTAGTAATCAATGTCTGGATAATACCAGATGTGGATGACGTAGTGTTTGTCCACGACTTCCAGTGAGATAAGCTTCCCGTATTTTTGGAAGTCGCGTCCGCGACGGGACATGTCGTCGTGAATGTAGGACAGCATCTTCTTGATGTGCGGCACCTTTTGCCATTGATTTTCCGGAAGATCACCGCAGAACAAATCCTCCGCACCCGTGAACAACCACGTCCCATCATCTCGATATCCTTTTTGAATGCTATTGCTGAAAATCAAGTAATATAACTGGCCTTTATGATGCACTTCAATGTAAGCATTCGTGGTGTCGTGAGGGTTCTCGACCTTCGTCTGCACTTTTTTAGGTAACTGGTCGTATGTTATGGCCTCTTCTCGATACAGGGTTCCATTTCTGAAAATGCAGTTACGGATTAATCCATGCGGCTCTTTGCTACGCCCCATTACTGTTTTGATTTCCGGACCGTTGACATAATAGTTTAGAATTCGCCCTTTTGACAGGTTGAGCACGGCATTCCAGTAATCGTCTCCGCCGTCGCAAACCATTAGATATCGGCTGTTCAGACAGTCGAATTCTTCTGGAATGGCGAAGTTGATGCTCGCACAAGTGTCACCGTCTCCTTCCACATAAAAGATATATTGACGAGCGTATTGATAAAACCTGGGAGCCGTGAGGGCGCGACGAATAATTTGAGAAGAGTCGGCTTTAAGATCCAGTTCATTGGCCAACAGGATTTCAGCCCGCTGCACCTCCTTCAGCCCTGCATGGATGGCGATGCCCTCCGAGGAGTTGGATGTATGTTCCCAAATCGCTTTATAACCATGGAAAGGGCGGTTGTAGTGGAAATCCAGTAAAAAACCGACAGTACCCTTGTCATTACGACATTCGTAAAACGTGATGCTTGTGTCGATATAGGAGCATAGTTGTTTGGCTATGGGGTTCTTGTAACTCGAGGTGTCGCGTGTTACCAAAGAGATTTCCGTTACGGGAATCGGTCGCAGGTGCTCCAACTCCTGGGCGATCACATCTCCTATCGAAAATAACACAATAATAAGAAAGAACTCCCTCATTGTCTCTTTTTGGGAGCAAAGATACAAAAAAGTTCTATTTACGAGGGGAATATTTTAAAAATATTTCTGATTGAAATAGAAATATTAGATTCATTTTGGAATATGGTGCAGTGGCGATGCGGTTTTAGCAATCCTTGTCCGTCACCTCCTCGGCATTGAGCACGAAGGCGCGGAGGCCCTGCTGCTCGGCGGAGAGGTCCAGCTCGTGGATGTCGTGGAGCAGCGGCCGCACTTTCTCGTCCGGCACGAAGGCCAGCACGGCGGAGTTCAGTGTCGGCCAGGCGTGGGTGCCGTAGTGCGGCTCCCCGTCGTCACTGCCGCGGCCCTGCACCTCGTTCCAGTAGGTGAACCCGCGGATCTCGTTTTTGTCCAAAATTTCCATCACCTCATCGTAGAAGGCTTGGTATAGCGATATGAAAACGGCTTTCATTGTATGTGTGTTTTTGTGGATTATGCTATGATTTCTTTTTGTACAGACGCCATAATATGACGTCTGTACAGGGGAGGAGCATTGCTGTATTTACACTTCGTTGACGCCGAGGGCTTTGTTGCGTTCGCGGCGGGCGCGACGACGGGCTTGGCCTTTCTCGGACCATTCAGCGAATTTGCTGTACAGAATGGGAATAAGAATCAGGGTTACAAGTGTGGATACGGTAAGACCCCAGGCCACGACCATACCCATGGAGTTCCACATTTCGGCACCTTCGCCCCGGTCAATGGCCAGCGGGATCATGCCGAGCACGGTGGTCAGGGTGGTCATCAGGATGGGACGCAGACGGGAGCGTCCGCCGGCCACCACGGAATCCTTGATGCTCATGCCACGCTCGCGACACAGGCTGGTGTAGTCCACCAGCACGATGCCGTTCTTGACCACAATGCCGATCAGCATCATCGCGCCGATGAGGGCCATGATGCCCAATGCGGTGCGTGTCACGGCCAGACCGATGAATACACCGGTGAAGGCGAACGGGATGGAGAACATGATGACGAAGGGGTAGATGAAGGATTCGAACTGGGCGGCCATGACTACATAGACCAGCATGACGATGAGAGCCATCAAGGTGAACATGTCGCCGAAGGCATCCTGCTGGTCTTCCCATGTTCCACCGATTTTATAGTCCAGGGTGGCGGGGATGTCCATCTGGTCCAGCTCATGCTGGGCGGAGGCCACCAACTCGCTCAAGGCCGCGCCTTTGGCCACCACGCACGACACCTTGACCATACGCTCACGGTCCTTGCGCACGATGGTCGGCGGGGTGAAGGTCTCTTCCACATGGCCTACGTCGCCCACGCGGATGCCTTGGCCGCGGTTGTTGTACATCAGGATGTTCTCAATGGCATGCACGTCGTCGCGGAATTCGGGGGCGTAGCGCACACGGATGTTGTATTCGTCACCGTCCTCACGGAACTGCGAGGCCGTATAACCATTGAAACGGTTGCGCACATAGCTGGCTGCCGTGGTGGAGTTCAGTCCGTTTTCGGCCAGCTTTTGGCGGTCGAAAATCACTTCCAATTCGGGGGTGTACTCATCGCGGCTGATCACCACTTCGGAACAGCCTTCCACGTTGCGCATGCGCGCGGCAAGGTCGGCGGCAAACTGGTCGGTGGTGTTGAAGTCGTAACAGTACAACTCGATGTCCACCGTCGATTGTCCACCCATGTTACCTTGGCCGGTGGTGACCGTGGAGGAGACGATTTCAATATGTTGCCGCAAAATGTCACGGATACCGTCAGCGATCTCTGTGATGAACTTCTTACGCTCGGTCTTCTTCACCAAGCGGATGTTATATGAGAGCAGGTGCGTGCCGTTGTCGCGCATCAGGCTCCAGGTGTTGTCCTCATCGGGCATACCCACGGAATAGTTGATGGATTTGATCTCGTCCGGGTATTTTTCACGAATCTCCTCTACAATCCGGTCTCCCAAGGCCTTGGTGGTCTCCACACGGGTGCCCTGCGGCAGTTTCACGGTGACGCTTAGTCGGGCGTTGTCCTGCGTGGGGAAGAACTCGGTGGGGATGACTGTCAGCAGCGAGAGGCTGGCGCCGAACACGGCGAAGGCAATCAGCACGACGGTCTTGCGGTGGTTGACGCACCAGCGCAGCAGATGGGCGTACCAGTTGTCCAGACGGTTAAGGAAGTTTTCAATGGGTGTGTAGATGGCGTTGAACCATTTGCTTTTTTTCGGGTTTTTCTTCAACAGAAGAGAACAGAGCATCGGCGTCAGCGACATGGCCGCCGCCAAGGAGACGGCAATCACGATGGTGACAATCCAGCCCAAGGATTTGAAGAGCACGCCGGCCATGCCGGTGAGGAAGGTCAGGGGCAGGAACACGGCGATAATGACAAGGGTGGAGGCGATGATGGAGAGCGAGACCTCACTGGTGGCGAACACAGCCGCCGCCTTGGGCTTCGACCCGCGTTCAATATGCGTGGTGATGTTCTCCAACACCACGATGGAGTCATCGACCACCATGCCGATGGCAATGGAAATGGAGGATAGGGATATGATGTTCAGGGTGTTGCCTGTGGCCAACAGGTATATGAAGGCCGCAATCAGGGAGACGGGCACCACAATGGCGATGATCAGGGTGGCCCGCCAGCGACCCAGGAAGAAGAGCACCACAATGACCACCAGCAGCAGGATGATGAGGATGGTCTCCTCCAAACTGTCGATGGTGTTGGTGATGTTGTCGGAGTTGTCCACCAAGACGTTCAACTGTACATCCGCAGGTAGAGAGTGTTTGATGCTTGGCAACTGTTCCAACACCTTCTTGCAGATTTTCACGGTGTTGGCACCGGTCTGCTTCTGGATGATGACCATGGCACCACGCTGGCCGTCGGTGTAGGATTCCTGCATGCGTTCCTGCAGTGTGTCCTTGACGGTGGCGACATCCTTCAGGAAGATGTTCTTGTTGTTGAAGCTGCCGACCACGATATCTTCCATTTCATCGGCACTGTTGAACTCGCCGTCCACACGCATGGAATAAGTCTTGGAGCCCACATCCATGATGCCGAGGGAAACATTGCGGTTCTCCGCACCCAAAACTTGCGCGATGGTTTCAATTGTGAGGTTGTAGCTTTCCAGCTTGTAGGGGTCGCAATAGACCTGGATCTCACGTTGGGGGGCGCCGGCGATGGATACGGCACCCACGCCGCTGACACGGCTCAAGGGTGAGGCAACCTTGTCGTCCAGAATCTTGTACAACGCTTGCGTGCTCTGGTCCGACTGCACCGACAGCATCATGATAGGCATGTCGTCGGCGCTGAATTTGAACAGATAGGGCGCGTTGGCTCCGTCGGGTAGCGCCGACTTCACCATGTCCAGCTTGTCGCGCACGTCGTTGGTCTTCTGGTCGATATCCACACCATATTCAAATTCCAAATATACGATGGAATAGTTCTCCTTGGAGTTGGATGTGATGTGCTTCAAGTCGCTCAATGTGTTCAGCACATTCTCAATTGGCTTGGACACGTTGTCCTCGATGTCCTCTGCGCTGGCACCGCCATAAACGGTCAGCACCATGATGGTGTTGCCATCCATGTGCGGGAACAGGTCCACCGGCAGCCTGGTCATGGAAAAGATGCCGATGATGATGACGGCGATGTATATCAACCCCGTCATGATGGGTCTCTCAACTGATTTCTGATATAAACTCATATTTCTAGTTGTTTGCTGTTGGGTGTTAGGGCTTTGAACAATGAACTATGACTATGAACTTTAGGTGTTGAAAATAGGTGTCCCCCCTCAATTATCAACTATTAATTATTAATTGTTAATTATTAATTGTTAATTGTTATTTGTTCTCCACATTCACCTCCAGACCGTCTTTCAGGCGTGCGAGGCCGGTGGTGGCCACCATGTCGCCGTCCTGCACGTTGCCGGAGAGCAGTTCGTAGGAATTGTCTATATGGCGTCCGATTTCCACCTGGTTGAAGGACACCTTGCCGTTTTTATAGACATAGACGTAGCGGTTTCCGGAGCCTTGCTGGCGGAAGATGGCCTCATCGGGGACGACCACGTGGTGCGAGGTGCCGAAGTTCACCGTCACTCGGGCATACATGCCCGGACGCACGCGGCTGTTGGCGTTGGGCAACTGCACTTCCACGGGGAATGTGTGCGTGGCACCGTCGATGGTCGGGTAGATGAGGCTGATACGACCCTTGAACTCCTCGTCGCCGTAGGCATCCACCTTGACCGAAACAGGCATCCCGACCTTCACCTTCTGGAACAGGGATTCCGAAAGGTTGATTTTCATCTTCACGGGGTTGATTTGCTGGATGGTGACCACCGGCAGTCCGCCGTAAAGGTCTCCACTGTCGTAGTTGCGGGCCGAAACCACGCCGTTGATGGGGCTGATCAGACGGGTGTTTTCCAATAGGTTGTCGTAAGTGGTCTGGGCCACGTCAAGCTGCGTCTTCATGGCATCCCAGTCCGACTTCGAACAGCCTCCCACCTTGTAGAGCTCGTCGATGCGGTTGAAACTCGTTTTGAGGTTGTCGAGTTGTGCCTTCGACTGTTTGAGACTGTTCTCGTTCATCTGCACAAGGACCTTGCCTTTGCTCACGCGGTCGCCCACCTCCACGTAGATCTTGTCGATGCGTCCGCCGGTCAGAGGGGCGATGTTGTTCACGGCTTCCGCCTCCACGGTGGCCGTGTATTCGTAAACCTGTTCCACATCCTGCGCGGATACCTGTTGCGTGCGGATGGTTATCTTCTGATTGCTGATGGCCGCGTCTTTGTTCTTGTCTTTGCAGCCGGCAAACCCTATCACCACGAGGGCTGTCAGGGCCATGATCTTTATCGTTTTCTTCATACTATATATAATTATAGGTAGATTTTATTCGTGTAAAAAAATTACTGGCCGATACCCAACGTGGCATCCAGATTCGCCTTGGCCGTGATGTAGTTGTACAGCGACTGGCAGTAGGTGAGCTGCGTGTTGGTGAGAGTCAGCTCCGCGTTGTTGAGGTCCAGCCAGGTGTTCATGCCCAGCTCGTACTGTTTCTTGGCGATGTCGTAGGCTTTCTGTGCCTGGTTCTTCGTTTCGCGGTTGGCGGCAAGGTCGTCCATGGCCTGCTGCATGTCGTTCAGGTAGCTCTGCACGCCGATGCGCAGGTTGCGCTCCACGTCTAACCGCTGGTCTTTCATGTTGTCGATGTTCAGGTTGGCCTGTTTGAGTTTGTAGGAGGTGGAAACCCAGGAGATGATGGGCACCTGCAGCGACAGGGCCACGTAAGAGTAGGGGTAGTTGGTGAATTTCTGGCCGTCGTCGCCCATGCCGGAATACTGGAAGCTGCCGGCCAAGGCCAACATGGGGCAGGTGGAGCCGATGATGATTTTCTTGGATTGCTCCAACTCCTGGATGCCGAGGTCCAACTGGCGCAAGGCCGAGTTGTAGGCGAGTTGGATGTCCTTCTCGTCAGGCATGGTGGCATTCAACACACTCTCTTCGTAATCAGAGAGTTCCCCTTCGAAAACCACCGGTTCGTTGATGTCCATGCCTAACAGCACTTTGAGTCGCATATTGGCCAAGCGTACAGCCTTGGCTGCCGAATTGACGGCGGGCTTCTGGTTTTGCAAAGCCACGTCGGAACGCAACTTTTCAAATTCGGAAACCAACCCCTGGTTGTACGTGTTGGTGACCAACTGGTTGCTGGCTTCCATTGTGGCGTAGCTCTGTTGCAGCACGTCATAGGATTGTTTGGCCAACAGGTACATGAAATAGGCCTGCTTCACCTGGTTGACAAGTTCCAGCTTGGATGAACGCGCGGCTTCCAAGGCCATTTCAATATCCATGGAGGAGAGCTTCAGATTGGACCATAATGCCGGTGCGATGATCGGCAGGCTCAGGTTCGCCCCGACGGAGTAGGTGTTGTCGCGCCCCACTTTGATGTTCATCGTTTGGCCGCCCATGTCCATGGACATCGTCTGTTTGAGAAGTGTCCGGTTGTAGTTGGCCGCTATTGACACATCGGGGAAAAGGGCGGCGATCTGCTCTTTCTTGTACCATTGCTTGACCTGCACGTCGCGGTCCGCCATGCGCATGGTGGGCGCTTCCGACAGCGCAATCTCTATGGCCTTGTCCAGATTGATGCGGAGGGAGTCCTGCGCACTGACAGGATGGAATCCCATTATCAGGATACAACACAAAATCAGAAATCCTGTCACGTAATGTTTCCCAACTGTTGCCATTTTTATATGTATATTGGTTTTATAACTTATTGATACACTTTTAATTGAAAAGTTTTCTCCATTAATAAAGAAACGGCGGCAAAGATAGTGTTTTCATTGGTAAAAATCAAGGGTTGTGTGTATTTTTTACACAACATATGTGCGGATTCGGTTATATGGCATGAATCGCCAGACAAAATGGCATGGCCGATGAGAGAAATGATTGTTCCAACCCTCGCAAATCCACGTGAAAAATTGTATCTTTGCCGTCACAAAACAAGTAGGAATCTTCTCATGCCCTTCCGCATCACCATATTAATATTGCTGTGTTGCCTATCTGCGGGTTTGTCCGCCCAGACGTTCTCGCTGAAGCAGAGCAATGACACCTGTAACGTGCTGGTGCTGACTACGGATTCCATGTTGGACGAGTGGCAGTTGCCCTATCCGGTCTATCAGTTCCGTACTGGCGACGTGGATGGCGACGGCGTGGAGGAAGCTCTGGTGGGCGTGGTGAAGTCCACGAGGTTTTATCCTGAACAGGGAAACCGGCTGTTTGTCTTCAAGAATCGCGACGGCAGAATCCGTCCATTGTGGTTGGGATCGCGGTTGGGCGAAGAGTTGGTGGACTTCTGCGTGACAGACGGCAAACTGGTCAGCATCGAAAAATGCCGGAACGGACAATATAACCTGGACGAGTGGGAATGGTCGAGGTTCGGACCCCGTTTTTTGAGATATATTATAACAAACGTATCATCAGAAGAAGCGAAACATACATTTTATCAATATGAAAAGAATACTGGTCACAGCCATGCTGTCGATGCTCATCCTCATGGGATGGAGCCAACAAGGTGAAAAAAAGCACTACATCCTTCCCGGGAACGGGAAGATTGATGTGGAGATGCTGAACAAGAAGATAGATCTGAATATGGATATCTCCAATCTCAGCATCAATGAGTTACGGGTGCTGCGCAATGCACTCTACGCCCGACAGGGATATGCTTTCATGATGTCGGACTTGCGGTCCGTGTTTTATCAGACCACATGGTATTGGGACACCATGATGGGCAGATGGTACCTTGAAGATGAGGCGGCCTACGAAAAGAAAGAGGTGCCGGGATATAAGTTCACCAAGGAGGAGGAAGCCTTCATGGCCAAGCTCAAGGCCAAGGAAGACGAACTCAAGAAGCACAACTTTGCCGACGGCAAACCGGTGATAGACAATCTGATAAACCGCTTTCAGATTGAGAATCCGGATCCAAAGCTCACGAATATGCTCACAAAACAGGGTTTTGCCATCGTGCCCGACACCTACGACCAACTGTTCCAGGTGTATGAAAACAACGACTACCACGACTTCCCCAGCTTCGTGACCACCGACCTGTATCTGCAGCTTTATCACATGTACTTCGACTGTATGTTGCGCAAGGCCGAGGAAAGCAAACTGTTTGACGCTTTGCTGGATTTCTGCCGCAAGGGTTATCACGAGAGCACGCGCGCCGTCGCCAGCCCCGTCAACAAGCAGGAGCGGGCCCTCGCCGAATACGGTCAGGCCTATTTCGCCATCGCCTTGCGTCTGCTTGCCCCCAATGAGAGTTGCCCCGTAGCTCCGCAATACCAGAAAATGGTGGAGGATGAGGTGGCGAAATGCACGGCCGCCACCACTGATTTCTCCCCGTTCATGGATTATACGACGGTGATGTTCCCATACGCTTTGTTCCGTCCCCGTGGACATTACAACCGCGATGAGAGATTGCAGCACTATTTCCGCGGCATGATGTGGTTGCAGACGGCCGCCTTCGACACCGACAAGCCCTCGATGATGCGTAGGACCGCTTTCTTGGCCAAGACTATTTGCGGAAATGCCGAGCTGAACGCCGCTTTTAAGGCTATCTTCGATCCCATGACGTTCATTATGGGCCAACCCGACAATATCACCCTGATGCAGGTGTATGAGATTCTGAAACGTTACGACTATGCCAAACTGATTGGGAACGACAAGGCGTTGCAGAAATTTGTCGCGGAGGTGGATGTCTTGGCCGGGAAACAGACGCGAATCCGTCCGAAGTTCGAACTTTCGGGCCATAACAAGGTCAACCTGATGCCCCAGCGCTACCAGCCCGATGCTGAGGTGCTGCAGGAGATGTACGACTGGAAGAGCAAGGTGTCGCAGCGTTTCTGCCCGAAAGGTCTCGACTTCTTTGCGGCGGGAGGCAGTGCGCTTGCCCTCCAGTTGGACAAGGAGGGTGAGACCTGGACGGAGTTCGATGCGAACATGAGCCGTATGCAAAAGCGGATGGGCGAAATCGACTGGAAGGAGAACATCGCCGTGCGCTGGCAACAGGTGCTCCTCGAACTTGCCAAGGGCCGTCACCCGGCGGATGCCCCTTATTTCATGAACGGTACTGCGTGGGGAAAGAAAGATCTGAATGCGGCTTTGGCCTCTTACGCCGAGCTGAAACACGACGCTATCCTCTATGCCAAGCAGCCTGATGGTGCCGAATGTGGCGGCGGCGGGCCGGATGACCCCATCGTGAGAGGGTATGTGGAGCCTAATGTCGGTTTTTGGACGGCGGTGATCGACTTGTTGAAATCCACGAAGGATGCCTACAGCGCCTTCGGAATCATGACCGACGAGATGCTCTCCCTTACTGATGACATGGCCGAAGAGGCGCAGTTTTTCCTGAATTGCAGTAAAAAAGAGCTTGCCGGCAAGAAACTGAGCGATCAGGAATACCGTCAGATTGAAATTGTGGGTGCCGTGTTCGAGAATATGACGCTGGGTATGATGCGCGGCGAGAACGATTATCTCAACAGTTGGGCTGAAGTGAAGAATGCTGACCGTAAAGTGGCAGTGGTTGCCGACATCTATACCGCTAATGGCGAGAATGTTCCCATCGAGAAAAAGGCCGTTCTCTACAATGCGGTTGGCCCCTCTGATGTCATATATGTCATCGTGGAGATAGACGGCTACCTCTACCTCACCCGCGGCGCGGTCTTCTCCTATCGGGAGTTCCACAATGCCCTCGACGCTCCCCGTCATACCGACGAGGAATGGCAGAAGATGTTGGAAACCAAACCCCGCCTCGGTGTCCCCCAATGGATGGAGAACATCACAGCCCCCATCAAGGTGCCGAAGGATAACGATTTGATTTATTATAGTTCAGGATGTTGATCTGTAGGGCCGTCATATTATGGCGGCCCATCAATACCCAATTATGGCGGCCCATCAATACCCAATTATGTCGGCCCATCAATACCCAATTATGTCGGCCCATCAATACCCAATTATGTCGGCCCATCAATACCCAATCATGTCGGCCCATCAATGCCCAAAAATGTCGGCCCATCAATGCCCAAAAATGTCGGCCCATCAATACCCAATCATGGCGGCCCATCAATACCCAATCATGGCGGCCCATCAATACCCAATCATGTCGGCCCATCAAAACCCAATCATGTCGGCCCATCAAAACCCAATCATGTCGGCCCTACAATACCCAATCATGTCGGCCCATCAATGCCCAATCATGGCGGCCCATCAATACCCAATCATGTCGGCCCATCAAAACCCAATTATGGTGGCCCGTCAATGCCCAATCATGGCGGCCCTATAATGGAGGAAAATTAAAACCCGGAACATGTTGATTTATAATTTCTTCTGGTGTTCTCTGCTGACGTTACTGCTCTCCTTTCAGGGTGGACAGATGCAACCCGCGCATCTGTCTGGCCGAGACACGCTTACGGTTGCCTTCACGGGCGACATCCTCCTCGACCGGGGGGTGCGCCGGCAGATCGAGAATCGCGGCATGGAAAGCATCTTCGACGAGAAGGCGGATTCTGTGTTTCGCTGTTCCGATATTGTGGTGGGGAATCTGGAATGTCCGGCAACCACGCTGAACACGCCGATGATGAAGAAGTTCGTGTTCCGTGCCGAGCCGGTATGGCTGGAGGCGTTGCGCGCCCATGGCTTCACTCATCTCAATCTGGCCAACAACCACACGGTGGACCAGGGACGGCGTGGATTAGTGGACACGTGGCGCAATGTGGAGCGATATGGCATGACACCCGTGGGGGTGGGCAACACGATGGCGGAAGCCGCGCAGCCTGTCCTGTTGGCGGAGCATCCGCGGAAGGTATGGCTGATCGCCTCGTTGCAACTGGCATTGGAGCATTTCCCGTATCTTCCTGAGGCGCCCTCTGTCAATCAGGAGTCCATTGATTCCATGGTGGTTCGCATCCGCGCGTTGCGTGAGGAGGACAGCACCGCTGTGATTCTGGTGTCGTTGCACTGGGGGCAGGAGCATACCTTGGAGCCGGTGCCGATGCAGCGCAGTGTCGCCCGCCGCTTGATCGATGCCGGTGCCGACGCCCTGATCTGCCACCACACCCACACATTGCAGACTATTGAGCAGTATCGGGGTAAGTACATCTATTACAGTCTTGGCAACTTCATTTTCGACCAGCGTCAGGACATCAATCGTCGTACCTGTATTCCTCAGTTGAAGATTACGCGGGACAGTATTCGGGTGACGAATCATTTTGTCATGATTTGACAATCCTCCATTCCCCCGGCTGGAGTGATCCCAGACATATATCGCCAATTTGGACGCGTATGAGTCGCAGGGTGGGGAACCCGACTGCGGCGGTCATGTGGCGCACTTGGCGGTTCTTGCCTTCGGTGAGGGTGAGACGGACCCAGCTGGTGGGGATGTTGGCGCGATAACGGATGGGCGGCACGCGTTCCCAGAGGTTCTCCGGCGGCAGCGCTTTTTCGGCTTTGCAGGGACGGGTGCGGTAGCCTTTGATGACGACCCCTTTCCGCAGCTTTTGCAAGGCCTCGTCGGTGATTTCCCCATCGACTTGCGCGAGATAGGTGCGCGGGTGGGCGTTTTTCGGATCCAACAGACGCTTGACCAGCCGGCCATCGTCCGTCAGCAGCAGGGCGCCCTCGCTGTCATGGTCCAGCCGTCCCGCGGCATAGATCCCGGGCGGGAATCCGAACCCGTCGAGGGCGGGATGCCCCGCCTCGGGCGTGAATTGGCTCAGCACCCCGTAGGGTTTGTTGAAGAGGATGACCATAATTTACCCTTTTTATTTGGTTTTTCTTGTGTCGATTCTTTTTCGTGGGCAAAGATAGAATTTTTGGGGATTATATAGTTGGAATTTCGTATTTTTGCAGCGCGAATCATGAATGATATGTTGGGGAATTGTTTATGGGTGGATTTATAATGTATTGTTTAAAAATAAAGTTTTTCCGCAAACAGCTGAAAAAACATGCTTGTTGAGGATTGTATATGGTTGATATTGAAAGGATTGCTGGCGACGGTAATCATTTCGGTGTTGTCGCTGCTGATCGGCACGTTGGTTGGTTGCGGCCTCTATGCGCTTTCGACGAGCAAGCACCGTTGGATACAAAAAGTGGCCCAATGGTGGAAGGTGGTGGTGCGAGGTACGCCGCTGATGGTCCTGATTCTGATTGTTTTCTATCTGCTGTTCGGCGGCCATTGTCCGGTGTTGGCGGCTTCGATAGCGTTGGGACTGATCTTTGCCAACTTTGTGGCCACGAATCTCCAATCCTCTATCGATGCTGTGGGACGTGGGCAAATGGAAGCGGGGCAGATGTTGGGTTTTTCCAAAATACAGACGATGCGTTACATCGTGCTTCCACAAGCCATGCGCATTGGTTTGCCTGCCTATAAATTCCAAGCCGTGGCCACCGTTAAGGGAACTGCCGTCGTGGGATATGTGGCCATCCAGGACCTCACGTTGGCCACCCAGGCCATCCGCAGCGGCACTGGTCAGGATCTGCTGCCTTTGCTGGTCACAACCCTGATCTATTTCCTGCTGGCGTGGCTGTTGAATAAATTGTTTGACCATATTTTCCTCCGAATCTCTAAGATATGATTACCGTTTCTCACCTTTCCAAGGGTTTTGTTTCTCCTGATGGCGACTGGACACAAGCTGTGAAAGACGTCTCTTTCCATGTGTCCGGCGGCGAGGTGGTGGGGATTATCGGCTCTTCAGGTTCGGGGAAAAGTGTCCTGCTGCGCTGTATGGCAGGTTTGGAACAGCCTACCGAGGGCGAAGTGATTCTCACCCCCGGTGTGAAAATCGGCATGGTATTCCAGCAGTTCAATCTCTTCGGTCATCTGTCGGTGTTGGACAATGTGACCTTGGCTCCGATGAAACTCCTGGGTCTCGGTCGCGGGGAGGCCAACGAGCTGGCCATGGAGATGCTGCGTCATGTGGGTATGGCCGAACATGCTCAGCGCATGCCGGCTTCGCTGTCGGGCGGACAGCAGCAGCGGGCGGCCATAGCCCGCACCTTGGCCATGAAACCCGAGATACTCTTCATGGATGAGCCTACCTCGTCGCTTGACCCCACAATGGTGGACGAGGTGCAAGGGGTGGTCCGAACCCTTGCTCAAGAAGGGATGACCATGATTATTGTCACCCACGAGATGAGGTTCGCCCGCGACACAAGCAGTCGCATCCTGTTTATGCACGAAGGCCAGCTGCTGGAAGAGGGAACACCCGGCAAAATCTTCGGGAACCCCAGCCTCCCGCAAACCCTCGCTTTCGTGAACAGGATACACCATTTGGTGTTCGATATCGTTAATAGCGACTTTGACCTGTATGACATGACATCAAAGATCAAGCAGTTCTGCATACGCTATTCTATCGCGGAAAAAATGGATTCCGTGACGCATGTGGTGGAGGAAATGCTTGTCCTGATATCCGATTTTGCAACCCCCGTCCACATAGAGGTGGACCATAGTGACTTGAAACAAGAGACATCGGTGGTGGTGCTGCAACGGGAAGTGGAAATTTCAGCATTGGAGAAACCGGGAACCGATGAGTTGGCGGTCATTCTCATCCGCAATGCCAGCCAAAACATATCCGTAGAACAGACTCCGGAAGGAGTGAAAACTATATTTGAAATATGAAAAAAACAGACAATCCCATCAATAAGGCCTGGCGGAAACTGCAGACGCGAGGAGGAGTGCTGATGCTGCTGACGGCTGCCATCCTGATGCAAGTAGGAAGTGCCGTGCAGTACTATTTTGCCCGTAACGGCATCCGTAACGAGGTGCGCCAAAGGGCCGTTTCCGAGCTGCAGGTAAAAAACTTGGAAATCCAAAAGGTGGTGAGCCGTGTGGAAACGGCTGTGGACAACCTCCACTGGGCATTGGAGAGGTCGATTGTGCATCCGGATTCCGTTTATCCCATCTTGCGTCGTATTATAGCGAATAATCCCGACATGACAGGCTGCGCCATCGCATTCCTCCCCGACTATTTTCCAAGCAAAGGTTATTGGTACGAACCGTATGTGTTTCGGGACGGCGAATCCCTTGTTGACAAGCAGATTGGCTCGGCGGAACACAACTATCTGGAAATGTCATGGTTCGTTGATGGACTTGCCGCCGAAGGCGGGTTGTGGACCGAACCCTATATCGACAGTGCCGGTTCGGAAGGGATGGTCTGCACCTACACCATACCGTTGCGCGACGCCTCGGGACGAATAGTTGCAGTATTCGGCTCGGATGTCTCGCTTGATTGGCTTGGCGATCTCTTTGAACAGAAAGCGGACGTTCAAACCTATCTGTTCTCACATGCTGGCCGACTGATGGTTTGTCCCGACAGTTCTATGGTGATGCGTGTCACATTAGAAGAAGCGGCCAAGCACTACAATGACACCATGGCGACGCAGTTGAAACGTGCTGTGCTGGAAGGCCGGCAGGGATCTGCCGAGGTGAAATATGGTGGCGAGAAGAGTTATATCTATTATAGTCCGGTAGGCGGCAACACGGGCTGGTCAATGTCACTCCTCTTTCCTGACAAAGAGATTTACAAGGGCTTGCACCGTGTAAGTGAGTTGCTCCTGCTCACCATGCTTTTGGGCTTGTTGCTTCTGGCGTTCATCATGTGGCGCACTTTTCGCGGAATCAGGAAACTGGGCGAAGTGAACGCCGAAAAAGAACGGATTGGCAGCGAGTTGAAGATTGCCCGGGACATCCAGCAAGGCATGCTCCCGAAGACATTCCCCCCTTACCCCGATTGCGACGAAGTGGCGATCTATGGCTCGTTAGTGCCCGCCAAAGAGGTGGGTGGCGATCTCTACGACTTCCAAATACAGAACGGACACCTGCTTTTCTGCTTGGGTGATGTGAGCGGCAAGGGAGTCCCTGCCTCGTTGATGATGGCCGTCACCAGAAGCCTTTTCCGTACGGTGTGCAATCGTACCTCAAGTCCCGAAGAAATCATGAACCAGATGAACAGTGCCATGTCGGAGATGAATGAGAATTCCATCTTCGTCACGCTCTTTGTTGGTAATCTGGACCTTAAAACCGGTATGCTGAGCTACAGCAATGCCGCCCATTGTCCTCCTGTATTGGTCAACAAAACCATTGCCACCCTGCAGATGGACTCCAACATACCGCTTGGGGTGATGGCAGACTGGATGTACACCCGGCAGGAAATCCATGTGGGCTTGGATTCCACCTTATTCCTCTACACGGACGGTCTCACCGAGGCTGAGAACTCCTCTCATGGCCAGTTCGGCGAGGAACGAATGCTTGCCGAACTGGAAAAATTGACCACAGCCACGCCTCGCAATCTGATTGATCACATGTCGGAGGTGATACAAGCTTTTGAGTCCGGTGTGGAACAGAGTGACGACCTTACCATGTTGGCCATCCGTTACACCAAAGCATCCCAAAAGTAATCATGGAATACACACTCACATTACACAATGATGTGCAGGAGATATCCCTGTTGACGGCTTTCATTGACACCATTTCCGAAGAGAATGATATTGATATGATGGTATCAATGAATATCAACCTTGCCGTGGAGGAGGCGGTGGCCAACGTGATGAAATATGCCTATCAGAAAGGCACCGCCGGTGAGGTGAGGATTAATGCCACCGCGGCCGACGGGTTGCTTACCATCGCCATTACTGACGACGGCGCCCCTTTCGATCCCAGCCAAAAAGAGGATCCCGATGTGAGTCTCCCAGTCGAGGAACGACCCATTGGCGGACTTGGGATATTCTTGGTCAGGCAGTTGATGGACAGTGTTGCTTATCAGCGTGCTGATGGGAAGAATATCCTTACACTTACAAAGATAATTAAGTAATAATCAGTAATAAATATGAAAACCACTATTAAAGAACAGAATGACGAGATTGTAGTCTTCTTTGAAGGCCGACTCGACACCGCCGTCTCCCCCCAGACGGAGAAGGAGATCCAACCGGTCCTTACCGCGGACAAGGATGTTGTGCTCAATTGCGAGAATCTGGAGTACATATCCTCCAGCGGCTTGCGTATCTTCCTCGGCATTCTCAAGGAGGCCAAGCCTCGCGGTCATAAGGTGACCATCATTTGCACGAACCAGAATCTCCTCAAGATCTTCACGGTAACCGGCTTCACCAATCTTTTTGAGTTCAGAAGTTAGGGTTAGGCTCTCGAAAGTGTCAGCCTTCATCCTCGTGCCTGCCAGCGGCCACCGGATTCCGGCAAACAAAAAAGGCAACGCTACGCATTGCCTTTTCCTTGGCGGAGAGAGAGGGATTCGGATGGTCCATTGCGGGTTGATTTTGCAGTGGGGAGTATTCATTTAATTGTGTTTCAAATGGTTAAATGCCAGCAAAATATTCACATTCGGTTAAATGAACACAAGGTGTATTGATTAGTATAATAATGTCCTTTTCTTGTTTCGGTGCGATTTTTTTGGGGTGGAAATGCACCGAAAAAATCAAGATTCAACGCCTTGGCGATTTGTTGCATTTTATAAGTCGAAAAATGCTACTTTTGCAACCTTGTTTGCCATAAAAGTATCGTGTTATGCCGAATTCCAAAAATGCAGATGTCCGCATCAAGGTCATTGACCGCTGTCTGAGTGACAAAAACCGCAAGTATTCGATGGCGGAGATGATGGAATTATGCAATGAGGAATTGAGATTGCACGATTTCCCGCTTGTGTCGGCCATGAACACCATCCGCGGCGACATAGAACAGATTCAACGGATATACGTCCCGAATGCGGATGTGGAAAGTTTCCGGGAGGGGCGGAACATCCGCTATCACTATGCCGATCCCGACTTCTCCATCTACAGACCGCTGCTGAAGCCCGAGGAGACCGCGCAGCTCATCCAGACACTCTGCTTGCTGAAACGTTTCAAAGGGATGCCGCAGTTCGACTGGATCACCGAGATTTCCGACCGTTTGGGCGCTTCGTTGAAAATCGATGAGGTTTCCACGGATGAGGTGGTCGGGTTTGACGAGAATATGGATTTGGAAGGGCTGGACCACTTCACGCCGTTGTTCAACGCCATCAGCGAAAAGCGGACGTTGTGCATCACCTACAAAAGTTTCAGGCAGGACCAAGAGTTGGAATACGTGGTCTATCCCTATTATCTGAAACAGTACAACAAGCGGTGGTTCCTGATTGCCAGGAATGAGGGTTATGAGACGTTGACCAACTATGCCCTCGACCGTATCCTGGGTATCAAAGAGATTGATGTGCCGTTCCAACCTGCCGACATCAACTTCGCCGACTATTTTGACGAGATGATCGGGGTGTCCAAAGATTCAAACGCTGAACCTACTCTTGTCAAGTTATGGGTCTCCCCGGTCTCGTGGCAGTACGTCCGCACCAAGCCCCTCCATGGCACGCAAAAGAAGGTCGGTGAGGATGCCACCGGCGCCGTCATCACCATCGAGGTGTATCTGAACTACGAGTTGGAGCAGCTGATCCTGTCCTTCGGCGAAAACATGGAAGTGCTTGAACCGAAATGGTTTAGGGAGAAGATAAAGATGAGGATTGGGAAGGGATTGGAAAGGTACGGGGGAATAGGTTCAGTATGAGTGAACGTGAAAGTGGTATTTTTGCATCGTCAAAAACAAGAACAAGACTATGAGTCGAAAAGAAGCACAAATTGAGCAGCAGTTCATCGAACAATTACAGGAACTGAATTACGTTTATCGCAACGACATCCGTAATTCAGAATCTCTTCGAAATAACTTTCGTGAGAAGTTTGAGCACCTTAACTTCGTACACCTCTCTGACCACGAATTTGAGAGACTCCTTGGTGAAATTATCACACCGGACGTTTTCAAAGCATCACAGTTGCTCCGCGAAAAACAAACGTTCATTCGTGACGACGGCACTCCGCTCAACTATACGCTCGTCAATATCAAAGATTGGTGTAAGAACACCTACGAGGTTTGTAACCAGCTTCGTATCAACACTGAAGACAGCAACCACCGCTATGATGTGGTTATCCTCATCAATGGTCTTCCTTTGGTTCAAATCGAGCTCAAAGATGTGGTCATCTCTCCCATCAAAGCCATTGAACAGATTGCCAAATACAAGAAAGACCGGGGTAACGGCTACACCAACACGATTATGTGCTTCATGCAACTGTTTGTGGTGAGCAACGGGGCTTCCAACACGCTTTATTTCGCCAATAACAACGACGACTTTTTCAAATTCGATGCAGACGAACAATACCTTCCGGTTTGCCGGGCGGCCACTCGCGAAGGACACAAGGTTCTGGATCTCCATTCTTTCACCTCTCTCATGTTGCCCAAATGCACGCTGGGCCGTCTTATCAGCCGATATATGGTCCTCGTGCAAAGCACACGGCAGATGATGGTGATGCGCCCCTATCAGATTTATGCCGTTGAAAGTATCCTCCAATGTGTGGACAATGACTCCGGCAATGGGTACATCTGGCATACCACAGGTTCAGGAAAAACCTTGACTTCGTTCAAGGCCTCCACGCTGTTGAAAGGGAACGGCGACATTGCAAAGTGCATCTTCGTGGTGGACCGTAAGGATCTGGACACCCAGACACGCGAGGAGTTCAACAAATTCCAGGAAGGCTGTGTGGAGCAGAATGTCAATACCGGTGCATTGGTCAACCGACTGTGTTCCGAAGACTATGCCGACAAGGTGATAGTCACCACCATTCAGAAACTTGGCCTTGCGTTGGATCCTAACAACCGTCAGAATTACATCGAGCGCCTTCGCAAGCTTCAGAACAAGCGAATTGTCTTCATTTTCGATGAATGTCACCGGGGACAGTTTGGCGAGAACCGTCGCGTGATTGAAGATTTTTTCCCTCACGCCCAGATGTTCGGTTTCACCGGAACGCCAATCTTCGAAGACAACAGCTACTACACAAAAATTGACGGTACCACAGCCTCCTACGTCACCACAAAAGACGTCTTCCAAAAGCAGCTCCATCAATACACCATCACCAATGCCATTGATGACAAAAACGTTCTCCAATTCCATATCGACTACTATCATGCTGAAAATGAGGGCCACGTTGTCGCGCCTACCCGCGAGGCCATTGTCGAGAACATTTTGTCGAAACATGACGCTGCCACCAACCATCGTCGGTTCAATGCGATATTCGCCACCGACTCCATTGATGCAGCCATTGAATATCACCGTCTGTTTGAACGTAAGCAGGACGTGCTGTTAGTCACGGATCCGGATTACCAACCACTCAACATCGCTTGCGTTTTCACGCCTCCGGCAGAAGGCAACAAAGACATTGAGCAGCTGCAGGAAGACCTCGAACAGGAAAAGTGGGATCTCCAAACGGATCCTTCCGGCAAAAAAGCGGCGCTCAGCAGTATCATTACGCAATACAACATCCGGTTTGGCACGAATCACTCCGTGAACAATTTTGACGACTACTACCGCGACGTGCAAAAACGAATCAAGGATCAAAAGTACCCTAACTCCGTCGTGTCACAAGACAAGAAAATCGACATCGTCATTGTAGTGGATATGCTGCTCACCGGTTTCGACTCCAAATACCTCAACACCCTCTATGTGGATAAGGATCTCAAGCACCACTCGCTGATCCAGGCTTTTTCCAGAACCAACCGTATCCTCAATGCTACCAAGCCCTACGGCAACATCATCTGTTACAAAGACCTCCGCGATCGTGTGGATGAGGCCATCACGCTTTTCTCCGGCACTGATGTCGAGGCCGAGAAGAAAATTTGGCTCGTGGCTCCCGCATCCGAAGTCATCCAAGACTATCACAATGCCGTACAGGCGCTCATATCCACGATGAACGGGCACAATCTTGACTGCACACCTGCCGAAGTGGGCAATCTGGCCGGCACCGAAGCCAAGATGGACTTCATCGAAGCCTTCAAGAAGGTTCAGGCGCTCAAGACGCGGCTCGACCAATACACCGACCTCACTCCAGAACAGCAGCAGGCCATTCAGAAAGACCTCGACGACGACACCCTCCGTGCCTTCAGAGGCGCATATTTGGAAACTGCCAAAGAGATAAAGGCGAATCTCGCCCAAAACTCCAACCCTGAAGATTCCAAGTATAAGGATTATGACTTCGAACTGGTGCTCTTCGCCTCCACGGTGATTGACTACGACTACATCATGCACCTGATCTCGCTCTATACGCGTCCCACACACAAGCAAAAGATGACCAAGGAGCAACTGCTCTCCATTCTCACCTCCAGTACGGAAGTGGCGGACGAAAAAGAGTATATCGCCGCCTATATTGACTCGTTGCCTCTCGGAACTGCCATGTCCGACCAGGAAGTGAAAGACGGCTATCAGGCCTTTAAGGAGAAAATGATTAACGAGACATTTGCCTCCATGGCCGAACACTATGGCATTGACAAGGAAAGTCTTCTTGCCTTCATCACCGAGACCATCCGCTTTGCGCGCATTGACGAAGACAAACTGAACGAGCTCTTTGCCTCCATGGGTTGGAAGGCGCGCAAGGCTGCGAAAGAGAGTCTTATGAATGAACTTGCCCCGCATTTCAAACGCCTCGCCTCAGGCCGTAAGATTGAAGGGCTTAGCGCTTACGTGACGGAATAAAACTACACTGAAAACATAACAAAAAGAAAATGAAGTAATTAGCGATCGATAACGTGAATAATCTTGAAAAGCTGTGAATTTTATGCTTGCAATAATCTTGAAAAGTTGTATTTTTGCGCATTCAATAATCTTGAAAAGCTGAAGATTTTTTATGAAAAGAAAGATTTACAAGCAGTTATTAGAGTGGAAAAGGCAGCGAAATGGAGCGACGGCCGTGCTGATCGAAGGGGCACGTCGAATCGGCAAAAGCTACATTGTGGAAGAATTTGCCCGCAACGAGTACGATTCATATCTTCTGATTGATTTCAACAAGGCAGACAAGGTGGTTTGGACTTGGTTCGACACGCTGTTGGAAGACCTCGACACATTGCTGATGAACCTGCAAATCCATTACGGCACGCGACTCACACCAGGCAAATCGGTTGTTGTTTTCGATGAAGTGCAGCTTTGTCCACGCGCACGCGCCGCCATCAAATATTTAGTGGCCGACGGTCGGTTCCATTATATTGAAACGGGGTCGCTTGTCAGCATCAAGAAAAACGTGCGTGATATTGTCATCCCTTCCGAAGAGGAGTCCATGCCAATGTTTCCGATGGACTTCGAAGAATTTCTTTGGGCCATTGGCAACGACCTGTTGATGCCCTATATACGGCAATGTTTTGAAAAACGCCAGCCGATGGGGGCGCACCATCGCAAGGCCATGGAGTATTTCCGCACCTATATGATTGTGGGTGGAATGCCGCAAGCTGTTCAAGCGTTTGTTGATTCTAAGGATTTCGACAAGGTGGACCAAGTGAAACGAGGCATTTTGCGGGTTTATGCCAACGACATCTCCAAGTATGCCGCAGGATTGGAGCACAAAGTGAAAAGCATCTTCGAGCAGATTCCCGCCCAACTGCAAAAGCACGAGAAAAAATTCCGTTTGGCGGCATTGGAAACCGGGGCTACATACCGCGACTACGACGATGCCTTCTTCTGGCTTGCCGACGCTGGCATTGTGAACATCTGCTATAATTGCACTGCACCTAATGTAGGACTCCGTCTCAATATGGAACGGAACACTCTTAAATGCTATATGGGCGACACGGGGCTGCTTATCTCCCACGCTTTTGACGAAAAAGGGAAAGTGCCCATTGAACTTTATCAGAAATTATTGCTCAACAAATTAGAAGTGAACGAGGGCATGCTCGTTGAGAATATTGTTGCCCAGATGCTCGCCACCAATGGCCACAAACTGTATTTCTACAGCAATTCCAGCCGCGACGACGCAAATGACCGTATGGAGATCGATTTTCTGACCGCCAAAAGCAAATTGACCACTCGGCATAACATCACGCCTGTTGAAGTGAAATCTTCACAGCGCTATACCCTCACTTCATTGCGAAAATGTATGGAGAAATTCGGCGAATACCTTACGACTCCTGTCGTGTTGCACGGAGCCGATCTGAAAGAAGAGAACGGCATGCTGTTTCTCCCACTGTATATGGCGCCGTTGATATAACTGACAAGATGGAAATTTATGAATATGGAAAATAAGGAAGTTCGCATGACGATTTTTGGGGAAATAAGGAACTTTCAAGATTGGCGGACATCAATGAGCAATTAGTAATTAGTAGTTAGCAGAAATGAACAACGAAACGAAAAAGGGAAAATTGGTACCCGAACTCAGATTCCCGGGATTTGAAGGGGATTGGGAGATGAAGAGACTGGGTGAAATTGCAGATAGATGCAATTTTCGTAATAAAGACAAGGCTGAGACCCGCGTTCTAACAAATTCTGCAACGGAAGGTGTTGTTGATCAAAATGCCTATTTTGACAAAGACATTGCTGTAAAAGAAAACACGGACAATTACCATATTGTCGATAGAGATGACTTTGTGTATAACCCACGTATTTCCACTTCAGCACCAGTAGGCCCCATTTCGCGTAATAAGCTTGGACGTGGGATTATGTCACCACTATATTCTGTATTCCGTTTTAAATCTGAAAACATTGACTATCTTGAACATTTTTTTAGTACTACGCTTTGGCATAAATATTTAAAACAAGTGGCAAATTATGGTGCAAGATTTGATAGAATGGCAATCAGTACCGAAGACTTTTACGCTATGCCAATATTTGTTCCCTCTCTCCCCGAGCAGCAGAAAATCGCCGAGTGCCTGAGCAGTGTGGACGACCTCATCCAGGCGGAGGCGGACCAGCTGCAGGCCCTCAAGGACCACAAAAAAGGCCTAATGCAGCAGCTGTTCCCGCAGGAAGGGGAGACCACGCCCAAACTTCGGTTCCCGGGGTTTAAAGAGGAGTGGGAAGAGAAGAAGTTGGGAGAAGTGTTCAAACGAATAACAAGAAAAAACAAAGAGAATAACAAGAATGTTCTTACCATTTCCGCGCAATATGGTTTAGTAAGTCAGATTGACTTCTTTAACAAGTCGGTAGCTGCTGCAGATGTCACTGGATACTATTTACTAGAAAAAGGTGACTTTGCATATAACAAAAGTAGTTCCTCGGGCAATCCCGTAGGTGTGATTAAACCTTTGAAAATGTATGATAAAGGTGTGGTTTCTACGCTATACATCTGTTTCAGATGCAATAATCCTGCATCAATTTCCTTTTGGGAGCAATACTTCAATGCTGGTTGTTTAGATGCCGAAATTCGTACAATTGCACAAGAAGGAGCTAGAAACCATGGACTTTTAAATGTCCCTACTTCTGATTTTTTCACATTAACTATTATTGCTCCTTCTCTCCCCGAGCAGCAGAAAATCGCCGACTGTTTTTCGTCATTGGACGAGGGAATTGCCGCGCAGCAGGAGAAGGTGGAGGCGCTCAAGGAGCACAAGAAAGGGCTGATGCAGAAACTGTTTCCCAATTTGCAATGAGCAATGAGGAGAAGAATAAATTTCAAATTGCTAATTTCAAATTAAAACGAAGCGATATGTCCAAATTCAAATTGTTCATAAGTAGCGTACAGGCTGAGTTCGCGGAAGAACGTCAACTCCTTTATGACTTCGTCAGGAATGACGAGCTGCTCAACCATTATTTCGAACCGTTCATTTTCGAGCAGATAGCTGCTCAAGACACCAATCCCCGTCAATTATATCTGGAGGAAGCCGCTCGATGCCAAGTGTACCTGTTGTTGGTAGGACAGCAGTATGGCAATACTCCGGTGGGCGGGTTGTCGCCGACCGAACAGGAATACCATGCAGCGGGAGAAGGGAATGCCTATCGTGTAGCTCTCATCAAGGATTTGGCAGGGTTGCAACGCGAAGAACGGGAGGAAAGGTTCTTCCGTCAGGTGCAACATGATCTGTCGTATCGGATATTCGCCAATCCGTCCGTATTGGTGTCGCTGGCCAAACTATCTCTTTATGCATATCTGAAATACAAGGGCATTATCCGAGAGCAGAGTTTCGACGAACAGACCCGCGATGATGTGTCGATGGCGGATATAGACCCGCAGAAAGTCCGCGCTTTCGTTCATCAGGCACGTATGAAACGCGGCTTTCCTCTGTCGGAAGACAAGGAACCGGAGACAGTATTGCAACATCTCCGTTTGTTGCGTCGGGGAGTCCCGTGCAATGGCGCACTGTTGCTCTTTGCCAAGGATCCGCAGTATTTCTTTCCCAGTGCCGTGGTCAAATGTGCGTGGTTCTTGGGAGAAGAAGCGGTCAAACCCATGGAGGACTACAAAACTTTCGAGGGCGACATAGCAGACCAAATCAACCAAGCCACAAGTTGGGTGATGTCGAAACTTTCACTCCGCTATGGACAACGGAACGAGGAAGTGCAAACAGCATCTGAACTGGAGATACCACGCTCGGTTATCTTCGAAATCATTGTCAATGCCGTTGTGCACCGCGATTACAACAGTGGCGGAAGTGTGCAGATTGCCGTGTTGCGCAATCGAATAGTGGTACGCAACCCCGGCACCTTGCCTGTCGAACTGACCAAAGCCGATTTGATGAAAGAGCATGGCTCATATCCGCATAATCCTCTTATCGCTGAAGTGATGTTTCAAGAAGGGTATATTGAGAGATACGGGACGGGTATTACGGAGAATATCCGCAAGATGCAGGAAGCGCATTTGCTTGCGCCGTATATTGACCTGAGTGCTGAGTTTATTACGACTATCTGGCGTGCTAATGATGCAACTCATAGTGTTAATGATGCAACTCCTGCGGCTAATGATGCAACTCCCATGGCTAATGATGCAACTCCCATGGCTAATGATGCAACTTCTCCAGCAAATGATGCAACTGACCCTCTTGCTGAGAACAAGCGTATTGTCGATTCTATGGTTGCGGAAAGGGTGAAGGGAAAAATGTCATCGCAACATTTGCGCGAATGTATCATTGAAGCCTGTATTGTTGAACATTCAGTTGAAGAATTAGCTCGTTTGTTAAATAAATCCGTACCTCATATACGTAACCACTTCATTACGTGTATGGTTGCCGATGGTGTTCTTCTACCTACAAAAACTCCTCATACTCCAGGACAAACTTATATTACAAATCCGAAATATAAAAAAGAAACAAACTGACTTGGTGACGATTATAAATAAACAATAGTTGCTAATTGAAAATTGCTCATTGCTAATACAAAAACAAACAATATGGAAAACAACGATACCAACCGTCTCAACGCACAGGAAAAACAGAAACTCTTTGCCGCACTCTGGAATGTGGCCGACACCCTCCGTGGCGCCATGACCGCCGACAACTTCCGCGACTATATGCTCTCGCTGCTCTTTATGCGCTACCTTTCAGAGAACTATGAGAAAGAGGCCCGGAAGATTCTCGGCAGTGATTTTCCGGACACCAAGAATCCGCTCAAGACCTGGTGTGACGAGAACGCTGCTGATGTCGCTGATTTCCAGGCCGAGATGCAGCGCAGTCTGCACTACATCATCGACCCCAAATACCTGTGGAACAACATCTACGAACTGGCCCGCACGCAAAGTCAGGACCTCCTCGACACACTTCAGGATGCGTTCAAATACATTGAGAACGAATCTTTCGAGAGCTCGCTGCAAGGCCTGTTCTCTGAGATCAACCTCGCCTCCGAAAAGCTCGGCAAGGATTACACCTCCCGGAATGCCATGCTCTGCAAAGTCATCTCCACGTTGGAAGAGAATCTCGTCACCTTCAGCAAAGACTACGACATTTTGGGCGATGCCTACGAGTACCTCATAGGGCAGTTTGCCGCCAATGCCGGTCAGAAGGCGGGCGAATTCTACACGCCGCAACAGATTTCCAGCATCCTCTCGCGCATCGTCATCCTCGACAGTCAGGATCCTTCCACCGGTCCCAAGAAGAGTCTCAACAGCGTGCTCGACTTTGCCTGCGGTTCGGGTTCCTTGTTGCTGAATGTGAAGAAGCAGATGGAGGAATCCGGCGGCAAGATAGGTCGCATCTACGGACAGGAGAAGAACATCACCACCTACAACCTTGCCCGTATGAACATGCTGTTGCACGGGGTCAAGGACTCCGAGTTTCAGATCTTCCACGGCGACACCCTCACCAACGACTGGCCGCTCCTGACGGAGGAAGACCCCTCCAAGCAGTTGCGCTTTGACGCGGTGGTGGCCAATCCGCCCTTCTCCCTCAGATGGGACCCTAAGGATGAAACCTCGCAAGACCCGCGTTTTGCCAACTATGGCGTTGCGCCCAAGTCCGCCGCCGATTTCGCATTTCTGCTCCACGGCTTCCACTATCTCAGCGACTCGGGCACGATGGCCATCATCCTGCCTCACGGCGTGCTTTTCAGAGGCGGGGCGGAAGAGCGCATCCGCACCAAGTTGCTCAAAGACAGCAATATTGACTGCATTATCGGTCTGCCTTCCAACCTCTTCTTCTCCACCGGTATTCCCGTCTGCATCATCGTACTCAAAAAATGCCGTCAAAACGACGATGTCCTTTTCATCAACGCTGCCGAGCTTTTTGAGAAAGGCAAAAAGCAGAATGTTCTCACCCCCGAGCACATCAACACCATTGTGGAGACCTACAAGCACCGTACGGAAACCCCGCGCCTGAGCCGGAAAGTGAGCTTTAAGGAGATCGAAGAAAACGGGTACAATCTCAATATCACTCGCTATGTCTCCCTCGCGCAACAGGAACCGCCCGTTGATTTAGAAGCCGTACACACGCAATTGATCGAAATCAACAGCAAGTTGGTTGAGACAAAAGCGAAGCACAATGCGTTTTTGAAGGAGTTGGGGTTGGAAGAGGTAAAATAGAGCTGCCGTTCCGTGTGTGGTTTACCGAAAAACTCCCCTCCGGCCATACCGATGTCTATTCGTTGGCTGAATTCAGGGGCTTGAACCGCTTGTCTTCTATTCAAAAAGCATACAATCAAGGAAACTTCGGGGCATTTCCACAAATCAACCTCTAAACAAGATGGCCAGAAAGATTGAAAACAGAATACAAAAGCGCCGTTCGGTTTTTTAAAGACTCGGCTGCCATGGAGAAAGAACTGTCCAAATATATCCCTGACTATGAGAAGAAGTCCGTTTTTTTGCAAAACATCAAATGGGTCTCAGACTTATGCTCAGAGGGAAAGCTGGAATTGGCGAAAACCAGGGCCAAAGCTTTCGGGCATGACGGGGAATCCTATTCGGAGATATACAAAGCATTTGAGTTTTTTGAGGCGATGCGGTGCAGGTGATGGACTATTTCTTAGTCCTGTTTTTCCGGCCAGACATATATAATTGTTTCTAAATCAAGGTGAATGATAATAGGTTCACCATCCCTGAACCTGTCCGTTGTATTTTTGCCGCCGAAAATCAATAGTATCAATCAAAACCAAAACCCCTTATGAACACATTCATATACATCATTTTAGCATTAGTGGCGGTTTGCACCATCTGCACCGTCATCGTTATGGTCAAAATCTTTTCCAGACAAGAAACCACTTCGGATGTCTCTTCGAAAGACTTTGACCGCTTGGAAGGAAAAATCTCGGAAGAGAACAGAAGTGCTCGGCAGGAACTGTCGGACAACATGGGAAAGATGCGGGAGGAACTCTCGGGTAACGTGGGGAAGATGCGCGAAGAGATTTCGGGCACGGTGGACAAATTACGCTCTGAATTCACTGAAAATGTCAGCCAGTTGAGGAAAGAATCGTCGGAAACGTCCAAAAACCAGCGAGAGGAGACAAAGAAAGCCTTTGCGGACTTTCAAATCGCATTCGGTGACAATGTCACAAAACTCAATTCTTTCCAGAAGGAAGGCTTCGATGACATGGGTAAGCGCAACAAAGAGTTTGTGGGCACCATGGAGTCCAAACTTGAAAATGTGAAGGATACCACCAACACGACGCTGACAAAATCGTTCGAGCAATTCTTCAAAACATTCGATGCCAATACGGATAAATCGGTTGAGGCGCAGAATGCCGGTTTTGAGAAGATGGAGAAACGTCAGTCGGACTTGATCAAGACTACGGAAGCCAAACTTGACGCGCTGCGTTCCATCGTCGAGGAAAAGCTGACTACGATGTCCGAGAAGTTTCAGGAAGGGTTCGAGAAGAACACTGAAAAGATGGTGGAGGCCCAGAAGGAGCGGTTTGCCGAAATGGATAAGCGGCAGTCGGACTTGATCCAAACGACGGAGAAACGGTTGGATGAGATGCGGGCAACTGTTGATGAGAAACTCCAAAAGACCCTGAACGACCGTCTCGGGCAGTCTTTCAAGCTGGTCAGCGAGCAACTCGAAAGCGTCCAAAAAGGGTTGGGCGAGATGAAGAACCTTGCTTCCGATGTGGGAGGTTTGAAGAACGCGCTCACCAATGTCAAGGTGCGTGGCAATTTCGGGGAACTGCAACTCAAGGCGTTGTTGGAACAGATGCTGTCTCCCGAGCAATACGATGAGAATGTGGCCACCGTGCCTGGCAGCTCGGAACGCGTGGAGTTCGCCATCAAGTTGCCCGGCAAGGATGATTCCCATGGATTGGTGTATCTGCCTGTCGATTCCAAATTTCCCAAGGATGTCTATGACCAATATGTTGATGCCATAGACACGGGGGACGCCGCAGTAATCAAATCGAAATCCAGTCAGTTTGAGAACACCATATTGGCCATGGCGAAGGACATCAGCACCAAGTACATATCTGTCCCCGACACGACCAACTTCGCCATCATGTTTGTGCCCGTTGAGAACATCTACGCCGAGGTCATCCGCCGTTCGAAACTTACGCAGGAACTGAGGGACAAATGGAACGTGCTCGTCACAGGTCCGACCACTTTAGGTGCCTTGCTCAGCAGTTTGCAAATGGGATTCCGCACTTTAGCCATCGAGAAACGAAGTAACGATGTTTGGACCACGTTGGGCGCAGTCAAGACGGAGTTTTCCAAATTCGGCGACCTCCTTGAGAAGGCCAAGAAGAACATCGACTCCGCTTCCGCGACCATCGAGCAGCTTCAGGGCACCCGAACCAAAGCCATCAAGCGCAAACTTCGGGAGGTCGAGGCCCTGCCAACGGACCAGGCCGCCGCGCTGTTGCCGGATATGAATGATGAGAGTGCGTTGGATGAAGAAAGAATATAACTTTGTCCCGTTTCTGTCCCGATTTTAACGCAAAAATCAGCAAACTACGCTTGTAATTTGCTGATTCTGATTGAGTTTCGGACTTTTGCGGAGAGAGAGGGATTGCAGATCCCTTCGCCGCCGCGGGCGTCCTTGCAAAAGAGAACTGCCGTCTCGCTACTGCTCGCCGGTATGTTTTCTCGATTCTTCATGCGTCAGCGAGCTGCCGCATTTGTCTCTCGAAAACAAATACGGAGCATGCTGCGCATACTCCGTAAGTTCTCTTTTTGCGGAGAGAGAGGGATTCGAACCCCCGGAGGTGTGACCCTCAACGGTTTTCAAGACCGCCGCATTCGACCGCTCTGCCATCTCTCCTTTTGAGGGCGCAAAAGTACTATTTTTTCCCTGTAAATCCTACTTGCTATTGAGGATTTTTGCAAGTGTTTGAAGATAACTGTGTTATAATATGTTTTTGGAGATGTGGCCCTTGTCGTCAATGAGAAACTGATCGTTCAGGTCAAAGCCCGTTCGGATATTGTCAGGAGTGAGCACGCGCCGGATGAGGTCGTGCTGCAGGACGGCCCCTCCCTTCATCAGAAGTGCATGTGTGGCGTACTCTATGGCGATGGGGAAGTCGTGCATGACGATGATGACCATCACGCCCTGCCGGTTGAGGTCGGCGAGGATGTCCATGATCTCGTACCGATGGGCCACGTCTAAGTTGGCGAGCGGCTCGTCGAGGAGCATGATGGGGGTCTGCTGAGCCATGGCCCGTGCGATGAGCGTGCGCTGCCGCTCGCCTCCGCTCAACTCCCGCAGAAAACGGCCCTTCAAGTGGGTGAGATGACAACGCTCCAACATCTGGCGGACAATGACGTCATCCTCGGGTCGGGCTGCCTGCCACTTTTTCTGGTAGGGATACAACCCCATCATCACGATGTCATAGACAGGCACATCGAAAATCTGTTCCTGACTTTGCGGCACGTAGGAGATGAGCTTGGCTAAGTCGGTGGGTGTGTGCTGGCGGATGGAACTGCCATTGACGAGAATGTCTCCCGTGCGGAAGGGCAACAGCCGGTCTATGCACTTGAGCAGTGTGGTCTTGCCGGAACCGTTGGGCCCCACGATGGCACAGAATTCGTTGTCCTGAAATGTGACGGATAAGTTGGCGAACAGCGGCTGCTGTTCGTACCCAAACGTGATGTGCTCGACCTGTATCTTGTTTTGTACCTGTGTCATACAGCAGCGTTATTCGAATCGGCGTTGGAGTTCGTTGCCGCCGATGAAGTGGATGATGCTCTTTTCGGACGGGGTGGTGGCGGGACAGTCGCAGCGGAAGAGCTCTTCCAGCAGGGCACGCACCTCTTCGGGCTGCCGGGGGGTGCGACCGCGGCTTTTGTTCTGCCGGGCCATCGACAGGGCCATGTTGCGTTCCTTGTCGGCCTTGTACAGGAATTGGTTGGTCTTGAAGGCATCCAAAGCCTTCTCTATCAGCTCTTGCACGTTGCCCTCCTCATCTTCGTCGTTGGGCGTGCCGTTGACGGCGATGTGGGTGTTGTCCATCTTTTCGATCTCGTAGCCGAGCTTGAGGAAATCGTCTTTCAGGGATTCAGCGAGGTCGGTTTGCGCAGGCGTGAGGGTGACGGTGCTCGGGAAGAGGCTCTGCTGTACCCGTATGGGCGTCTGCTGCAAGGCGTGAAGGTAGCGGTCGTACAGGATGCGCTCGCGAGCATTGGCGATATGGACGACGGCGGCCTGGTTGTTGAGCTTGCAGAAAATATAACGGTCTTCAGCGATGAAGAACTCCAACTCTTCGGGGATTTGGCTTCCTGTATCGTAATCTTCTGATGTTGAGACGCATTCATATTCGGTGGTCAGCTGGGTGGCCGTGGGCTGCGCCGGCGTTTCGGTGGAGAGGCCTTTCAGGAAGTCCTCCCAGCCCTCCGTGTTGAGGCGGCCCTTGCTGAACGAGCCACCGGAGAAACTGCCTGCGTCGCTGTGCCTCGGACGGGCGGGGACACTGTCGAAGGGATTGTAGTTCGGGTTGATGCCCAAGGAGGGGACACGCAACTCGTGGCCGGCAGGCCGGTCGGGAGCCTCTAACGTGGGATCCTTGTCGAATTCCAGCATGGGGGTCAGCGACATGGTGCCCAAGGCCTTCCGCACGGCGGAGTTGAGGAAGCCGAACACCAACTTCTCGTCTTGCAATTTCACTTCCACCTTGGTGGGACTGACATTGACGTCAATGGTGGATGGATCTATTTCAATTTCAATAAAATAAGCGGGTCTGTAACCTTGTGGGATGAGCTGGCTGTAGGCGGTCTCCACGGCGTAGTTGAGGAGGTTGTGCCGTACGAAGCGGTGGTTGATGAACAGGTATTGCTCGCTTTTTTTCTTCTTGGCGTTTTCAGGTTTGGCGATGAAGCCGGATATTTTCATGAAGTCGGTGACCTGCTCCATGGGGTACAGTTTGTCCTTGAAGTGGCTGCCGAAGGTGTTGATGATACGCTGTTTGAAGTTGGAAGCGGTCAGTTGCAGCAGCAGTTTCCCGTTGTGGTAGAGGGTGAAGTTGAGGTCGTGGTGGATGAGGGCCACGCGGTAGAATTCCTCTTCGATGTGGGTCATCTCGATATGGTCGGATTTGAGGAAGTTTCGGCGGGCGGGCACGTTGAAGAAGAGGTTCTTCACGGCCACGGAAGTGCCGTCCTGGGTGGCGATGATCTCGTGCGCTTTGATGTCGGCCCCTTCGATCAGGAGCAGGGTGCCGGTGGGTTCCTCGGCGGGTTTGGTCTTGAGCTCCACGTGGGCAATGGCAGCGATGGAGGCCATGGCCTCGCCACGGAACCCCTTGGTGGTCAGATGGTAGAGGTCGTCGGCGCAGCGCAGCTTGGAGGTGGCGTGACGCTCGAAGCAGAGGCGTGCGTCGTTGAAGGACATGCCCTTGCCGTTGTCAATCACCTGGATGAGGGTGCGCCCGGCATCCTTGATGATGAGCTGGATGTCGCTGGCACCGGCATCGATGGCGTTTTCCAACAGCTCCTTGACCACGGAGGCGGGCCGCTGCACAACCTCGCCGGCGGCAATCTGGTTGGCAACGGATTCAGGTAACAGTTTGATGATGTCCATGAGGGGGTGTTTTGAGTTGAGAGTTTAGAGTTGAGAGTTTAGAGTTAAAAATTAAAAGCTAATAGCCAACGGCCAACGTCCATCAGGAGAAGAACTTGAAGAACAGATATCCTAACACGACGGCGAAGAAGAGCATGGAAATGATGGTGATCCAGGGCATGCTTCCTTTGTCCTTGTCGTGGCGGCGTTTGCTGCTCCACTCACGGTGGATCTCGTTGGCGAAGTCGCGGCGGGCATCCCCGGTGGAGGCCTCCTCGTCGGGTTTATAGAAGCGCGGCGTGTAGTTGAATTCGCGCGTTTCGGGTTTTTGAAAATTGAAAAGTGCCATAATCGTTTTGTTTTTATGGTGCAAAAATACGAAAAAAGAAGATAAGATGTTCTATGATATTCGTAAAAGTTAAGAGGTCGGATTTTGAAAATTATTGTATCTTTGCACCCTCGTAGTAATGTTTTAAATATAATTATTTGCTAATGAATCCAAGAGTCCGATTTGCCCCCAGTCCCACGGGGCCGTTACACATAGGCGGCGTGCGCACCGCGTTGTACAACTACCTGTTTGCCAAGAAAAACAACGGCACTTTCCTGCTCCGTATCGAAGATACCGACCAGACCCGCTTTGTGGAAGGGGCGGAGGCTTACATCATTGAGGCCTTCCAATGGTTGGGCATTCCCTTTGACGAGGGCGTGGGCATCGGCGGCGAGTACGGTCCCTACCGCCAGTCGGAACGCAAGGCCATGTACAAACCCTACGCCGAGCAACTTGTGCGTGATGGTTGGGCCTACTACGCCTTCGACACCCCCGAACAACTGGATGCTAAACGCAAGGAAGCTGAAAGCCAGAAGAAAACCTTCCAATACGACGCCAACACACGCATGGGCATGGTCAACTCGCTGACGCTGCCCGCCGAGGAGGTGACCGCACGGATAGCCTCCGGCGCTCCTTACGTGGTCCGCTTCAAATACCCCGCCGACACCGATATCCACGTACAAGACTTGATCCGCGGTGAAGTGGTTATTAATTCCAATTTATTGGATGACAAGGTGTTGTATAAATCCGACGGGATGCCTACGTACCATCTGGCCAACATTGTGGACGATCATACGATGAAGATCACCCATGTGATCCGTGGCGAGGAGTGGCTGCCGTCGGCGCCGCTCCATGTGATGCTCTATAAGGCGTTCGGCTGGGAGGCCCCGCAGTTTGCCCATTTGCCGCTGCTGCTGAAACCCGACGGCAACGGCAAGCTCAGCAAGCGCGACGGCGACCGCCTCGGATTCCCAGTGTTCCCTCTCCAGTGGAAAGATCCGAAATCCGGTGAGACTTCGTCCGGCTACCGCGAATCCGGATACTTGCCGGATGCCGTGGTCAATATGCTGGCCCTGCTCGGCTGGAACCCCGGCAACGACCAGGAACTGATGAACATGGATGAATTGGTAGAGTATTTCTCTATAGACAAGATCAGCAAGGCCGGCGCCAAATTCTCCCTCGACAAGGCCAAATGGTTCAATCACGAATATATACTCCAGAAATCCGCCGATGAGCTTTATCCCTATTTCGAGCCTATTTTGAAGGAAAAGGGTGTGACGGCGGATCCGGCTTATGTGAAAAAAGTTATTGATCTGATCAAGGACCGTCTGAATTTCATCCCCGACTTCTGGGAGCAGGCATGCTATTTCTTCGCGGCCCCGACCGAATACGACCCGCAGGCCATAAAGAAACGCTGGAAAGAGAATATGCCCGAGTACCTGCGTGCCGTTCTGAACATTCTGAAAGGCGTCCAGCCTTTCGACAAACAGCAGGCCCATGATGCGGTGATGCAATATATTCAGGATAATGGCCTTAACATGGGGCAGGTGCTGAACAGTCTGCGTTTGGCCATCGTGGGTGCCGCCCGTGGTCCCGAACTCTTCACCATGATCGAACTTATCGGGCTGGATGAGGTGGTGAAACGGACCGAATGCGCCATTGAGGTCATTGGCGATATTCATACCTAAAGAATTACGCGATGAATTTTAAAACTTTTATTTGGATAATTGGGCTTTTGTGCTGTGTGGCGTTGGGACACGCCCAAGGCTTCAACGTGACTGGCCCGGCTACAGGACAGACCGCCGACGGCTTAATACAGCAAAAGTTGGCTGGAAATGGTGTGGTGTTGAGTAACGGTACCTTCACATACGGAGCCAACACTACGACATCGGGTTCCATATCCTCCAATACACAGATTGGTACGTTCAATCGAGGGAATGTGAATTTTCCCATTACATCTGGCATCGTGATGACAACAAGTAATTTAAACAATATAACTCAAAATAGTAGTAGTCAGGCAGGTGTGACTGTTATTCAAAATACACCTACTCCAGATACACGACTTGCTACTATTGTCTCAGGACATGATTTTCATGACCGAGCCGCTTTGGATTTCGATTTTGTGGCCTTTTCTGATACGGTGGCCTTCAATTATGTGTTTGCTTCGGAAGAATATCCAGAGTTTGTTTGTTCAAGCTTTAACGATGTGTTCGGATTTTTTATAGAAGGTTTTAATCCAGTGCTCGGTCAAACTACTTCGTGGAATGTGGCCCTGTTGCCGGATGGGGTTACGCCGGTGACCATCAATACGGTGAATGGAGGTACGGCAGCAGGATATACAACGCCGTGTATCCTGACCAACACGCAATATTTTCATCAAAACAGCAATTCACCCCCAGTATTTAACGGATATACGGTGAAACTGACAGCCTCGTCCACGATAGCGGCTTGTATGAATTATCACATGCATCTGGCGATTGCGGATGTTGAAGATGGGGATTATGATTCCGCTGTGTTTCTGGAAGAGGGCAGTTTTTACAGCCCTTCTGTAAAGATGGATACGGCATGGAACATATCGGACTTTGGCGACACATTGGTGCAGAACTGCCGCGAGGTGGATGTGGAGTTCAAGCTGCCGCGTCCGGTGTGGACCGGCCGGTACCAAGCTCGGTTTTCGTTTCCCGCTACTCATCCCGGTGTGGCGGCGGTGGGCCGTGACTATAAAGTAACGACCCAGATTGGACAGAATACGATAGAATTGAACACTATGACTAACCAGTTCAACTATCAGCAGGGCGATTCCGTTCGTAAAATCCATATCGCCATTGTGGATACGGCCCATTTTGATCCAGGTGAGGTAAAAGAGGCTACCATCATCATCACCACAATTTTCTGCGAAGACTATTGGCCCCAATATCCGAGTGCGGGGCGTATTGACACGCTGGTTTTCCATTTGAGAGGCAATGACACGATTGTCATGAAGGATACGCTGGTCAAGGCGTGCCAAGTGTGCGATACGTTGGGTGTGAATTTGTCCAGCGGCACCGAGCCGCTGGTATATCGCTGGATTCCCACCACCGATTTGACAAACCCGAATGCAAAGTTGACGGCCGCCAATGTCAGGACAAACCGTAACTACAAGCTGATTGCCGCCGATCGTTATGGTTGTCTGGCGGATACGGCTGAGGTGAAGGTGACCATTCACGAGAAGCCCACGGCGGCAGCGGTTATCAATCCCACCTACGGGTGTATGCCGCTCACAATCGACCTTACCGCCCCCAATGTGCCCGACACCTGCGATTTCCGGTGGGACATTGTCTATAACGATACGATTGTGGATTCCAGTGATGTGGCCCATTTCCGTCCGGTACTTACCCGGCCTGGCGCGTACGATGTGAAACTGTGGGTGGCATCCGCCCCCGGTTGCATCGATTCCGCCAAATACCAGCAATCTGTCTATGCGTCGGATGCCCCTCATGCGAGTTTCTATTTCGTGCCGGAGAATCCGCAGAACGGCAAGGATGTGTTCTTCTATAATCAATCAACCGAGCCCAATCTCACGTATCATTGGGATTTTGGCGACGGGACTTCCTCGGCAGAGGAGGACCCCATTCATCGGTACAGGCTTCGCGAGAGCAAGAACGTGCTGGTGCGTTTCACGGTTACGAATCAGTACGAGTGCTCGGACGACACCACGGCTTGGCTGCCCATAGTGGATAATTTCGCTTTCTACGTGCCGTCGGCTTTCTCGCCGAACGGCGATGGCAAGAACGAGGAGTTTCTGCCGAAGGTCAATGACGTGGACTTCTATCAGTTGGACATTTTCAACCGTCAGGGACAGCTCGTGTTCCGCACCAACAGTACGGAGATCGGCTGGGACGGCACTCTTGGCGGTTCGCCGGCGCCACCCGGTGTGTATGTGTGGAAGATACAGTATTCCAGAGCCTTTAACCCGAATGATATCATTCCCCGGGAGGGGACAGTTATTTTGTTACGATGACAACCCGCAACTACGCGCAGCTTATAGCCCAGGAGATGAACCTCTCCGTAGAACAGGTTCAAAACACACTCGATTTGTTGGACGGTGGAGCCACCATCCCTTTTATTTCCCGTTACCGCAAAGAGGCGACCGGCAGTCTGGATGAGGTCCAGATCGGGCAGATACGCGACTTGCGGAACCGCTGGGTGGAACTTGACAAGCGCAGGGCCGCCATCTTGGATTCTATTCGCGAACAGGGCAAGTTAACGCCAGAACTGGAGACGCAAATAGAGGAGGCCGCCACCCTCGGCGTCTTGGAAGATCTATACCTGCCATACCGGCCCAAACGCAAAACCCGCGCCTCGGTGGCGGTGGAACGCGGTCTGGAACCGTTGGCCAAGATACTTGTTTCCCAACGTCAGCTGGATCTGGAAAAGGAAGCGAAACCGTTTGTCAACCCTGACAAGGGTGTGGCGGATGTGGGGGCGGCGCTGGCCGGCGCCCGTGACATCATCGCCGAGCGCATCAGCGAGAACGTGTCGTTGCGTGCCCGCTTGCGCAGCACTTTCCGGCAGCACAGCCGTATCCGCACGCGCCTCATTCCCGACAAGGTGGATGAGGGCGAGAAATACCGGATTTACTATCATGCGGAGGAGTTCCTGCCCAAGGCACCGTCGCACCGCGTGCTGGCCATGCTCCGTGGCGAGGAGGAGGGTATCTTGCGCCTCACCATTGCTCCGGACGAAGACAAAACACTTTCCATGATTAAACGCGCGTTGCTGAAAAACAACACCAACAGCGCACAGCAGGTGTGGATGGCCGCGGAAGATGCTTACAAACGTCTGCTGCAGCCCCAGATGGAGACGGAGATGCGCAAATACTATAAGGACAAGGCCGACACGGAGGCCATCGGGGTGTTTGTGCAGAACCTCCGGCAATTGCTGATGGCCGCCCCGCTCGGCCAGGTGACGACGCTGGCCGTCGATCCCGGTTTCCGCACCGGCTGCAAAGTAGTGATCCTGAACCCGCAGGGCAAGCTGCTGCATAACGAGACCATCTACCCCCATCCGCCCGTGGCACAGTACCGGCTGGCCTCTGACAAGCTCAAGCGGCTGGTGCTACAGTACAAGGTGGATGCCATCGCCATTGGCAACGGCACCGCCGGACGGGAGACGGAGAACTTCATCCGTCACATCCCCTTCGAGCGGGAGGTGAAAGCCTTCATGGTCAACGAGAGCGGCGCGTCTGTCTATTCCGCATCGCCCGTGGCCCGTGCCGAATTTCCTGACTACGATGTCACCGTGCGTGGCGCGGTCTCCATCGGTCGGCGACTTATGGACCCGCTGGCCGAGTTGGTCAAGATTGACCCGAAATCCATCGGGGTGGGGCAGTACCAGCACGACGTGAACCAGAAACGTCTGCAGGAAAGTCTTGAGGCTACGGTGGAGAGTTGTGTGAACAGGGTGGGCGTGGAACTGAACACCGCCAGCAAGGAGTTGTTGTCGTATGTGTCGGGCGTGGGGCCGGCGCTGGCGCAGAATATCGTCGATTACCGCAACGAGCACGGCGCATTCCCCTCTCGCGAGAGCCTGCGGCTGGTGCCCCGCTTCGGCGCCAAAGCCTTCGAACAGGCGGCGGGCTTCCTGCGCATCCGCGATGCGGAGAACCCTCTTGACCGCAGCGCCGTGCATCCCGAGAGCTATCCTGTGGTGCAGGCCATGGCCCGCGACATGCACTGCTCGGTGGCCGACCTGATGAGCCATGCCGACATCCGGCAGAACATCAACCTGACGCACTACCTCTCCGACAAGGTGGGAATGCCCACGCTGACGGACATAATGGCCGAGTTGGACAAGCCCGGGCGTGACCCGCGCAGCTCGTTCGAGATGTTCGAATTTGACAAGAATGTGCGTACCATCAACGATGTGCAACCTGGCATGGTACTTCCCGGCATCGTGACCAACATCACCAATTTCGGCTGTTTCGTCGATATCGGCGTGCATCAGGACGGCCTTGTCCACGTCAGCAATATGGCAGACCATAGGGTTGATAATCCCCATGAAGTGGTCCATTTGAACCAGAAGGTGATGGTGCGCGTCATCGGTGTGGAGGTCGAGCGGAAACGAATCAGCCTCTCCCTGAATCTTGACAAATAGACACCCGATGCTGTCATCTGCTTTTTTTACATTTAATATTATTATAAAGTTATGAACGGAGATCCGAAATTATACGCTCTTTTGGACGAATTGCATATTCCATACGAATATATAGAGCATCCGCCGGCGCCCACCATTGAGATTGCCAAACAGTACTGGGCCGGTCACGATGCGCGCCACTGCAAAAACCTCTTCTTCCGGAACCACAAGGGCAACCGCCATTATCTGGTGCTGCTCGACTGCGACCAGAATATGGATATCCATGCCATTGAAAAGCAGTTGCATCAGGGCAAGCTCAGTTTCGCCTCGGAGCCGCGTCTGATGAAGTACCTCGGCGTGCAGCCCGGCTCGGTGACACCCTTCGGCTTGATAAATGATGTGGAGCACCATGTGCATGTCTTCATCGACTCGAAATTGAAGGATGCTGAAAGATTGAGTTTCCATCCTTGTGTCAATACGGCTTCGCTGATGGTGCCCCGCACAGACTTCCTCCGTTTCTTGGATTATATGCAGAATGAATACGAATGGATTGATTTATACTAAATTTATATTAAATTTAGAGCAAAGAGCAAACGGTTGTTTGTGTATTTTCTTTGATTAGAGCGGACAGGGAAATTCGTTGATTTTGTGTATTTTTGCCGTCTGAATAAAATGAGGGTAACAATCATTCTATCAACGATATGGAAAAAACAACTCTTACCATGTGGGAATCCTTCGCCAGCGGGGCGAAGCAATTCTTAAACAACATCGTGTTCCAGTACGTGCCCAAGCTGATTGTGGCCGGCATCGTGCTGTTTGTGGGCTGGAAGCTCATCAACCTGTTGAACCGTTTCATGAAACGGACGTACGACCGCCACAAGGTCGATGCATCGTTGCAGCAGTTCCTGCACTCGCTGATTGACATCGTCCTGAAAGTGCTGCTCGTCCTCACGGTGATGGGCATCCTTGGTATCCAGATGACCTCGTTCATCGCCATACTTGGTGCCGCCGGTGTGGCCATCGGCATGGCGTTGCAGGGCACGTTGCAGAATTTCGCCGGCGGGGTCATCATCCTGCTGCTCAGACCCTTCAAGGTAGGCGACTACATCGAGCAGGGATCGTATGCGGGTTTTGTGGAAAACATACAGATTTTCAACACCACGCTGCGCACGTATGATGCCCGCAAAATCATTGTGCCCAACACCGAGCTGGCCACCAAGTCGATGGTCAACCACTTTAGTCTTCCGCAACGCCGCGTGACCATCGACGTGGGGCTGGCCTACGGCATGTCTGTGGAAAAAGCCAAAGCTGTGATGCTGCGTGTGGCCGCCGAAAACCCGATGGTGCTGCAAGAACCCGCAGCGTTCGCCACTTTGGAGAATTTCGGCGACAGCGCCCTCAACATGCGGCTTTACGCATGGACCCTCCCGGAAAACTATTGGAAAACCATTTTCACACTGAACGAGGGAATCTACAACGCCTTCCGGGAAGAGAGTTTGGAAATCCCGTTCAACCAGATGGATGTGCATATAAAAAACGAGGCGTAAACCGTTTTTTGCTATTGTTTTTATGCCGAAAAAAAATTATTTTTGCAGCTGGTATAATATTTACGAAAATCGAATATTATTTTATTACAAATTACTAAATATCAATAATTTATGACAATGCAAGATAAAATCAACGAGTTGCTCGCCTTGCGCGAGAAGGCTCGTTTGGGCGGCGGTCAGGACAGAATCGAGAAGCAACATGCCAAAGGCAAGTATTCTGCCCGTGAACGCATCCTGATGTTCCTCGACGAAGGCAGCTTCGAGGAGTTCGATATGTTTGTTCAACACCGTTGCCAGAACTTCGGTCTGGAGAAGGAAAAATACCTCTCCGATGGTGTCGTCACCGGTTACGGTACCGTCAACGGCCGTCTGGTCTATGTTTTTTCCCAGGATTTCACCGTGTTCGGAGGTTCCCTTTCCGAGACCTTCGCGTTGAAGATCTGTAAGGTGATGGACCAGGCCATGAAGGTGGGCGCACCTGTCATCGGCTTCAACGATTCCGGTGGGGCTCGTATCCAGGAGGGTGTGAACAGCTTGGCCGGCTATGCCGAGATATTCCAGCGTAACATCCTGGCATCCGGTGTGATCCCTCAGATTTCCGCTATTTTCGGTCCTTGTGCCGGCGGTGCGGTCTATTCGCCCGCTCTTACCGACTTCATCATGATGACCAAAAACACGAGCTATATGTTCGTGACGGGTCCCAAGGTGGTGAAAACGGTGACCAACGAGGATGTGACTACCGAAGACCTTGGCGGTGCCACGGTGCACTCCAAGAAGTCCGGTGTGGCCCATTTCGCGGTGGAAAACGAGGAGGAGGGTATCGCTATGCTGCGTGAGCTCATCAGCTATATCCCGTCCAACAACATGGAGGAACCGCCTTTCGAGCCGACGGAGGATCCGATCAACCGTCTGGAAGACAGCCTCAACTCCATCATCCCCGACAATCCGAACACGCCGTATGACGTGAAGGATGTGATTAACGGCATTGTCGATGATGGCAAGTTCTTGGAAATCCAGCCGTTGTATGCTCCCAATATCGTGATCGGCTTCGCCCGCTTCAACGGAATGTCGGTCGGTATTGTGGCCAACCAGCCCAAATATCTGGCCGGTGTGCTCGATATCAACGCTTCCCGCAAGGGTGCGCGTTTCGTGCGTTTCTGCGACGCCTTCAACATTCCCATCGTGACGTTGGTGGATGTGCCCGGTTTCCTGCCCGGCACGGGCCAAGAGTACGGCGGCATCATCCTGCATGGTGCCAAGTTGCTGTACGCTTACGGCGAATGTACTGTTCCCAAAGTCACCATCACCCTGCGTAAGAACTATGGTGGCGCCTACTGCGTGATGAGTTCCAAGCATCTGCGTGGCGACATCAACTACGCATGGCCTACGGCTGAGATCGCCGTCATGGGTGGCAGCGGTGCCGCTGAGATTCTCTACGGTTCCCAGATGAAGAAGATCGAAGACCCGGCAGAGAAGGCCGCCTTCCTCAACGAGAAGGTGGAGGATTATCGCAATAAGTTCTCTAACCCGTACGTGGCTGCCCAGTACGGCTACATGGATGATGTGATTGAGCCGCGCAACACCCGTTTCCGCGTGATCCGCGCCCTCGAATCCCTCAAGAACAAACGTCTGGAGAACCCGGCCAAAAAGCACGATAACCTGCCGTTGTAACCATAATCCCGTAAGGGCAATCGCATTCGCACCAACGAATCGTATTTGCCCTTACGACTTACATTCGCCTCAACAAAAAACATAATGAATATGAAATCATTTACCAAATATCTGGTCTTGTTTGCAGCCCTGCTCATCGCCGGCTCCACCTTCGGGCAGTCGGTGCGCGACCTGCGCTTCAACGAGATTCTGATTAAGAATACAGACAACTTTGACGATGAATATGGTCGTCATGTGCCTTGGGTTGAGATTTTCAATACGGCCTACAACACGGTCAACCTCGCCGGCTGCTATCTTACCGACGACACGACCGGTTTTGCCGCCGGGAAGAAAAAAGGCGGCGTTGAGCCGGAGCACTGGTACCGCATCCCGAAGACGGACATTAACACCAATATGCCCCAGCGTACCTACATAGTGTTCTATTTGGATGCCGAGCCGCTGTATGGTACCTTCCACGTGAATTTCGACCCTCGTACTTCCAAAACCAACTATATCGCCCTTATTTCCGCTGACGGAAAGGATCTGATTGACATGATGTATTACCCGAAGGAGCAGCTGATGGACACGGCGCTCTCATACGGTTTGGTGGAAGATGGTATTACCGACAACGCTGGATTCCTCAATCAGTTTACGCCAGGTTCGTCCAATGTCACCAGCACCAAAGTCTCCAAACAGGAGCGTCTGAAACGCGATGACCCGTACGGTATCGGTCTGGCTATCATCTCCATGTCGGTGGTGTTCACGGCTTTGATTCTTATCTTTGCGATGCTGAAGCTGTTCGGCTGGAGCTCCAAGAAGCTGGCGCAGAAGAATTCCAAGAAGACGGAGACTCCGACCGTGGCCAATGTGGCAGATGTGAAAGAGAATAAGGATGATGATGATCAGCTCACTGGTGAGGAGGCTGCCGCCATCGCCACCGCGTTGCATTTGCATTTCAACAGCATGCACGACGAGGAAAGCGAGGTTATCACCATCAACATGCCCTCTAAGCATTATTCCCCGTGGGCTCAGAAGGAACTCACCATGAAGAGAACCCCGTTAAAAAGAAAATAACCTAAAAAAGATTTTGAAGTATGAAAAATTATAAATTTACGATCAACGGTAACAAGTATTCCGTCGAAGTTGGTGATATAGAAAACAATGCTGTTAATGTAGAGGTCAACGGAACCCCTTACAAGGTGGAACTGGAGACGGAGGTGAAGGCTCCCGTGAAGGTGAAACCCGTGGTGATGGTGAACGCCGGTGCCCAGAAGAGTGCACCTGCCGCCGCCCCGGCCAACGTGAAGAGTGCGCCCGCAGCCGCTACGGCAGCCGGTGCCACGCTCAAGTCGCCGCTGCCAGGCACCATCCTGGACGTCTTCTGCAAGGAGGGCGACAGCGTGAAGGCTGGCCAACGCCTCTTCCTCCTCGAGGCCATGAAGATGGAGAACAACATCGATGCCGAGAAGGATGGTGTTATCAAGGAGGTGAGAGTACACCGCAGCGACTCCGTCATGGAAGGCGATGTGCTCGTGGTTTTTGAATAATCCAACGTTAATCAACAAGTTACACAACTAAATCAGAAAGAAATGTTTGAATTTTTTAAAGAGGGTCTCATCCAGTTCTTCGGCTATTCCGGTTTCGGAAACTGCACGTGGGGCCATATCATCATGATTTGTATCGGCTTGTTCTTTATCGCGTTGGGTGTGATCAAAGAGTTTGAGCCGATGCTGCTCGTGCCCATCGGATTCGGTATGATTATCGGTAACATTCCGTTTACCGACGGTCTGCAAATCGGTGTGTATGAGAACGGTGCCGTGTTGAACTATCTTTATTTCGGCGTCATCAAGGGCTTCTACCCGCCATTGATATTCTTGGGTATCGGGGCCATGACCGACTTTTCGGCGCTGATATCCAATCCGAAGTTGATTCTGGTGGGTGCTGCCGCCCAGTTCGGCATTTTCGCCGCCTATGCCACGGCGCTGTTGTTGGGCTTCACGCCTATGGAAGCCGGTGCTATCGGCATCATCGGTGGTGCTGACGGTCCTACCGCCATCTTCTTGTCTTCCAAGTTGGCTCCGAGTTTGATGGGGGCCATCGCCGTGTCGGCATATTCCTACATGGCATTGGTGCCGGTGATCCAACCGCCCATCATGCGCCTGTTCACCAACGAGAAGGAGCGTCTCATCCGTATGCGTCCGCCCCGCGCCGTCACGCATCGTGAGAAAGTGCTCTTCCCGCTGTTCTGTATCCTGCTCACCGCTTTCCTCGTGCCGTCGGGTATCCCATTGTTGGGTATGCTCTTCTTCGGCAACCTGTTGAAAGAGTGCGGCGTGACCAAACGTTTAGCCAACACGGCCTCCGGTCCGCTGATCGACATCGTGACCATCCTCATCGGTCTTACGGTAGGTGCCTCCACGCAGGCCACCAACTTCCTCACGCCGAAGTCCATCCTGATCTTCGTGCTGGGTGCTTTCTCCTTTGTGGTGGCAACGGCTACGGGTGTGCTTTTCGTGAAGTTCCTGAACCTCTTCCTGAAAGAGGGCAACAAGATCAACCCGCTTATCGGTAACGCTGGTGTCTCCGCCGTGCCCGATGCCGCGCGTGTATCGTACGTGGAGGGCATGAAGTACGACAAGACCAACTACCTGCTGATGCACGCCATGGGTCCCAATGTGGCCGGTGTGATCGGTAGTGCTGTGGCCGCCGGTATCCTGTTGAGCTTTTTATATTAATATATGGTAGGGTAGAGACCCTGCTTCGCATTAAGATAAGCACCCCGCTCTGAAAAGAGCGGGGTGCTTTTGTCTTCCATGTTGCAAAAAAAAAGGCGAGGGTGATACACTCTCGCCAGTCGCCTTGTGCGGATGGGGGGACTCGAACCCCCACGGCTTTCGCCACCAGATCCTAAGTCTGGCGCGGCTACCATTACGCCACATCCGCTTTTTTTTTGAGGGCGCAAAGGTACAAAAAAATATGTTGCGAAAAACTCTTTTCATGCAATGCTGGTTCGTTATACGTCATCGGGTGTGCAAACCAGCTCGATTGCCGGAATGGGCTTGTCCTTCAAATTCAGGAACATGGGATAATCCTTCGATGGGTCGCCAGTGCCTAAATCGCAGTCACTTTCAAAACGTATCGGATATGAATGCGGTTCGAAGCCGAATCGGGTATAGTAACGTTGCAGCCCTTCATCGGCGGGAATCAGGGCCACGGCGCTCATGCCTTGATTGCGTGCGTGAGCGATGGCTTCTTGGGTCACTTGCGCCGCCAATCCTTGTCGTCGTTGACGCTCGGCAGTGGAGATGGCATAAAGATAGCCGATTTTGCCGATGGGTGAATCACAGGGTATCAGCAGGCAGGAGGATACGATCTTGCCGTCGAATTTCCGTACAAACATTCGCGATTTGTCGTAAAAGCGTGATAATACGGAATGTAGGAAAGATGTCTCGTCGTGAAAACAGTCGCGCCACAGGCAGATGATGTCGCAAAGCTCTTCGGTCAGAGGACGGGCACTGATTTTGTCTTCCAAGTGTAGGGGTTGGTACGACAGTTTCGATTGGCGCAATCCGGCCAGACCTAAATCCTCTTCGCGGTTAACATACTGATATTGAGGTGCAAGACGCTGCGCGAAAAGCTGGCTGATCATGGGAAACACTCCTTCATAGCGGGTATCCGCCTTCTCAATGTGGATGTCAAAGGTATCTTCATTAATGGGAGACCCGAAGGTGAATGCCACCAGCTCGTTTTTCACAAACAGGGCCCCGCCGGTCAATTCCAAATCTTCGTAATGGGCAAAGAACAGGCGGATGGCTTTTTCTTCCTCTCCCAGTTGAGCGGTGTCGCCATGTTGCTCGGAACGCCAGATCCGTTCCAATCGCATGCATTGCTCAAACAAATCCGGAGTGAGCACTTCGTAATGATAGGCGTATAAGGATTTGAACTTGTTTACATGATTGCGTTTTGCAGCCAGCTTCCGTCCATGGTATGTATGGAAGTCCTTTGTGTTATAAAGATAGTCCGACATGTCGCGGGATGTGTCAAACATGAATTGTCCTGGACATAGCTGTTCGAGATGTTGGATTTCTTTCGATGAAAGCTGCACAAGACTGAATGAGCGAGATCCGGCATCTTCCTCAATCAGGTGAAGGATTTCCGGAAGGTTTGGGGACAGGATGTCCGGCAGAATCATGTATTTGGAGTGCTCATTGTGTGCGAATGTGCGGGAGCGTACAATCAGGTGGTCACCGTATTCGGCCCATTGATTGCCGAAGGTCTGCTGCCAGGCAAACAGGTTGGCAAAGGTATGGTCGCATATACGTCCGTTGCCTCGCATAAGGCGTTGGAACAGTGATTTGTCATGAATGCGAAAGGGTTGGAAAGAGAGCGTGCGTTTCCTGAATAAAGATGGCTCCATTGGTCTTCTCAGAGAACTGTATGAAATGAGTTGTAGTACAATGAGGAAAGAGAGGGGAAACTATCGTTGGTCCACGTGCTTCTTGAGTTTTTTCTTGTCCTTGATCCAGAATCCGTACACCTCACTCACATTGCCGGCGGTGATGAACGCGTTGATGTTGTTCTTGTTGATGTAGGCCATCAGCTGGGTGAACTCGTCTTTGGTGAGCAGACTTTCCAACTCGATGCTGGGCTCGTTGGTGTAACCGCCAATGACCTCGTACAGAGTACAGCCCCGCACCAATTCATCGATGATGTAGCGGCGAATGCGGTCATAGTCTTTGGAGACAATGCAGACACGCTTCTTGTTGTTGAGACCAGCCGTGAAATAGTCCACTACCAGGCCGTTGATCCAGGTGCCGATGAGGCCGATGACTACCATATAGAAGGGGTTGATGGCGAAGGCCGTGCAGCAGATGATGGCGCCAGCCACGGACACGGAAGCGCCGATGTCGAAATGCAGGTACTTGTTCACAATCTTGGCCAGGATGTCAAGGCCACCCGTGGAGGCGTTGATCTTGAAGAGGACTGATTGGGCCGCGCTCAGCAGCAGCACAAAGCAGACCAGGTCGAACCAGATGTCGCCCATAATGGAAGGGATGGCCCCGTCGGTGCGGATGAAATTCTCGTAGGGAAAATAGGTTTCCAGCACGCGCATCATCGGGCCGAGAATCAGGGCTGTATAGACTGTCTTGGCACCGAACTCCTTGCCTATCAGGAAGTAGGCCAGCACAAGCAGGATGGCGTTGATGACCAGGATGACTGTGGAAACCGGCAGGGCTACCCCGAAGAGGCTTTCCGACACGCCGCTCACCACGATGGAGAGACCGGAGATGGTGCCGATAATCAGTTTGCTGGGCACCAGAAAATAATAGACCGCGCAGGCCGTAATCATCATCCCGATGGTCATGATAAGGAGTTCAATCCAGAACTTTTTTGTCTTTAAAATAGAAAGTATATTATTCATATAGTATTTATTTTTAATCTGTTACAATCAAAAACGGCTCGTCTGAACGAGGGTGCAAATGTACAATAAAAAAACGCACAGCAGTATCACAATCACCTGAAGAAAAAATCATTACCCCAAGGGACATTCTAAGTCTAAATTTTTTCGGCTTGACGAATGAATGGAAAGATGGAACCCCTGATGGGGCTCAATGGGTATGACGGAACGTGCCCGCCACCATCCCCGTTAGGGGATTCATATCTGTAGCAACGGGATGCGCATCGTGTCCTCCACAACCCCGTCAGGGGTTGCACAATTGATGAGATCTTCTTTACGAGGGTGGCTTTTTCAGTAGGGAAATGATTATGTTTGTTATTCTCAAAAACATTATTTTTTCCCCGTTGCGGATATCAATAAATTTTATACCTTTGCACCCGCTTTCAAAAGCGAAAATAGTTTTTACAACTAACCTAAATTTTAAATTTCAATAAATATGAAAGTAAATGAAATCATGGCCAACCTGGAGGCCAAACATCCTGGTGAGAATGAGTATTTGCAGGCCGTTCGCGAAGTCCTGGAAACCATTGAGGAAGAATACAACAAGCACCCCGAATTCGAGGCTGCCAAGATCGTGGAGCGCATCGTCGAACCCGACCGTATCTTCACTTTCCGCGTGACTTGGGTCAACGACAAGGGTGAGGTTTGCACGAACCTCGGCTACCGCGTCCAATTCAACGCTGCTCTCGGCGCATACAAGGGCGGTCTCCGTTTCCACAAGGCTGTTAACGTCTCCATGTTGAAGTTCTTAGGTTTCGAACAGATCTTCAAAAACTCTCTGACCAATCTGCCTCTCGGCGGTGGCAAGGGTGGTTCCGATTTCGATCCCGTTGGCAAGAGCGACGCTGAAATCATGCGTTTCTGCCAGGCCTTCATGTATGAATTGTGGCGCAACATCGGTCCGGATCAGGACAGCCCTGCTGGCGACGTGGGTGTTGGCGGTCGTGAGATCGGCTACCTCTATGGTGCTTACAAGAAACTGGCCCGCGAGCATTCCACCGGTGCCCTCACCGGCAAGAGCTATGGCTGGGGTGGTTCCCTCATCCGTCCGGAAGCTACCGGTTTTGGCGCTATCTACTATGTGGAGCGCATGGTGAAACAACAGAACGACAAGATGGAAGGCAAACGCATCGCCCTCTCCGGCTTCGGTAACGTGGCTTGGGGTGCTGCTACCAAGGCTACCGAACTCGGCGCTAAGGTTGTGGCTATCTCCGGTCCCGACGGCGTGTGCGAACTTCCTGATGGCATCGACCAAGAAATGATCAACTACATGCTTGACATGCGTGCTTCCAACCGCAACAAAGTTCAAGACATGGCTGACAAATTCCCTGGCAAAGCCAAATTCACGGCCGGTAAGAAAGCTTGGAGCGTGAAGTGCGACATCGCTTGCCCGTGCGCTTTCCAGAATGAGTTGAGCGAAGAAGACGCTAAGGAACTCCTCGCCAACGGCGTGAAATACGTTGCTGAGGTCTCCAACATGGGTTGCCAACCCGGCGCTATCGCTGCTTTCCAGGCTGCTAAGGTTCCGTTCGGACCTGGTAAGGCTGTCAACGCTGGTGGTGTTGCTACCTCCGGTCTTGAGATCTGCCAGAACGCCGGCCACATTAACTGGACGGCTCCTGAGGTTGACGCTAAACTGCACAAGATCATGAACGACATTTACGACATGTGCGTTGAGCACGGTCGTGAGGCTGATGGTACCATCAACTATGTGAAAGGTGCCAACATCGCCGGTTTCATGCGTGTTGCAAAAGCTATGTTAGCTCAAGGCATCATCTAATCGACAGATTAGTCCCAAAAATGAAGAGGACAGCCGAGTGGTTGTCCTCTTTTTTTATCGCAATATGGGTGGGAAGTTAAGAGTTATGGATGTGTGTTAATAGTTCGCCCACTACGAAACAGCTGCCACCGATGAAGATGAGGTCGTCGGGTGCGGCGTCGCTGTTGGCTTTTTTAAATGCCTCATATACATCGGGAATGGTAGTGCACGACAACCCGAGAGCCGTCAGGCGGGTGGTTAGCTCCTCCGCGACAATGGCTCGGTTGGTAGGCGCTTGGCAAACGTAATATTTTGCTTTTGAGGGCAATAGTGGCAGAATATGGTCAAGGTCCTTGTCGGCGGCCATGCCGAACACCATACGTAGTTGTCGGCAGGGCATGTCGGCCAATTGCTTCATAGTGAGGCTCAACCCGCCGAGATTGTGTCCCACGTCGCAGATGGTGAGTGGCTCGCGGCGCAGCACTTGCCAGCGTCCGCAGAACCCCGTGTTGGCGGCCACGCGTTCGATGGCACGCACGGTGACATCTTTGTCGTGCGGCATGATCTGCTGGAGCAGTTCCGCCGTCTGCAGAAATGTGACGAGATTCTTGCGCTGGTATTCTCCTTCAAGAGGCATGTTTACGTGTTCATATAGTAATTGACCCTCCACATCGAGGATTCGGCAGTCGGATAATGGTCCTTCAATGGTGAAATTGTTTTCCGCTAAGAAGAGCGGCGCATTCTTCTGGTTGGCTATGTCGGTGAAGACGGGATAGCTTTCCGGATGGAATTCGCCCACGACCACGGGTGTGTCCTTTTTGATGATTCCGGCCTTTTCGAAGGCTATTTTGGCGATGGTGTCGCCTAACAAGTTGGTGTGTTCCAGAGTGATGTTGGTGATGACGGAGAGGATGGGGGAGAGTACGTTGGTGGCGTCAAGCCGCCCGCCGAGACCCACTTCCACCACGGCGACATCCACATGCTGCTCGGCGAAATACCAGAACGCCAAAGCAGTAGTCATCTCAAAGAAAGAGGGCTCGAGTTTGTTGAAGGAGGGTTTGAATTTCTGGAAGAATTCGAGCACCATCTCTTCGGGGATCATCTCGCCGTTTATGCGGATGCGTTCGCGGAAGTCCACCAAGTGCGGGGAGGTGAAGAGGCCGGTCTTCAGCCCGCGTTCCTGACAGTAGGAGGCGGAGAGGTGAGCCACGGAGCCTTTGCCGTTGGTGCCGGCGATATGGATGGCTTTGAGTTTTTTTTCGGGATTGCCCACGATTTGCAGCAAGGCTTCGATGTTTTCAAGGCCTTCCTTGTAGGCGGATGTGCCCACTTTGTGGTACATCGGGTAGGCGTGGAATATTTCTTCGAGAAGGGAATTATACATAATACGCGAAGGGCGCGAAGGACGCAAAGAATTATTGGGATTAATATTTTTTTTTAATTTTTTTATTGTTTTTGATGCAATAATTTAATGATATTAATGTTTTACATATAGTGTTATGTTAAAAATGGTTGGTTATGAGTGAGAATGAATTGGCGCGGATTATTGTGGATGCGGCGGTGAAAGTACATAAATATCTGGGGCCGGGATTATTGGAGAAGACATACCAAGAATGTATGTTTTATGAGTTACTATCTCGAGACTTGCGGGTGGAGAAGGAAAAATATTTACCTATAATATATTACGATATCGTTATTGAGCACGCCTTTCGAATTGATTTATTAGTTGATCAGAAAGTGGTGATTGAAACAAAAAGCGTGGCTGCTTTGGCAGGTATTCACATGGCGCAAACGTTGACATATCTTCGACTGGGAGGTTATAAGTTAGGATTGTTGATGAACTTCAATGTGGAATTGATGAAGCAGGGAATCAAGCGGATTGTGAATGGATTATAAAGACTTTGCGAACACTTTGCGTCCTTCACGCCCTTCGCGTTTATTAATGGAATAAAATAATTCGTAATTCCTCTTTCCCGGGTTTGTAGTGAGCTCGTTTTGCTTCTTGCACACATTGCTGTTGAATGAGGCGATTGGTGATAGTGGTTTTGTTTTTCGATGTGTTCACCACGCGGGCTTCACTGACGGTGCCGTCGGCCATCACATGAACTTCCACACTTACCTGTCCCTCTTCAGAAACAGTTGTATTAATGTTGTTCACCATGCCTCTTGCGCCCGTGCCGTAGCCGATGCCGCCGCCCGAGCCACCGCCTTCGCCGGGACCGAGGCCGGAGCCTGTGCCCGTGCCGATGCCGGAACCTTGGCCGCCGCCGCTTCCACTACCACCCTTGCCGCCTTTGAAGATGGCCGTCTGGTCCACTTTGGGTTGTGTAGGCTGCGGGGTGGTGGATGTCTTGGTGGAGTGTGCCACGGAGGGCGCGTCCTGTGCGTTCTGGGTGGCGTAGTTGGGTGCTGAAGGCTGACGGGAATGAGTGGGGGATGGAGCGTCCATGCCACCGCCGCCGCCACCACCCGTCGGAGCTTCCAGTTCTACGTAGAAGGTCTTCTTGGGCGGTGGAGGTGGAATCTGGGACTTCAGGCCGAAGGCAAGCAGCAACACAATGATGAGTGCCATGGTGCCGACCGTCGTTCCCCAGGATACGATAGTGTCTTTTCTATTCTCGTTCGATTCTCTCATTTCCCTTCGGTGGCTAAAACCATTTTATAGCGTTCCCCTTCCGGGTAGGCTTCGTTCATTTCGTTGAGCACGTCCATGAGGGCGACCACATTCTCCACGGGCACGCTCTTGTCGGCGCGCAACACGATGGATTTCATGTCGGAGTTGTCCTTGGCGGCGGCATCCTGAAGGGCTGGCAGCAACTCCTCGAACGGGATGGGCTGCGCTTTGGAACCTTCCGGATTGACAAAGTAGAGGAGGTCTTCGTTGATATAGACCTCTATGTTCTTGGATACGAGCTGCTTGTCTGTGTTGCTTTTCGGGAGCACCAAATTGATGGCGTTCGGGGAGACCATCGTGGAGGTGAGCATGAAGAAAATCAACAACAGGAACACCAAGTCTGACATGGACGTGGCGCTGAACGTCGTATCGATTTTGTTTTGCATCTTGATAGCCATGGCGGAGCTTTTTTAGACGTTTTCGTGGAGCAGGTCCATGAATTCGGTGGTGCGGACCTCCAGCATATAGACCACGTTGGAGATCTTGGAAACGATCATGTTATGGAACACCAGGGCGATGACGCCGACGATAAGACCGGCCACAGTGGTGATCATGGCGGTATAGATGCCGGACGACAAGGTGCCGATGTTGAAGTTGTTCGGGTCGGCGGCCATGTTGTGGAAGGCGGAGACCATACCCACGACGGTGCCTAAGAAGCCGAGCATCGGAGCGATGGCGGCGATGGTGGCCAGCGCGGACACGCCCTTCTCTAAACGGCCCACTTCGATGTTGCCTTCGTTCTCAACCGCGGTGCGCACGTCGTCTAACGGACGGCCGATGCGCGTGAGACCCTTCTCGATCAGACGGGCCGACGGATTGTCGTTGCCCTTGCAAAGCGCCATGGCGGAGTCCAGCTTGCCATCGTGGATGAAGTCGCGGATGTTGTTCATGAAGTTGTATTCCTCCTTGGAGGCACGGTTCAGCACCATCAGCTTCTTGACAAACAGGTAGATGGCGAAGCCCAGCATGAGAAACAGCGGGATCATAATCCATAAGCTGTTGAGCGCAAATACAAGTTGGAAATAGGAGGTCTCCTGCACTTGGGAGGCCTGTTCGGCAACAACCGGCATGGCACCGGAATCGGCCTGTAATAACAATAAATGACGCATAGCTAAAAATTTTGAGCAAAAATAATATCAATGAGCCGAATAGAATCCTATCTGACGTGTTTTTTTCTAACATGAATATGTTCATATTCCGAATTACTTAACGGAATAACTAAGATAAAATTATACTAATTTTGCATCATAATAGAATATTTTCCTCTCTTTTATAAATTTTCCTGTGTAAATGAAAGTTACCAGTCAAGTCATCACCCGAAACTCCAAGACGGCAAAGCCTGTCAATACCCGCCATGCCAAGGTCCGCAAAGGGTCCACCCCGAAAGGCAAACGTAAGAGCAGCTCGAAGTCGTCGGGGGGGAGCTCCTTTTTCCAGCAGCTGAAAAGCCCGCGTATGATTCAGGTCTATGGTGTGCTGTTGATGTGCTTCGCCCTGCTGCTTTTCGTCTCCATCGTGTCGTTCTACTTCCATGCGCACAACAACATTCACTTCGTCCTGTCAGATGGGCAGGATGCGTCGCATAACATCGCCCGCACGGTGGGGGCCTATCTGGCCTACTTTTTCGTCAACGATCTCTTCGGGGTCAGCTCCATCGGCTTCGCATTCCTGTTCTTCCTCTATGGCTGGCGTCTGACCGTGGGCAAATCTCCCGTCAACTTGCTGAAGACGACTATCAACGTGATACTTACCATGGCATGGCTATCCATGTTCCTCGGCCTCTTCGTGCGCCCCGACGGCGACTATGCCTTCGTGGCCGGCTATTTCGGCACGCTGGTGGACACCTTCCTGCTCGCTTCAGTGCAGAAGGCGGTCACGTACCTCATAGTTGCGGTGCTGCTTGTCATTATTCTTATCTTGTGTTATGACATACCACTGAGCGAATGGTTCGGGCGGATCCAGACCTCCATCGAGGAACGGAAACAGAACCCGCCGGCGGAACGCAAGACTTGGAAACAACGCAAACAGACCACCGCGCAAGAGACGGATACCCGGCACGAGGACCTCGATGATCTCTATGTGACCGACCACGGATGCCTCAGCAAAGAGTACCATGGCGCCAATGTGGTGGAATTTGAAACGGAGAAGGATACCGACGAGAAAACCGAATATTCCAATTCACCGTTCACACCAGTGAAGGAAGATGTGGAAGTGCCTTTTGAACTGGTTTCCAATGAAGTGAAAGATGAAACGTTTGGTTCAGAGGATGATTTGGAAGAGGATGTTGAGGAAGTCCCGGAAGAAGAGCCACACGAGCTTACGGCGGAGGAAGTCCGGAATCTGGAACCCTATGACCCGCGCAAGGAATTGTCCACTTACGAGTTCCCGCCTATAGACCTGCTGAACGACTATCCCGCCAAGGAGGCCACGGAAGAGCTGATGAAACGCGAATTGTTAGACAACAAGAAACGTATCGAGGCCACATTGAAGAGTTTTGGCATCCCTATCCGTAAAATCACCGCCACCATCGGACCTACGGTCACGTTGTACGAAATCATCCCCGATGAGGGTGTGCGTATCAGCAAGATCAAGAATCTGGAGGATGATATTGCCTTGAGCCTCGCTGCATTGGGCATCCGTATCATCGCTCCGATACCCGGACGCGGCACCATCGGCATCGAGGTGCCCAATAAGAACTCTAACATCGTCTCCATGAAGGAGATAATCTCTTCTGACAAATTCCAAAACAACAAGTATGAACTGCCTATCGGGTTGGGACGCACCATCAGCAACGAGGCGTTTGTGGTGGATCTGGCCAAAATGCCGCACCTGTTGGTGGCCGGTGCCACCGGTCAAGGCAAGTCAGTGGGCCTCAATGCCATCATCACATCGCTGCTTTACACGAAGCATCCGGCGGAGATGAAGTTCGTGCTCATAGACCCCAAGAAGGTGGAGTTCACGCTCTATTCGGCTATAGAGAATTACTATCTGGCCAAGCTGCCCGACGAGGAGGAGGCCATCATCAACGATGTGAAGAAGGTGGTGCATGTGCTCAATTCCCTCTGCAAGGAGATGGACGACCGCTATGATCTGCTGAAGATGGCGCGGATGCGCAACATCAAGGAGTATAATGCCAAATTCTGCTCGCGCGGCCTTTCGCCTGCGATGGGCCACCGTTATCTGCCGTATATCGTGTTGATTATCGATGAGTTCGGTGATCTGATCATGACCGCGGGGCGCGAGGTGGAACAGCCGCTCGCCCGCTTGGCCCAGCTGGCTCGTGCCATCGGCATTCATCTGGTCATAGCTACGCAACGTCCGTCGGTCAACATCATCACTGGCAGCATCAAGGCCAACTTCCCGGCGCGTATTGCCTTCCGCGTGCAGTCGGGTGTGGACTCCAAGACCATTCTCGACACCACGGGTGCCAACCAGCTCATCGGCAAGGGCGACATGCTCATATCCACGGGCAGCGACCTCATCCGTCTGCAATGCGCCTTCGTGGACACGCCCGAGGTGGAGAAGATTGCCAACTACATTCAGGAGAAGTCCGAGCTGAGTCCGCTGTTGCATCCGTACGAGTTGCCTGACGTGCCCGATCCGGCGGCAGGCGATGCCGGCAATTTCGATGATGGTGATGATGACGCTGGCGGCGACGCTATCGATTCGCTGTTTGTGGATGCCGCCGTGCTGGTAGTGCAGACGCAACAGGGATCCACGTCCTTGATACAACGTCGTATGAAACTGGGGTATAACCGTGCCGGCCGTATCATGGACCAGCTCTCTGAGTTCGGCATCGTGGGCAAGGCCAACGGCAGCAAGCCCCGCGAGGTGCTGATGAAGACCGAGGCCCAGCTGCGCGACCTGCTGGCCAGCAAAGGACTGCTTTGAGCGAACGTTTAAACATTTGCCACAATAAAGCATCCTATTCCGCGTTTTTTTCGCAACTCGGTTTTGCAAACCTTTGATTTAACCCTTTTTGAAACATCGATTATGAAAAATACCCTTTCCCTGTTCATCGCTCTCTTCCTGACGTGGAGCCTGTCGGCCCAGAATGTGGACGGCGGGGCCGGCGATTTGCTGAAGGCTGTCTCTGCAAAGTACCAGTCATACACCTCTATGCAGTTTCATTACACCTTGAAAGCCACCAAAGAGGGCAAGACCTTGAGCACCTCGCAGGGTGATTTCGTCATCAAGGGTGAAAAATACCGCACTACCTACAATGGGCAATCGTTTTTCTGCGACGGGAAGAGCATTTGGAATTACCAGAAATCCACTAATGAAGTTTCTATTTATGAGTATGATCCGGAGGATGATGACAATATGATGAATCCGCAACGCATCCTCAAAGGTTGGGACAAGCATTTCCGCGCCAAGTTCATCCGGGAAGAATTCATCAACAACCAGTCGGTCTCCATCGTGGACCTCACCCCATTGCGCCCGCAGTCGTATTACCGTATCCGCCTTTATATCCAGAAAAGCAACCATCATATTCTTCGTATTGCCCTGTACGAGAAAGACAACACGGTATATACCTATTATATAGAGCAGTTCAAATCCAACGTCACCCTGTCGGACAGTTATTTTGTTTTCGACAAGAGTCAGCACCCCGGCGTGGAGGTGAACGACATGCGATAATTCTCTGTTGGAGCGTTTTTGAAAATTATGTACATTTGCAGACTTTTTCAGAATTAATCCAATAAAATGCAGAAATATGAATACGTATGATTTAATCGTGGTCGGAAGCGGCCCCGGCGGTTATGTGGCTGCCATTCGCGCTTCGCAGTTGAATATGAAGGTTGCCGTTGTGGAACGTGCCGAATTGGGCGGCATTTGCCTCAATTGGGGTTGTATTCCCACCAAGGCGCTGCTGAAGTCGGCCCAAGTGTATAAATATATGTCGCATGCGGCCGAGTACGGCTTGCAGGTGGAGGGTGCCGTGAAACCGGATTTCGAGGCTGTGGTGAAACGCAGCCGCACGGTGGCCGAGACGATGAGCAAGGGTGTTCAGTATCTGCTCAAGAAAAACAATGTGGATGTCATCGCCGGTTTCGGCAAGCTGTTGCCGGGCCACCAGGTGGAGGTGACTGCCGCCGACGGCACAGTGACGGTCTATGGGGCCTCACATGTGGTTTTGGCCACGGGCGCTCGCTCGCGCAGTCTGCCCAACGTGCCGCAAGACGGCAAGAAGATTATCGGCTACCGCGAGGCCCTCACGCTGCCCCAACTGCCGGAGACAATGGTGGTGATGGGCTCCGGCGCCATCGGCAGCGAACTGGCTTACTTCTACGCCACGATGGGTACCAAAGTGACGATTGTGGAATATATGCCCCGTCTGGTGCCCGTGGAGGACGACGACATCGCCGCCACGCTGGCCCGCTGCTTCCGCAAGGCCGGCATCAAGACCATGACTTCCGCCGCTGTGGAGAAAGTGGATGTGGTGAACGACAAATGTGTGGTCACCATTAAAGATGCCAAGGAGAAAATCACGGAGATTGAATGCGATATCGTGCTTTCCGCTGTGGGCGTGGCCACTAATATTGAAGGCATCGGCCTCGAAGAGTGCGGCGTGCAGACCGAACGCGGCAAGGTGGTGGTGGACGACTTCTACCGCACCAACGTGGAGGGCGTGTATGCCATCGGCGATATTGTACACGGTCCCGCGCTGGCTCACGTGGCCTCGCACGAGGCTGAGGTGTGCGTGGAGAAAATCGCCGGCCTCAATCCCGAACCCGTTGATTACGGCAATATTCCGGGCTGCACCTATACCACGCCGGAAATCGCATCCGTGGGTCTCACCGAACGCGCTTGTGTGGAACAGGGCCGTGAGGTGCTGATCGGCAAGTTCCCCTTCACCGCATCCGGAAAGGCTACCGCTGCCGGCAGCCGCGACGGTCTGGTGAAGGTGATCTTCGACAAGCAGACGGGCGAATGGCTCGGCTGTCACCTCATTGGCGACAACGTGACCGAGATGATTGCCGGTGCTGTGATGGCTCGCCGCAACAAGATGACCGGCGAGGCTGTGATTCGCTCCGTGTTCCCGCACCCCACCATGTCGGAGGCCATCATGGAAGCCGCCGCCGATGCCTACAAGGAGTGCGTCCACCTGTAAGGGATACCGTTTTTACAATATATATTATATGAAAAAACTGATTCTGCTAACCGTGACAAGCTTGCTCACGCTGGTTCTTTTTGCCCAGCCGGAGCAGGAAGTTGTCCCTGTACATTTCTCCGACACCACCTGGTGCGACCGTGGCTTCGATTTCTATATCGGTGGCGGTATGTTCATCGGCAACAAGTTCAACGCCAATTATTATAATGGCAGCAACCTGAATGAGAATAACCTGAACTATATTTTTACCAATGATTTTTGGAAGAAAGAAATGGATGAGGTTATTAGTGAATACTACCCCGATATACAAATGGGTAGTGCGTATTTGGAATTGGATCCCGGTTCAGATATCTACAATTGGGAAAACCACTACAAGTTGAACATGATGATTGCGTTGGGTATTCGCTATAAAATCCGCAACGGGTGGGGCCTGTCGTTGTCCTATTCCTTCAGCCGCCTGACCTCTTCGTCACAGTGTCTGCTTTCTTCCCCTCAGCCATTGGGCAATGAGACGAGACTTCCGGTGATGGCATTGTTGGGCAAGGAGGATCGTTCTACCATTGATTTTTCGGCCTCCTATCTTTTTTCCAAAGTACATAAGCATGTGAAACCCTTTTTGGAACTTGGCATCCAGTTCAACTATGCGAAAGCCAAGTCATTCAAAGCTGTTTTATTGGATAAGGATGGGAAGCCTGTGGGAAATGAATACACGCTGTTGGATCCATATAATGGCGAAGGCTATTATCCTGGGGCACAGACCTATGACATCACGTATGGCGGTCCCGGCTTCGGGTTTTCCGGTGCGGCGGGATTGAAGATAGCCATCAACAAACGCGTGTCGCTTGATCCTACCTTCTATTGCTATATGGGTCGTACGGGCATTTATCAGATGAAAAACTCACCGAACCCCGAATTTCGGGAAGGCAATAAGTTCACGTTCAACTACGGGGTGCTGGTGCGCGTCGTGATGAGCGATTTCTTCTTCAGCAACCGGTAGTTACTATCGGCCCGACATCCGTTGGATCCGTTTGTTGGCTGTCTTCCATACGAATATGAAAAAGATGTAGAAGATAAGGTTCAGTACGGAGGCGACGGCAGTGTCGGTCTTCTGGATGAATTCACCGTACATCAGGATGAAATCGTAGATGCCGTGCAGGATGACGGGGCAGATATAGGCTAACGCGAGGTAAGTGCTCTTCTTCCAGGGCCTGAACTTGGCGAAAGCGAAGAAATAGCCCATGATGATGGCGAAGAAGAAATGGGCGGGTACGGCAAACAAGGCACGCCCCACCGCTACGGCAAGACCCCCTTCCAAAACGTACATCAGGTTTTCCAAACCGGCAAAGCCCAAGCCCACACAGGCCGCATATTCCAGTCCGTCGTAATATTCGTCGAAATATTTGCTTTTCCAAATGAAAAGATATAGGAAAAACAGCTTGCAGAATTCTTCCGGCATGGCCGCTTGGCAAAATGCTTGATATAGAGAATGGTGCAGCCCGCTTGAGAACGAGGTGACCTCGGCAAATCGGAAAAATGTAAGCAGTGCGATGTCCAACATTCCTGCTAAAACACCACCAAGCAGGGCTTTCAGAAGCAGGGATAGTGGCTCTTTCTGGTATTGGTCTTTGCGATAGATATACACCAGCAGGACAATGACGGGCAGCAAGGAGGCGGTAAGGATTATTAGCATTGAGTTTAGAGTTTAAAGTTTAGAGTTTAGAGTTTAGAGTGGGATTTGTAAAATCTCTCAACTCTAATCGCTCAACTCTAAACTATCATTAATCCATTTTCATTACCTTGTCGAAATCTTCTTCGCTGATAAGTTTCAGTTCGAGGGCGGCTTCGCGCAGGGTGAGGCCCTCATTGAGGGCATGTTGGGCGATCTTGGCCGCGTTGTAGTATCCGATGACGGGGCTCAGCTTGGTGACTAACATAAGGGAGTTGTTGAGGTGCATGCGGATGCGCTCGCGATTGGGCGTGATGCCTTTCAGACAATGGTCGTTGAAGGAGCGGATCACGTCGGCCAGCAGGCGGGAGGACTGCAGCAGGTCGCGCCCGATGAGGGGCATGAAGACGTTGAGTTGCAGATGGCCCTGCATGGCGCCCGTGGTGATAGCCACGTCATTGCCGATGACTTGGCAGCATACTTGCGAGAGCGCTTCGCATTGCGTGGGGTTCACCTTTCCGGGCATGATGGACGAGCCGGGCTCGTTGGCGGGCAGCACCACTTCGCCGATGCCGCAACGCGGACCCGAGTTGAGCAGCCGGAAGTCGTTGGCAATCTTCATGAACGAGATGGCCAAGCGTTTCAGTGCGCCGGACACTTCGGCCAGCGAGTCGTGGGAGGCCATAGCCTCGAACTTGTTGGGCGTGTTCACGAAATCCAGCCCGGTGATGGTGTTGATGTATTGGAGCGCCAGTTTGTCGTAGCCTTCCGGAGCGTTGATGCCGTTGCCCACAGCCGTGCCGCCGATAGGAAGCTCTTTGAGGTGCTCCATGCTCTTCAGCAGCGTGTCCAGTCCATGCTCAATTTGCGACAGATGGCCGGAAAGCTCCTGCCCGAGGGTGAGCGGGGTGGCATCCATCAGGTGTGTGCGCCCGATCTTGCGGATGTCGGCGTACTCGACAATCTTCTCCTGATAGGTCTTCATGATGTCCAAAATGGCCGGTATGGTGTGCGTGAGCAGCATTTTGGTGGCGGCGATGCGCATGCCCGTGGGGAAGATGTCGTTGGTGGATTGCGACTTGTTAACATCGTCATTGGGAGAGAGATAGAGCGGATAGTCGTCCAGTTTCCCGCCATGCAGTTGCTGGCCGCGGTGGGCTATCACCTCGTTGACGTTCATGTTGGTCTGCGTGCCCGAACCGGTCTGCCAGATATGCAACGGGAACTGGTCGTCCCACTGGCCTGCCAGAATCTCGTCGCAGGCGGTCACGATGAGGTCGCGTTTGTCGGCGGGCAGAACTCCGAGGTCGCAGTTGGCGCATGCGGCGGCCTTCTTGGCCGTGGCGATGCCGTAGATGATCTCGATAGGCATCTTTTTCTTGCCGATGACGAAATTCTCCATGGCGCGCTGTGTCTGCGCCCCCCATAATTTGTCCGCTTCAACGCGCATCTCGCCGAGCGTGTCTTTTTCGATTCGATAATTCATTGTTTGTCGTGTTTGTATTGTTCGTAAGGTTTATAAAGTTTGAAGGCGTAAAGGTGGATATTATTTTTAATAAAAAGATTCAAGGTTCATTGTCAAAATCCATGGTTCCTTAAACTTGTTAATCATAGAATTTCCAAGTGATGCCAACTTCGAAGTTCAAGCCTTGCATCGGGTAGTTGGGGGTGGTGCAGTAGTCGTAGCCGAAGGCTCCGGCGATGATGTTGCCGGCGCGGAAGAAGAAGGCTATGCGCTGCACCTGCATTGTCAGGTTGGCATCAAAGTAGAGATAGTTGCCCACTTTTTCTTTCTCTTGATGGTAGAATTGATGTAACAGAGGATTGTAGGCATCGGCATAGTAGGAGGTGTTGTACATGAGGTCGCCGCCGACCATGAGCTTCAGCCGGTTGCGGAAAACGCGGAAGCAATAGGCAGCGTACAGCTTTCCGGTGAACAGCGGCACTGCCACGTATGACCGGGTGGCATGCTGCAGCGACATGTTGACGTCCATCTTGAAATTCTTCAGCCGCAGCGGTGCGAACAGATTGAACTGTACAACGTTGATGCTCTTTTCGGAACGTTGCGGAACGTAGTCTGAATTGATGAACAGATAGTTGTTCAGCATAAAATAGTTAAAACTCAACTTGTAGTCGAATATGGTGTAGAAAGCACTGATTTTGAGTTTGTTCTCTTTGGGCCACTCGTGATACCAATAGTTGTTGTTCCCATAATAGTGGGTGAAGAAAAAATCGGGCGACACGCGGTAAAAGCCGGCGGTAAAGCCTATATAATGCCGCCATTTGCGGTTGAGGGCAAAGGTGGCCGACACGTTGGCTATAGCGTCGTTTTTGGTGTATCCATGGAAGGAATAAGCGATGGAGCCGTATAGATCCCACACCTTAAAAAGTCGGATCTGGGTTCGGGCGAAGAGGGAGAAGAGGTTCGACTTGTAGTGGGGCAAGTGGGAGTTTATGTACTCGTGCTGGATGCCCCCTGCGAAGTAAATGAAGTAGTTTTTGTCGCTGAGCTTCGTTAACGGGTCGTAGTTTGACCACTGTAAGGTGTTAAGTATGTGGTAGTAATGTAATGTGTCATAGGTGGTGTCGGTACTGATGAAATAGCGGTTTTGATAGAAGTCGTTGTTCAGATTCTCGTCCAAAAAGGAACATTTGGTGGCCTTGAACTGGAGACTGTGGCTTAGCGTGCCGTAGTAGCGGTCTTTCTTGTCTTTGATGTTCACGTATTGTTGGAACAGCAGGTCGTGGGTGAGGATGGTGGAGGCAGCTTCCTTGAACACCACGCTGTAACTGCCCAATCGCGGCACGGCGTTGGTGTCACGCGCAGGTCGGTCGGCAAAGGCGTGGTAGTCGCTCAGACCGCCGTTCTCCTGGTATTTGCTCCGGTTGAAAATGTATGAGGTGGTGAACCCGTAGATGTTGCGGGGAGTCTGGTAGTGCAGCAGCAGGTCAAAGGCCATCAGATTGGTGCCCTGACGCATGAAATAACCTTTATTGCTGTATCCGAACAGGTTGCCGGCAAAATTCACATACTTGAACTTCTGCGCGTGGGTGGCCCGGAAGTAATGCTCGCTCGTCAACTCTATCGTGGTGCCGTAGGTGTAGGCGAGGTCTGTGAAGGAGGTCTCCAAGTCGTAGAATTTCAAGTCTTTCTGTGTCTTGAAATAAAGAGGATACGGCAACGTGATCAGGGAGAAACCGATTTCACGGTCGTATTGGAAGAGCATGTTTTTGTGGGCTTGGCCGATGATGCCGAGAGACTGGTATAGATTCTCGGTGTGGGAAAGAGGATCATAGTCGGAGGTGTGGAAAATGGTCGTGTCAATGGGGCGGTACTGCAGTGGAAGGAAGAAGGTGCCGGACAGAGAGGCTGTGGAAACAGGCATGTAGGCAGGCGAGATGGCCATCGCCGTGTCAATCTTCGGCGTCTCCGTCGGATTGTCATCTTGTGCGTATGCTGACAGTCCGATCAGGCACAGTATCATCCAACACAGCAGTCTTTTCATTTTCTCAACCATTTGAAAATCTCCCGCCAGCTGACTTTCTTCCCGTACATCAGGATGCCCATCCGATAGACTTTGGCGGCGAACCAGATACAGAAGACAAGGAAAGCAAGTGCTAATCCCATGGAAAGCAAAACTTGCCATAGAGGTACGCCTGCTGGTAATCGAACCAGCATGGAGACTGGCGAGGTGAGCGGGATCATGGAGAACCAGAGGGCCAAGTCGCCATTGGGGTTGTTGGCGATGGAGGGTACCACAATGATGGATAGCAGCAGCGGCAGGGTGATGGGCAGCGTGTATTGCTGTGAGTCGCTCTCGTTGTCCACCACGGAGCCCATGGCGGCATATAGGGAGGCGTAAATCAGGTATCCGACCACAAAGAAGAAGAAGAAACAAAGGATGATTTCGCCAAAGGAGACGGAGAAGTACTCGTTGATCTTTTGGAAGATGCTGAAATCGGCGGGCAGGGTGTCGGCGGCAATCCCGGCACCCGGGACGGCCGTTTCGGGAACGGAACCGGACATCAGCGATGGGGCGGCTATCTGCGCCACGAGCAGGATGCCGAAGGTGAGCATGACCCAGATGACGAACTGCGTGATGCCGACCAAAGCAATGCCGACAATCTTGCCAATCAACAGTTGGATAGGCTTCACCGAGGAGACGATGACCTCCACAATACGGCTGGTCTTCTCTTCCAGCACACCACGAAGCACTTGGCTGGCGAAGATGATGATGATGAAGTAGATGAAGAAACCGCACACCATGCCGATAACCTCGTTGATCTCGGCAATGTTCTCGCGCTCATTGCCCTTGTCGTCCATCTGGATGGTGGTCACATCAGCTTTGGTGAGTTCCTGGAGCTTCTCGAATTGGGCCGGGTTGATGTGCAGCGAGTCCTGCAGGATGCGGTCAAAAAAGATATTGTCCATCTGCCGCTCAATGAAGGATGACAGGCTGCTCGGCACCTTTTCTTTGTAATAGAGGTTCGATTTCAGGGACTGTGAATTGTCAAGGATATGCAGGATGCAGTTGTACTTGTTGTTCTGAAGAATGTCCTGTTTGAAGGTGGTGATGTCGCCGGAAGCGTAGCTGAATGTGACATTGTCGTTCGGTTCGAACGCATTGAGGAAAATCTCCGTTTCATCCACTACCAGCACGTGGGTGTGTTGCTTTTTCTCGCTGTTGATCATCAGGAGGACCGGCAGCATGATGATGGCCGCCATCAGGATGGGCAGCAGGATGGTCAGCAGGATGAAGGATTTCTTCCGTACACGTGTGAGATATTCTCGTGCGATGATGAGCAGGACGGGGTTATTCTTTTTCATGGCACAGTTGGTTGAAATGTTCTACTTGTTCGATGAAAATCTCATTCATAGAGGGAAGTGTCTCGTGGAAAGAGAGGATGTTGCTGTGGCGCATACAGACGTTGAGCAGGTCGTTGGCCCTCTTGCCTTCCGGCAGTCGGATGTCGTAGCGGATGGAGTGGGGGAGTGTCTGCCGTTGGATGACCTCGAAATCATTTTGGAGGTCATCGGCCAAAGAGTTTTCTTCGTTCGAAACCTCCACTGCGAAGATATTCTTCTTGAAACGGTTTTTGATTTCGAAGAGATTGCCGTCCAGGATTTTTTGGGCGTGGTTGATGAGGGCAATCTCGTCGCAGATCTCTTCCACGGAAGACATGTTGTGCGTGGAGAGGATGATGGTGGTGCCGGCTGCTTTGAGCTTCAGGATCTCCTCCTTCAGCAGGTTGGCGTTGATGGGGTCGAAGCCGCTGAAGGGCTCGTCCAGAATCAGGAACGCCGGCTGGTGGATGGTGGTGGTGATGAACTGCACTTTTTGCTGCATTCCCTTGGAAAGCTCTTCCACGGGACGGTTCCACCAGTCCAGAATGCCGTATTCCTCGAATTTGTGGTGCAGGCGGGTGAGGGCCTCCATGTGCTCCATGCCCTTGAGACGGGCTAAATAGAGAGCTTGTTCTCCGGCCTTCATCTTCTTGTAGAGACCGCGCTCTTCGGGAAGATAGCCAATCTGCCGCACATCGTTCGCCGACAGTGGTTGTCCTTTGAACAGCACATTGCCGGAGTCGGGATAGATGATCTGGTTCAGAATGCGGATAAGGGTTGTCTTGCCCGCCCCGTTTGGACCGAGCAGACCGAAAATCACCCCCTCCCGCACACTGAAGGAAACCCTGTCCAGCGCCAGATGACGGGCGTATTGTTTGCTAACGTTGTTTACATCGAGGATGTTCATTGAGTGATGGGTGTTTTCTTCTTTTTTTTCTTCTTTTTCTTTTTCTTCTTCTTCTTGTCCGGAGTGACATAGAAGGCCATGTTGCTGTTGGCTGTTTGCAGTAGCTCGCCGGTGGTGGCGAAGACAAAGTCTTCGGGTACAGTGATTTTCTCTCCTGACAATTCGAAAATCTGACGGGCGATGAGCGCATCGTTGACGGAGTCGCGGTTGTAGGTCAGGTACATCATTTTAAGATGGTTGGCCAACTGAGCGACCATGTGGTCACGCTCCGGCGCGGGGTAGCTGGCCACCTCCTTGAGGATATTCTCCATATTGCGCCCATACGTGCGCAAGGCGATATGATGCTTGTTGTAGTCCGGTTTCACCACCTTCTTTTCCGTCACATCCGGCACCGGCTTGGGGAACGGGGCGTCCACATCCAACTTGTAGTCCGACATGATGAAGAGATGATCCCAGAGCTTGTGCCAATAGTCCAGGGATTCCTTCTTGTTGGCAACGGATGGGTCCTTCACCTCGCTCAGCTGGGCCATGACGCGCACGATGGCGCGTGCGGTTTCGTTCCGTTTCTCACGGTCCGGGATGGCCATCGCATCTTCCACCATCTTCTGGACGTTGCGTCCGTACTCCCGTATGGCGAGCTTGTTCCGTTTGGTGTTGTATTCAATCATATAATGAGATACTTGTAGTAATATAATTCGATTTGTTTAATTTTGTGCAAAAGTACATTATTTTTCGATTCCCTCCATGTCGGCCAGCGCGGTCAGACTGTCCGTGACGGCTTTGGCAATGCTGTCGTTGTAGGCCCGCTGTGCCGCGCGGTATGCGTTTTTGTAGAAGGCCACGATGGGTTTGTTCTCGATATTGAGGGTGGCGAACGGTGTGTCCACCGGCCACATGCCGTTGCGCAGCTGCGTGGCGCCAATGTCATGGCAAAAGTACAGATAATAGTCCCACGTGGTGTCGTTTGCAAGGTAGGGCATGTTGACAAGGACGATATTGCTGTCAGTATGGAAGAACAGGTCGCAAGCCGCGTTGCCGTTGGTGGCCAATAACATGGGCTCCTGACTGAGATGCTGCCCGATTTCTTGTCGTTGGATATACTCCTGCATGGTAAGGCACGCCTTTTTGTTGCATTGGTCGTTGTAATCCAATTCGTATTTGGCGTAGGCGTTGTGGATGCCCCCTGACAACTCGTTGAAATAGAGGGCGGTGAGCGGGTGGTTGTAGGTGATGTGCCGGATAGGCATGAAGGATAGCAGTCCGATGATGGCGATGATGACGAAGTTGGTGTACCGGTCCTGGATGCTTTCCAGTGTGCATTCGATGCCGCTGACGGCAATCAGCATGAAGAGCGGGTAGATGAAATAGTAGATGGCCCATGCCGTGTCGGGATTCATGTAGAGGTTCTTCACCTTCATAATGCAATAGCAGAAAGCGTATAGGAATATGAAGATGGAGTATGGTTTCAGATTCCGGACGGCCGTCTTGATGAAAATGAAGAACAGGAGGAATCCCAATAGCACGACCGATGGGATGGTGATGAACAGGTATTGGATGAGGTATCGACGCGGGAAGTTGTCAGGTCCGATCTCATGACCGGCGAACAACTGGTTGTCGGCCAGCGGGTAATTGTTCGCCAGAAGGGTGAAGGCTTGGCGCGGCGGCACCATTGATGTGGTGAGGAATAGCGTACAGAGACTATGGGTGCAGATGATCAGCAGGGAGATGCCATACACTAATCCGATCAATTGCAGAAGCGGTTTCAGGTATTCCCATTTGTAAAATTTCTTTATAGGGTTGTATAAAATGAAGTTCAAAAGGGTGAAGATAAACAGGAAATGAAGCAGCACGAAGCCGGCATTATAGGTGGAAAGAGCTATCAATGTGCCTATTATGATTTTGATGATGCGGTAGATGCGTATAGTGGGCAGTTCTCGGCAGAAATAGTAGATCTGTGTGATGGCGAAGATGAAGCCGAAAGCGAAAGTCACATCCACTACGTTGCAGAGAGAGTATCCGAGAAAGCGGGGCGATATGAAAAGGAAGAATGCGGTGAAAAACGCCGCGCGCCAGCGGAAAGCCCTCAGAATCAGAATAGATAGATACAGGATGAGCAGCCATCCGAAAATGGCACTGGTGATGTGCTTGACCAGAAATATGTCCTGTGTGTTCAGTGATTTGCAGAATGAGAAGAGAATCAGGTCAATGTATTGCGCCTGAGTGGAGGAAAACGGATGTTCTTTGTATGCTTCCGTATCGCCGATGTGGTGGAAATGGTTGTAAACCAGTTCGGAATAATGGTTCTGCTCCAGTTCGCGGGTGGAGACACCCACGGTCCGGCTCATGAACACCATGTTGATGAGCATGACCGCCATGACGATGATGAACAGGTATTTGTAAAAATCATCGGTCTCTTTGAAGGAAAAGGCAAAAAGCTTCTTGTGCAGGGACGCGTATTTGTCCTTCTGCCGGAACTGCTTCGATACCCGCAATTTCCACACATCATCGGCAAACAAGTCTTTGGAATAGGTGAACTTGTCCACCAGTTGTCTTATCAAATGGATGATGCGTTCTCCGAAATTCAGATTCGTCTTTTTCATCAGCAGGAGGTATAAATGTCCAATTGTGCTTTCAGATAACGGGTCGCGTCAGGGCCGGTGTTGAACAGCAGGTCGAGGATGGATAGGTTCGGGACAAAGCCGTAACGGTCTTCAAAAACCTGGTAGTATGGGGACTGCAGTCGGAATGGGTAGTCGGTCCGGTTCGCGTTTTTCGGATGGATGGTTTCCCGCAGGTCACAGGATGTCGGAGGAGTGCCATCATCGGTCAGGCGGAAGTCCGACGGGATGCGCATCAGGCGCAGGATTGTATCAGTCAGTTGCAGGTTGTAATCGAACAGGAATTCGAAATGTTTCTCGTAGAAGGGCTTCAGTGGGTCGAGGTAGTAGAGGAGGTAGGGACTGTTGCCGTAGGCGGAGGTGATGGTGCGCCAGTGTGTGCGTTGCCAGGGCATCTTGTAGTCAATGCGGGCATCGAGGATGGGTGTCGGGCCGGTCCGGTGTTCCACGGGCACGGTGAGCGTCTGAACGCCGTTGCCAGTGAGGATGCGTGCCCGGTTCCGGTAGCTCTGCTTGTGGTAACGCTCGCGGGTGTCAACCCAAACCCCGCCTCGCATCAGATAGGCGATGTATTCGATGGGCGGGAGATAGGCCGTAGAAAGGAGCGTCGTATTGTCCACAACTATCTGGTAATCACCATTTTTGTTTTGTATGTATGGTTGCTTCCCAGAAGTTCTACCATGTAAATGCCGTTAGGCAGATTGCTGAAGTTCATGGAGAAGGTTGAACCGAGGTTCACATCGTAGGAGGCGACTTTGGCGCCCATCATATTATAGACATTGCAAACACCGTGTTCGGCATCGAAATCGCCTTGTATGGTGACTTGTCCCGTTGAGGGGTTCGGGAGGATGCTGAAGGTGCGGCTGCCGGCATCGTGCTGCTCCACGCCCACGATGGTTCCGTCATAGCGCATGCCCGGAATCCAAGTAACGCCGGTGTTGTCGGGGTCTAACCATGGTTTGAGTTTTTTCGAGTTGTTGGAAGTGTTGTTGTTGGTCCATGAGTAGGATATTTTCCCGTAGTTGTCGGTGCCCCAAGGAGCTTCACAGGACGAAGACCCGTTGCTGAGGTCGCCGATGATGAGTTTGTTGGCATTGAACAGCGGCGATCCGGAAGAGCCTTGCTCTGTGCAGCCTTTGTTGGGGGTGGTGTACCAGCTCACATTCCAATATTTGTTGTAGTAGGCGGAGGTGACGGCTTTGGGAATGCTGATTTTTTTGAAGTCTCCAGCCGGATGATGGATGGCCATACCCACTGAGGAGGCACCGCTGACATCCCAGCCCGCGAAGAAGATACTGCTCTCCTGGACTCTTCCCATCGATCCTGTGATTTTCAACAACAGGAAGTCGGAACTGTAGTCGATGCCATCGGTGGCAACGATGACACCACCTTTGACCCATTGGTTGGCGAAGCCGTAATCGTACACATCACAGGCTGTTGTTTCATATTTGAAGTAGAATTTGAAGGTGCTGTTCATGTCATCACTGAGGCAGTGGTTGGCACTGAGTACGTAGAGTGTTTTGTCGAAACGGGTGTTGTTGATGGTGGCTCCGGAACAAAAGAAAGTGCCTTCACTGTTGGTGATCTCGATGCGCACCACCGAGTTGATCTGATCGCGCCAGTTGTCGCCTTGCGGGCAGTTGGCGTTATAATGGCAACTGCCGGAGAGAGATTTCTCGTCAGCTGTTTCGTCAAGCTTGTTGATGTCGCGGTAACGGTGGCTGATGCGGTCAATGAGGATGGAACCGTGATAGGGCACGCCGGCAGGCTCGTGGTATTCGATGATCAGCTCGTCGCCATCAATGTCATCGGAAACCATAATACCGTTTTGCTGGATGTCAGCGTTGGTGTAGGGACCGGTCACTTGGGAGCGGTCGCCGCTGTAGATGTGCAGGGTGGCTCCTTCCGGAATGTTGAATTGGGAGAACAAGACGGCCATGGCGATAGCATCTTCCGATTTCACACCCAGTCGCCACAGCTTCCCTCCGTTGGGCAGGATGTCTGTGCGCCCGCAGTTCTCAAAAGTGTAGCCCACATGGTGAACGATACCGATACGCATGGGGGAACCGTTCTTGATGTTCTGCGCATCTTCCGCGAGCAACGCCTTGCGGTCCACAGCAGGCATTGCCTTGTCGTCAATGGAATAGGAGATATCTTTGTGGGTGAAAGAGTAGGGAAGATTGTTCACATCTTCCTGTGCGTTGGCTATCCATGCCAAAGACAAAACCATCAATAAATAGAGAGCTTTTTTCATCATTTCAGATTGTGTTTTTTAGGGCTGCAAAAATATAAAAAAAATTGTACCTTTGCCCGCTAAAATAAATATGAACGTAATGACCGTAAGAAAAAAAGTCAAATTTGAAGGAACCCCATACGAAGGGAATATTGATGAGCTTATAATTCAGGCACTTATTGAAAAGCAGGGTGTAGATATCAAGTGTATCAACCTCAAAAAACTGAACCACGTGTTTTTCGATTATTTCATCATCTGCACGGGAAATTCCAAGCCCCATGTGGAAACGTTGTGCGATTATGTGCAGGAGCAGACACAGCGCGTGGCTGGCATGAAGCCCGTGCATGTGGAGGGCCTGGAGAACTGCGAATGGATCCTGCTGGATTATTTCAATGTGCTGGTGCATATCTTCCAGCCCGAAGCCAGGACTTATTACAACATTGAGGCGCTTTGGAGTGACGCCGAAGTTCAGAGTTTCTAACCACACAATTTGAAATCCTATGCCGATCAAGAACTCGCCACGCAATGATGGAGGGAACAAATCCCTGTTTGGAATGGGTCAAGATAAGGGACCGAAACAGAAATTCCCTTTCCTCACCACAATTTATCTCCTTGTCGGGATCGCCCTGATCTCCTTTTGGATGTTCAATATGGGCGGTGGCCAGCCTGTGGAGATTGACGACATGTCGTTCAACCAGATGGTGCGGAACAAGGAAATCGAACATGTGGAGTATGTTCGTAAGGACGAACAGATCAATGTGTTCCTGAAAAAGGAGGCCTTGCAGGCCAATCCTGCCTATGAGAAAATCAAGGACAATGTGAACGGACCGCAGTTCTACATCACCGTCACCGACCTTCAGGTGTTCAATGAGAATTTGAAAGAGGTGAAATCACAGGCCGTGCAGGAGACATTGGCCTCGGACAGCACGTTGAATGCGAATGAATTGGCCCGTGAGTATGACTTCCCCACCAAACAGGACAATAGCAAAAGCTGGGGTTTTGAGGTCATCTTCTGGATTTTGCCGATGGCGATGATTATACTGTTGTTCTACTATTCCACGCGCACTATGCGGGGTGGCATGGGCGGCGGTAGCAGCATCTTCAATATCGGCAAGTCGCGGGCGCAGGAATTTGACGAGAAGTCGGGCCAGTTGGTCACGTTCAAGGATGTGGCCGGGCTTGAGGGTGCCAAATTTGAAATCGAGGAGGTGGTGGACTTCCTGAAAAATCCGCAGAAATACACGGTCTTGGGTGGCAAGATTCCCAAGGGCGTGCTTCTCGTCGGACCTCCGGGCACGGGCAAGACCCTGTTGGCCAAGGCGGTTGCCGGCGAGGCCAAGGTGCCCTTCTTCTCCTTGTCGGGCTCCGACTTTGTGGAGATGTTTGTGGGGGTGGGCGCGTCCCGCGTGCGCGACCTCTTCAAGACGGCCAAGGAGAAAGCCCCGTGTATCATTTTCATCGACGAGATTGATGCCATCGGGCGTGCCCGCGGCAAGAACGCTATGTCCAGCGTCAATGACGAGCGCGAGAGCACTCTCAACCAGTTGCTTACCGAAATGGACGGCTTCTCCACCAACGCCGGTGTCATCATCATGGCCGCCACCAACCGCGCCGACATCCTCGACCGGGCCTTGTTGCGCGCCGGGCGTTTTGACCGCCAGATCACAGTGGAGCTGCCTAACCTCAACGAGCGTCGCGGCATCTTCGGCGTGCATGTGCGCAACCTCAAACTCGGTCCCGATGTGGACTTGGAATTCTTCGCCAAACAGACCCCCGGTTTTTCTGGTGCCGACATTGCCAATGTGTGCAATGAAGCGGCCCTGATTGCCGCCCGTAATAACAAACCGCATATTGAAAAGGCCGACTTCCTGGCCGCCGTGGACCGCATCATCGGCGGTCTGGAACGCCGGGGCAGTGTCTTCACCCCCGAGGAGAAGAGAGCCATCGCGTACCACGAGTCCGGCCATGCCTGTGTGAGCTGGCTGCTGCGTTACGCCTCGCCGTTAGTCAAGGTCACCATCGTGCCGCGCGGCAAGGCCCTCGGCGCGGCCTGGTATCTGCCCGAGGAACGCCAGCTGACTACCTACGACCAGCTGCTGGATGAGATGACGGCTCTCCTGGGTGGCCGCGCCGCCGAGGATGTCGTATTCGGACAACTCTCCACCGGCGCCCTCAACGACTTGGAGCGCGTCTCCAAGCAGGCGTATGCCATGGTCGTTTATTATGGCTTGGATAAAAAAATCGGAAATATCAGCTATTATGATTCCACGGGACAACAGGAATACGGTCTTACCAAACCCTATAGCGAGGCGACCGCCCGCGAAATCGACGAACAGGTCCATACGTTGATAGAATCCTGCTACCAGCGTGCCAAAGATATTCTTTCCACTCACAAAAATCAACTGGATGAACTGGCCTCCCTGCTGATTGAGCGCGAGGTCATCTTCACGGAAGATGTGGAGCGTATCTTGGGACCGCGTCCATTCCAGAAGGATGCACCCTCTGAGACTCAGGATGAGACACCTTCTTTTGATGACAATAGTACGGCAACAATCGCATTTGAATCAGAAAATAACGAATAAAATATGGCAAGCAACAGCAATTCGATGGGAAATCAACTTCTGACGGATAAGGAGAATATCCGTCGGAACATCCGTAACGGACTGGCCTACAAGAAAACCTATCCTACGATGTCGCCGGATCTCAGTTCTGGATTGGGTGTTACATCGCAGGAGCATCCGTTGGTGGAGTTCGTCCGCCATTTCCGCGGAGCCGGCGGCAAGTATATCCCTTGCACCAAGGACAACCTGATTCCCCGCCTCATCAAGATTGCGCAGGGCCAGCAATATGGTACGCTGTTGAACACCAGCCCCAATCTGGGTCAGTTCCTGCTGAAACACCATGTGCGCCATGTCACGGCGGTGAACCCCATGGAGACGGTGGATGCCGCGCTTTTCTTCTCGGACATGCTGATTGCCCGTACCGGTGCCATCGGCTTCACGCCCTCCGTGTCGCTCTATCCCTCCGTCCGGAACCTTGCCCGCGACATCATCGTGGTCTCTCGCGAGCGCTGCATCTTCCGGGATATGGAGGATGCCCTGACGTATCAGCTCTCCCGCAATAACAACGCTCCGAACCCTATCACGGAGTTCATTTGCCCGTCGCAACCGGAAAAGGCGGATGGTGCCGATGTGTTCACCCCGCAGAATCCGCGTTTTATCCTGATGATGGTGGAAGAAAACCATCCTCAGGAATCTGCCCAACCCGAATCGAATAACTCAAACGAAACGCAACATGAATCCCAAACTGAAGAATCTGATCGTTAGGACGTTGGCGGGTGCCGTGTATGTGGCCCTGATGATTGTCGGCGTGTTTTACCCGGTGCTGATGGATGTTCTCCTCTGTGTGGTGGCCTGCCTCGGATTATACGAGTTCTCGAAGATTACATGCGGTCCTGAAGACAAGCCAGCTCTTTATATTATGATGGCTTTCGGCGTTATTTTGTTTGCCGTGGCCTGCTATTACATGCTCCAGCCCTGCACATTCTGGTTTACGCCAGGCATGAAAACCCTGTTATCCGTCTTCCTTATGATTCCGCTGTTGATGATGCTGCTTTCAATCGTCCTCTCAATTGCGGAAATCTTCCGCCGCAGGGCTTGCCCGGTGGAGCAGATCGGTAAGTCATTGTTCGGGTTCAGCTGGATTGTCGTCCCCTTGGCGATGATGGTCGCTTTTGCCGTCTGGTGCAAACCGATGGCATTGGCGTTCTTGCTTTTGATATGGATTAATGATACAGCCGCCTATCTGGGCGGTACGTTATATGGTCGTACGAAGATGTTCGAACGGATTTCCCCCAAGAAGACTTGGGAGGGGACGGTTACGGGTTTGGTGTTTTCTGTGATAGCGGCGGTGGTGTTTCCCAGCATTCCCTTTTTCGGACGTGTCCACATGCCGATATGGGCATGGGTCTGCTTCGCGGCTGTCGTGGTCGTGTTCGGCACCTTTGGAGATTTGCTGGAATCCGCCTTCAAGCGGAACGCCGGCGTGAAAGATAGCGGTAATGTCATCCCCGGACATGGTGGGATGCTCGACCGTTTTGATTCTATCCTGTTGGCCGTCATTCCGGCCATGCTGTTCCTTTTTATAATTTTGAGTTGATGGGTCAGAAGATGATTGAAGTTCGGGGTGCCAAGGTCAACAATCTGAAAAACATAGATGTTGACATACCGCGCAACAAGCTGGTGGTCATCACCGGTTTGTCGGGGTCGGGCAAGTCGTCACTGGCTTTTGACACGTTGTATGCCGAAGGCCAGCGCCGCTATGTGGAGAGCCTCAGCTCTTACGCCCGCCAGTTCATGGGCCGGATGCACAAACCCGAAGTCCAATCCATTACAGGCATACCGCCCGCCATCGCCATCGAGCAGCATAGCATGTCGCACAACCCGCGCTCCACGGTGGGCACGGTGACAGAGATTTATGAATATTTGAAGCTGCTCTTCGCCCGTATCGGACGCACTATCTCGCCGGTATCGGGCAAGGAGGTGCGGCGTGAGCGTGTGTCGGACGTGCTGGCATACGTGCGGAACGTGCCGGAGGGCAGGAAAGTGTATGTGCTCGCCCCTGTGGTGCTGTCGTCAGGGCGCACTTTGAAGGAACAACTCGCCGTCCTCAGCCAGCAGGGCTTCAGCCGTGTGGTCTATAACCGGCAACTGCACGATATTGACGAGTTCCTGAAAGGCCGCAAGGCTACCCGCGAGTCGGGCATGTTCGTGCTGGTGGACCGTTTCAAGTCGGAGAAAATAGTTGACAACATCGCACGTCTGACGGATTCCATCCAGATAGCCTTCTCGGAAGGCAAGGGCGTGTGTGTCATCCAGACCGAGGGCGACAGCGTTTCCCAGAAGACCTTCAGCGACCTCTTCGAGGCCGATGGAATGAGTTTCGAGGAACCGAGTGTCAATCTGTTCAGCTTCAACAATCCGTACGGGGCGTGCAAAACATGTTCCGGTACTGGCATGGTGGAGGGCGTGGACCCGGATCTGGTGCTCCCCGACAAAACTCTTTCGGTGGCTGAAGATGCGGTGGCGTGCTGGCATGGCGATGTACTTAGCGAGTGGAAACGACAGTTTATCCGTCAAGCCTCCCGTCTCGATTTCCCTGTCCATAGGGCTATTGAGGATTTGAGCCAAAAGGAGTATGACCTTTTGTGGTATGGCGATGAAAAACATCATGTGGAGGGAATCACGCAGTTTTTCCAGTTTGTGGCGGCCAACACGTTCAAAATTCAATACCGGGTGTTGCAGGCCCGTTACCGCGGGCGCGAAATTTGTCCCGACTGTCATGGGACCCGCCTGCGTAAGGATGCGCATTATGTGAAGGTGAAGGGGCGTTCCATCATGGAACTGACGGCAATGCCCGTCTCGGAATTGAAAACCTTTTTCCAAGAGTTCAAATACAGCAGCGACTATGAGCGCGAGGTGGCTTCCCGTTTAGTGAAGGAACTCGCCAATCGTGTGGCGCTGCTGGATGATGTGGGCCTCGGCTATCTTACCTTGGACCGTTCTACGTCAACATTGTCAGGCGGGGAGGCCCAGCGCATCAACTTGGCCACCTCCTTGGGCAGTAGTCTGGTAGGGTCCCTCTATGTGTTGGATGAGCCTAGTATAGGATTGCATCCACGCGATACACAGAATCTTATCCAAGTGCTGCGACGGTTGCGCGATATAGGTAATACCGTGGTGGTGGTGGAACATGACGAATCCATCATCCGTGCCGCCGACTGTATCATCGACATCGGACCTCAAGCGGGACGGAATGGCGGTGAGGTGGTTTTTTCCGGTACGATAGATGATTTGATGAAAGAACCGGACAACCTTACGGCTTCCTATCTGCGCGGGATGACCGGTGGTTATCCGCCGGAACTGTGCCGCTATATCCCTCTGCCAAAACGGAGGAGACATTGGCGTAATTATGTGGAAATCATTGGAGCTAAAGAGCATAATCTGAAAAATATAAATGTGAAAATCCCGTTGGAGTGTTTCACGGTCATCACGGGAGTCAGCGGATCCGGCAAGAGCAGTCTGATAGCGAATGTGCTGTACCCTGGACTGTTGAAGATGCTCAACAAGGGAACCCTGAAGCCGGGGCGTTATTCGAGAATCGATGCCGATCTGACCAAGATTTCGGATGTGGTGTTTGTGGACCAGAATCCAATCGGACGCTCCAGCCGCTCCAATCCTGTAACCTACGTGAAAGCCTACGACTATATCCGCGAACTGTTTGCCAGTCAGCCTCTTTCCAAGCAGCGTAACTACAAACCCAGCTTCTTTTCGTTTAATGTGGCTGGTGGCCGATGTGAGGAGTGCGAGGGTGAAGGTGTTATCCGCATCAACATGCAGTTCATGGCGGATGTGGAGATGGTGTGTCCCTCTTGCAATGGAAGCCGCTTCAGGGAAGAGACCCAGGATATCAAACTGAAAGACAAGACCATCACCGACATCCTGAATATGACGGTCTCGGAAGCCATTGACTTTTTCAAAGGTCTTCCCGTGAACGACATGACCACTAACATTATCCGCAAGTTGATGCCGTTGCAGGATGTGGGCCTCGGCTATCTGGTAATGGGCCAGTCCTCGGCTACGCTGTCCGGCGGCGAGGCACAGCGTGTGAAATTGGCCTACTACTTGTCGCTCAATGACGATGACCAGAACAAGCTCTTCATCTTTGATGAGCCTACTACGGGTCTTCATTTCCACGATATAAATAAATTGTGCGTGGCTTTCAATCGTCTGATAGAACGTAATAATACCATCGTGGTGATAGAGCATAATGCCGAGATCATCAAATGTGCGGACTGGATTATCGATATGGGACCGGAAGGCGGGGACCAAGGGGGCAAGATTGTATTTGAGGGTACACCTGAAAAGTTGGTGGAGCGGAAACGTTCTTATACGGCACAAGCCATTTCAGGAAAGCTTAATAGTTTAGAGTAGAGAGATTATAGTTTAGAGATGTTAATTCAAAAATCTTAAATACATTTTACAAATCACAAATAACAAATCACAATTTAAAAACACACATTTATGAAAGCAACAGAAATTTTGGCTTTTGCCGCAGGTGCTGCAGCCGCAGTAGGTGTAACCTTGTTGTTCACCACAGAAAAAGGTAAGGAAATCCGTACCAATGTCTCCAAGAGAATGACCAAGGAGGAGATTGACCGCATCATTGAGAAACTGAAAAGCAAGAGATGTGCCGCTCCCACAGAGGAAGAAGTGGAGATGGACGACCTGTTGGATGACATGGCGGAAGAAGACGTTCAAGCGTAATTTCCCGCCAGATGGATATCTTCAGTCTGTTTTCCAAAGACTCGCCACGTAACGCTCGGACAATCAAGGATGTGAAGACTTACTTGTCCCAGCGTTACGATTTGCTCAAACTCGAACTGTTGGAGAAGTCAGCGCAGCTGTTGTCGGTGATATTGTCCATGCTGATCGTCGTGGTGTGTGCGTTGGCGGTGCTCATTTACCTCTCATCCGCGCTGATCAGCTGGCTCACGCTGGCCTTGAACGCCGGATGGGCCTACACCATCGTGTGCGCCCTGTTTGTGGTTATCATCCTGGTGGTGCTCCGCTATAAGGATATGTTATTCGTAAAACCCCTGATCCGGAAGTTCAGCCGCATTCTCTATGCCCCTTCCGAAAAGGAAACCTCGGAACCGGAAGAAATGCAAACACCGGTGGAGGTGATTTTTGACAAGGAAGGAGATGACCATGACTAATCGCACCAAATCGTCGCCTTATCAGAATTTGGAGGAGATTGCCCTTCGTAAGGCGCAGCTGCGCAAGCAGATAGCTAAACAGGAAAGTCGCCTGAGCCGCGACTTCGATGCCTATCAGGATGATGTGGACACGTTGAAACGCCTCTGGAACCGCGTCGTCAGTATCGCCACTCTCCGCAAACGGACGGTGCCTGACAACGTGTCGTCACGACTGTCCAAGATTTCGGCCTTGTCCAACAAGCCGGGCCTCGTGACGGCCTTGTCTGTGGGAGCCAAGGTGGTGAGTTGGCTTTGGAAACGTAAACATAAAAGATAATTATTTGAATTACAATAAAATAAATAAAAAAACATGGAAAAGATTTTAAGCAAAGTGAAACCCGGAGTGGTTTACGGAAAAGATTTACAAGAAATTTTCAGGATCGCGAAAGCGGGCAAGTTCGCCCTTCCGGCAGTGAATGTGGTGGGTACGGATTCCATCAACGCCGTGATGGAGGCCGCCAAGGCAGTGAATTCCCCGGTGATGATCCAGTTCTCGAACGGCGGCGGTGTGTTCTGCGCTGGCAAATCGCTGAGCAATGATGGCCAGCAGGCCGCTATCCAAGGTAGCATTTCCGGTGCCATGCACATCCATCGTATGGCCGAGATGTACGGCATTCCCGTGGTGGTGCATACCGACCATGCCGCCAAGAAACTCCTCCCGTGGATTGACGGTCTTTTGGATGCTGGCGAGAAATATTATGCACAATACGGCAAACCGCTCTTCAGCTCCCACATGCTGGACCTTTCGGAAGAGCCTCTGAAAGAGAATATTGAGATCTGCAAGAAGTATCTCTCCCGCATGGCAAAGATTGAGATGACCCTCGAAATCGAACTCGGCATCACCGGTGGCGAGGAGGATGGCGTGGACAACACTGGCATTGACAGTGCCCGTCTCTACACTCAGCCTGAGGATGTGGCTTACGCCTATGAGGAACTGAGCAAGATCAGCCCGAACTTCACCATCGCTGCCTCCTTCGGCAACGTGCACGGTGTTTACAAACCCGGCAATGTGAAACTTGAGCCTATCATCCTGCACAATTCCCAGAAATACATCCAGGAGAAATATGGCACGGCGGAGAATCCTGTCAACTTCGTGTTCCATGGCGGCTCCGGTTCTGAACCGGCCAAGATCAAGGAAGCCATCAGCTACGGCGTAATCAAGATGAACATTGACACCGACACGCAATGGGCTTTCTGGGAGGGCGTTATGAACTACTATAAGAAGAATGAGGCTTATCTGCAAAGCCAGATCGGTAACCCCGAAGGCGAGGACAAACCGAACAAGAAGTACTATGATCCGCGCGTCTTCCTGCGCGAGGGCGAGAAATCCATGGTGGAACGCTTGAAAGTGGCTTTCCAGGATCTCAACTGCATGGATCGTCTGTAAGAGTTTATTGCTGTAATTAATATTAATATTGTAAAAAGATGAAAAGACACTCTCTTAACGGGCTGCTCGCTTTGTGCGTCGGCATCCTGTTTGTTCTCATGGCCGGCAGTCTGTCGGCACAATCGGTTACAACAGAGGAGGCTGCCAAGGTCTGCCAGCGTTTCCTGACCGAGAAGACCTCCCCGGAGGCGGCTTCCGCCATGTCGGCAACCCTGCAGGAATCCGTCACGGATGCGGACGGTATGGTCTATCTGTACCGATTCTCTTTGGTACCGCACGGTTTTGTGCTGGTGTCCGCTTCCAAGTCCGTGATGCCGGTGCTGGCGTATTCGTTAGACGATGACTACGAAGCGATACCGCCCGTTAAGAGTGCCTTTGCCGGCTATGCGATGGAAACCCGTCGCGTGGAGGCAGCCAAGGTGGGTGCGCTTCCGCGCGATGCTGCCGACTGGGCCCGCTATCTGGCCGACGAGTTCGTGCCGAAGGTGTCCAAGACGCCCACCCGCGGTCCTCTGCTCACAACCCGCTGGAACCAGAACAAGTTCTACAACACCTACTGCCCGTGGGATGCGGATGCAGGTCCGTATTACGACTACCGCGTGCCCAACGGCTGTACGGCCTTGGCCACGGCACAGATTATGAACTATCATCGGCATCCCAGACAGGGACAGGGCGCTTCGATGTATGTGGCCCAGGGCTATGGGATGCATAGTGTGAATTATGCCCATCAGACCTACAACTGGGACGCCATGTGCGATGAACCCTTCTCGTATGCCAACGAGATTTCCAAACTCGCCTACCATGTGGGCGTGTCTATCAAGATGGGATACAACGCCACAGGATCCGGAGCCTTTACCGAGGATGCCGCCAAACGACTGTACGAGAACTTCTTCTACGACCAGAGCGTCACCAAATATGTGAGAGAATCCTATCCGGGTGAACATGTCTCGGAATATATCGCTGTACTGAAGGCGGAAATTGACGCTCATCGCCCGATTCTCTATTCCGGACATGCCCCAGACGGCACCAATGGACATGCATTTGTGTTGGATGACTATGATGACAACGACCGATTCCATATCAATTGGGGGTGGGGTGGAAGTTCAAACGCCTATTTCGCCATGGACAATTTCACCGTAGGTGGCAGCAGTTTCAATACAGGTTGTATAGCCATCACCAAAATTTTCCCATCAGGTGCCATCGCGCCCAGCACTTGTGCGCAGCGTCAGCGCAACACGGCCTCCTTCGGCTATGTGGCTGATGGCTCGCCGACGGCAAGACCCTACCAGCCGAATCCCGATTGCTCCTGGATTGTGGCCACGCCCGGAGCCAGCGGCTACACGTTCTCCTTCGACCGCCTCGACCTGAAACCGAATGTGGACTTCGTGACCATCTATAATGGTCCGGAAGTCTCCTCCGGCGTGAAGGTGTCGCTCACCGGAAATCAGTTGCCGACCAGCTCTTATACGGTGTATGCCGACAGCGTGCTGATTACCTTCACCACAACGGGTAATGAGACCACGAACACGGATTATTATGGGTTCCTCATCAGCTATCAGAGCCAGTTGAGAGATTATACCCCCTGTGATTTGATAACCAATGTGACAGATTGGCATACAATTCTTTCCGATGGCACGGCAACGGGCAAGGATTACTCGCCCGAAACCAACTGCACTTGGAATGTGTCGTTGAATTTCATAAGCGGTTATGCTTTCACGTTGCCGAAATTCAATCTGGGATCCGGGGATTTTGTGGATGTATATGACAATACGACCAATCCGCCCACATTGTACAAGCGCTTTGATGTGAACAATATGCCCAATGGCGTGTATAACGTGCCCTTTTCCAAGATGCGGGTGAATTTTGTGGCCGACAACTGGGACCAGGGCGACGGCTTCAATTTCGAGTATTATGCCATTGCTGGCGTGGATGACGAGCATGGCGTGCGTGACGCGCAGGTGTATCCTAACCCGGCCGCCGACCAGCTGAATGTCTCGTTCACCAATCCCGAATCGCTGCCGGTGACAATGCGTCTGACGGATGTCACGGGCAAGGTGCTCCGTATGGAGATGTGGCCCGCGGTGCAGGGTGAACAGCACTATCGTCTGAACGTGTCCTCGCTCCCCGCAGGACTGTATCTTCTGGAACTGGCTACCGAAAAAGGCCGCCTCATACGCAAGGTGATGGTGGAATAACAGTATTGTCTGTCCACTTTCCAGCATCGGCATCAGAACCGTATTCTGCAAAAAAAGTATCTTCTTGGAATCGCTGACAGCTAAAAGTCGAACCCGATGCTCAAATGGACTCCCCATCGGGCGGGCTGGCCATTGGCCGACCAGTGTACGTTGAACAATATCGGCCCGATGAGCGACTTGTGGCCGTACTGGAGGACAAAACAGTAATCCGTGGGCCGTATGTAGTCAACTCCATGTATGTGGTTCCCATTTTTATCGAACAAGACGTAGGCCTTATAGAGGGAAGTTATGAACGAAATGTAATCCTTGCGCCCGATTTGGTAACGCAGATCCATCCTGGCGACAGTGGTGGTGTTGCTGCCGAAGACGGCTTGCAGCACATTATAGCCCACAAACGAGAGTTGATTGTTGATGTATTCCCCGTCACGTATGCCACCGACAAAAATCTGATGGACATCGTTATGCGCTGCCACCTCCCGATTGAAACTGGAAAAATCCAAGGCCTGTAGAGAGGTTAAATTCCCGGAAAGTATGATAACAAAGCGTTTGACCACCGGAATGACTCCCTTGATGTGCATGTTGAAGTTATGGTAACGGAGAATATAGCCTTCCGGGGTCCTGCTGTGAAAGACCAAGTCATATCGTCCGCCGACATCCAAGCCATGAGTGGGGAAATATTTGTCATCGGTATTGTCGTACGCTCCCTCTGCGAAAAAGGAAAGGGCGTGGTTGTCCCAACGATTCCTGTACAAATAAGCCGTGCCCTCCATATAATAATCGTATTCATTGCCAGCATTGCTTGCGGTGTTGTCGTCTGACATTAAATTCAAGAAAACGGTGGACAAGGCATACGGCATCACGTTCAGTTCAAATCCACCTTTGTAATACCCGTTATGCATCCATTGGTTGTCTCTGATATAGAGTTGCAGTTGATTGTTCCAGTAGTTGTATGTGTAAAGTGTGTTGAGGATATAATTGGAAATCATGGAGTGCAGAGGGCTGATTTTCAATTGGGTATAATATGATTTGATGTCCATTCCGAAGGCTGGGCCGCGACGAGGGACGTAATAGAGGTCAATCTTCCCCTTGAGGTTCTTCCCTATGACAGCAGAGACGTCTGTTTTGAATCCGTACGGTTTGCGGCTGTTGAAACCGAAATTAAGTCCCAGCGAGATCAGATCGCGGGAGGAGAATCGCAGCCCGACGCCCACTTGATGGATGGGGCCTCGCTCGCCCTTGAATGCCAAGGTGTATGGTTCTCGCGTGCCTTCGATCCGGTAGGAAGCGTTCTTGAAGAGGCCGCTACCATAGAGCACGGCTAACGCATTTTCAATATCATCGCGATTGTAACGTTTGCCTGTGTCCAACTCGATGTTCCGCAGAAGGAAGTCCGTGAGTTCGCTGCTGATCCCGTCGAAACGAATATTGCCGACAAGGATGTCCTTTGTGGCGATATTCACACCCAAAGGCTGTTGCTTTTGGTCTTTCATCGCTTGCGATTTGGCAAGTCCGGGCGTCACGGCTCGCAGGATGATCTGCAGGCTGGAGTCCTGCTGTCTTGCGGCATCCTTTCCCCGGTGAATGCATTCGACAATGTTTTTGCTTTGGAAGCTGAACATGTTCATGCCATCCATGTTGGGGTGGATATAGACATTGGCGAGCGGCTTGTTGTGATCAAAGGCCTCTTTGCCCATGAGCGCGATGTTCTGTTGCAACAGTTTGCCCACGCCATTAATCTCTTCATATCCTCTCGGCTGGCTCAAATCAATGCCAATAATGTAGTCGGCACCCATGGCGCAGGCCATGTCGGTCGGGAAATTGTTGCGCGTGCCACCGTCCACGAGCACCATATCTTTTTTGCGTACCGGCGTGAAATAGAGCGGGATGGACATTGTGGAACGCATCGCCTCCGTCAGGCAGCCGCTGGTCCAGTACTTGGCCTTCAAGGTCACGAGGTCCGTGGCCACACAGCAATAGGGGATGGGCAGGTCTGAGAAGTTCATGGAGTCCTGGTAGCCGACCGTAAGGCTGTTGATCAGGTTATAGACATTGTATCCAAAGAGTACGCCTTCCGGTATGTTGGCGACAATGCCTCGACGGAGAGTCTGTTCGCCGATGTCGGAAGAGGCGTTTTGGTCTCTATTGTCGTATTTCACACTCTCTTGGTATTTTTTCAGGACTTCACGTCCATGCCACTTTTTGTCGTTTTCGTAATAGAGCGGGATGCGCAGGGCGTAAGTCTCGTTGAACTTGCGCCGCCGGTAGTTGAGTTTTTCCGTGGGCACGAAATCACTCATCATAACCCCCCAGTTCATGTTGACGAGGATGCTGTCGATGAGGGCTGCGGGATAGCCCATGGCGTAAAGGCCGCCAACGAGTCCACCCATGCTGGTGCCGAGCACCATGTCAACGGGGATGCCGAGTTCCTCGATGTATTCGAGCGCACCCACATGGGCGGCGCCTTTGGCGCCGCCCCCCGCCAACACCACGGCCACGGTGGGACGGTACTTGCGAATGGAATCCATCTTGTGTCGCATCCGGGCGACAGCCATCGAATCAGCCGCAGGATCGATGCTGGTGGTGGCAAGGTCATACTGCGCATGGGCGGTTATGAACAACAAAAAGGAGCCTATAAAAATTAAGAGTTTCCTCATAAGCACAACTAAAAAAGATGACAAAACACCGCATCACAAACGCGGCCTGCAAATGTATGAAAAAAACATGCATCTTCATCAACGGCGAGGAAGATATGTTTTTGGATATCGTGAATAAAGGATCAAAAAAATAGTGTATATTTGCGCTCCCCTTGAGAGAGGGGAGTTTTTTATTTTAAGATATTGATAATTAATAAGATTCTATGAAAAGAAGTTGCCTTTTGACGCTGTCTCTTGCGGCTTTGTTTGTCGTTTTTTCAAGTTCTGCCCCTATGACCACAAAAGTGAAACCCAAAAAAGTCAAATCCGGTATCGTGGCTTCCAACCTGGACAATTCCGTGAAGCCCACTGTTGATTTCTACCAGTATGCCTGCGGCGGATGGATGAAGCTCAACCCGCTGGGCAATGAATATTCCCGTTTCGGCAGCTTTGACGTGCTGGCCGAGAACAACCAGAAACAGCTCAAGGAACTGGTGCTGAAACTCGCCTCTCAGAAAAATGCACAGGGTACTGTGGAACAAAAAGTTGGCGACCTGTATAAGATTGGAATGGACACTGTACAATTGGAAAAACAGGGCGCTCAGCCCATACAAGGTGAGTTGAAAGACATTGTCTCGTTGAATCGTGAGGGCATCACCAAAAAGCTGGCTACGATGTCATTGGAAGGTTTGAACCCCTTCTTCGGCCTTTTCGGCTCCTCCGATCCCGACAATAGCGACATGACCATCGCTTACCTTTGGCAGACCGGCCTCGGCATTGGTGACCGCGACTATTATCTGGATGCCGATCAGCAGCATATTCGCGACGAGTATGTGAACTTGATGGCCAAGATGTTCCGGATTTCCGGTTATAGCCAGTTGGCAAATTGTCAAGGCCGCGAGAAAACGCTCGCCAAGCGCGTTCTGGCGTTGGAAACGATGATGGCCAACTGCTTTGTGGACAAGATTACGCTCCGCGATCCCTATCAGACTATCCACAAATGCACTCCGCTGGATTTTCAGAATATGATTCCCGCTATTGATGTCAACGAATATCTGCAAACCTTGGGTTTAAAGAATATTGACACGCTGAATGTGGCCCAACCCACCTATTTCGCCGGATTGAACAACATTCTTTCGGTGGCGGATATGGAGGTGATACGTGCCTATCTGGCGTGGAATGTCATCAACGCCGCGGCTCCGTATCTGAGTGATGAGTTCGTGAATGCTGATTTCGAGTTTTACGGCAAGGTGCTCTCCGGCAAGCAGGAGAACAAGCCTCGCTGGAAACGTGTCATCGGCACGGTGGACGGATGTCTGGGAGAAGCGCTCGGCCAGATGTATGTGAAGAGCTACTTCCCGGCGGAGGCCAAGGCCCGCATGGAACAGTTGGTGAAAAACCTGCAATGGGCTCTCGGCGAGCGCATCAAGGCTTCCACCTGGATGACCGATGTGACCAAAAGAAACGCTTTGGACAAGTTGGCAGCCTTCCGCGTGAAGATAGGCTACCCGGATAAATGGAGAGACTACAGTGCCCTTAATATCTCGAACGACAGCTATTATGCCAATGTGGTGCGTGCGCGCCGCTTTGAGAGCGCTTACCAGTTGGCTAAAATCGGTAAACTCGTCGATAAGGATGAGTGGCAGATGACCCCGCAGACGGTCAACGCTTACTATGAGCCGAACACCAACGAGATCTGCTTCCCGTTTTTATAGTGCAAAAATACGATTATTTTAAAACACAACTTCAACTTTGCCTATAATGAAAAAAAGACCATTCAGAAAGCCGTTGAATGGGCTGACATCATACATTGCTTCCTCCCGTTCGCCATCGAAGTGGAAGCCAAACGCTATGCCGACAAGATAGGGAAGCCCTCAACCGCCGCTTTCCACATCCAGCCGCAAAACCTTTGGTCGTCGGTGGGTGTTTTTATAGTGCAAAAATACGATTATTTTAAAACAGATCACTAAGTTTCGCGTCTGCCTTGTCCGACTAAGCGCCCTCTTCAGACTCGCTTTCGCTTCGGCTCCGGACCTCTAGGCCCTTAACCTCGCCGGACACGGCAACTCGTAGGCTCATTATGCAAAAGGCACGCCGTCACCCCACGAAAGGGCTCCGACCGCTTGTAAGCGCACGGTTTCAGGTTCTATTTCACTCCCCTGCTCGGGGTTCTTTTCACCTTTCCTTCACAGTACTTGTCCACTATCGGTCTCTCAGGAGTATTTAGCCTTTGCGGATGGTGCCGCAAGATTCAGACAGGATTCCTCCGGTCCCGCCCTACTCAGGATTCCGCTACGTGTCACTTGCTTGCCGGTACGGGCCTCTCACCCTCTACGGACGGCCTTCCCAGACCGTTCCCGTTCGCAAGCTCCCACGATATCGCGGTCCTACAACCCCGGCCGTGCCGTAACACCGCCGGTTTGGGCTCCTTCCCTTTCGCTCGCCACTACTCAGGAAATCATTGTTATTTTCTCCTCCTCCGGGTACTTAGATGTTTCAGTTCCCCGGGTTCGCCCCCGCATAAGCGGGTATCTGGATCGCTCCAGATGGGTTGTCCCATTCGGAAATCCCCGGATCAATGGTTATTTGCACCTCCCCGGAGCTTATCGCAGCTTATCACGTCCTTCTTCGCCTCTGAGAGCCAAGGCATTCCCCATGCGCTCTTAGTAACTTTCTCGATTCTTTTTTAACTCGTGTTTTCTCGCGCCTCCTCCCCTATTTACCACGGCATCCGCCGGAACGGGAAGGGACGCTCTACGTCTGCATGCCGTAGCAGGCACGCAGACTCTATGTCAAGCTTAATTCTTTTTCCATACTGTCAAAGAACGTTTCACTTTTTCAAGTGAGAGTGGAGAATTACGGATTCGAACCGAAGACCCCCTGCTTGCAAAGCAGGTGCTCTACCAGCTGAGCTAATTCCCCTTCGCTCGTAGTCCCGGGCAGACTTGAACTGCCGACCCCTACATTATCAGTGTAGTGCTCTAACCAACTGAGCTACGCGACTATTATATAAATAAAGAATGAATATAGCAAACACCCAGGGAAGAGATTCTCAAGTTGTGATGAGACCGCTCCAGAAAGGAGGTATTCCAGCCACACCTTCCGGTACGGCTACCTTGTTACGACTTAGCCCCAGTTAATAGTTTTACCTTAGGCCGCTCCTTGCGGGTACAGACTTCAGGTACCACCATCTTCCATGGCTTGACGGGCGGTGTGTACAAGGCCCGGGAACGTATTCACCGCGTCATGGCTGATGCGCGATTACTAGCGAATCCAACTTCACGGAGTCGGGTTCCAGACTCCGATCCGAACTGAGACGCACTTTCATGGATTGGCTCCCCCTCGCGGGGTCGCTGCCCTCTGTGTGCGCCATTGTAGCACGTGTGTAGCCCCGGACATAAGGGCCGTGCTGATTTGACGTCATCCCCACCTTCCTCTCTACTTGCGTAGGCAGTTCCTCCAGAGTCCCCACCATTACGTGCTGGCAACTGAAGGTAAGGGTTGCGCTCGTTGCAGGACTTA
>JAEEQE010000070.1 GCA_016285145.1 Bacteroidales bacterium | reverse complement strand
ACAACTCGCGCAGCACGTCGCCTTTTCCGTTGCGCCACGCGCTCTCGCGCACCGTGTGCGTGCTCTGTGGATTCGGCCACAGACAGAAGCCGTCGTGGTGTTTGGCGGTGAGGATGATGCCACCGAAACCGGCCTGCTTCGCCACAGAGACCCACTGGTTGCAGTCGAGGGCGGTGGGGTTGAAGATGTCCTCCGCCTCCGTGCCCTCGCCCCACTCCAAACCGGTGAAGGTGTTTGGTCCGAAATGGCAGAACAGGTTCATCTCCATCCGCTGCCAAGCCACCTGCGCGGCCGTCGGCACAGGTCCGTATGGCTTCGGCGGGTCAGCGGGTTTGGGTTGAGGAGCGTACTTCTGCGCATTCACCCCAAAAGCAAACAGCCAACAGCAAACAGCCAAAAGCATCGTCTTTCTCATCGTCTCATCGTTTCCTCGTTTCTTCGTCATTCCTCGCAAATCGCAAATCGCAAAACGCAAAACGTCAGAACTTAAACGTCCACATCACCGACGGGATAATCGGGAACAGACTCATCTGATAAGCGTGGTTCTGCATGGAAAAGTCCGTGATATTGCCCTCGCCAGTCTCGATCTTCGTTTCGAAAAAGACCAAGAACGGATTCTGGCGATTATATACATTATAGACAGAAAAATTAAGTCCAGTCTCGAATTTGCTGGTCTTCTTGATGGTCCAATCCACCGCAAGGTCAAGTCGATGATATGGGTTTACGCGGTAAGCGTTGCGCTCGCTGTATTCGGTCACGACGGAGCCCATGTAGAGGTAGTAACCGAGTGGCACCGTCATGGTGTTGCCCGACTGGAACACCCACAAAGCAGAGACAGACAGCTTGTTACGGAGAATCTCGTACGACAGGCTGATGGAAACATCGTGGCGACGGTCATATTTCGCCCAGAAGGGTTCCCCGCCGTTCAGGTCGTCGAACTGCCGGCGGGTGAAAGCCAACGTGTAACCGATGAAGCCGGTAAACCGTCCTTTCGACTTCTTCACGAAGAATTCCGCACCAGCAGCCCACCCCTTGCCAAAAACGTACAGCTGATCGGGATTGTTGGTCAGCACACTGAAATCCAACCCGTCGCGGTATTCGGCGAGATTATACATCTGCTTGTAATACAGGTCGATATACGTCTCAAACATATTCTGCCTGAAATTCTTGAACACGCCGAGGGAATATTGCACCACCATTTGCGGCTTCAGCAAATCGGTGGAGGGCATCCACACATCGGTGGGCAAAGAGATGCTCGCGATGGAAATCTGGTGCATGAACTGGTAATTCAGCGTCGCAGAAGCTTTTATGGAGGTGGTGGAATCGATGAGCCAGCGCAACGAAAGGCGCGGCTCCACACGGTTGTACTGCGTAATGGAAGCCCCGGGCTTATAGACAATCGAATCTGTCACATGACCAAACTCATCCAAGACGTACCGCGTGAAAGGTCCCAAATGATGGAAATTGGTGTAGCGCAAACCGGCATTCAGTTTCCAATGCTTAGTGATGTCGTATTCATCATGCGCATACAAGCTGAACTCGTTGCCGATATAGTGCTGGACAGGCGGGATGCCAAAATGGATACCCGTACCCGCCTCAACGTCAAACTGTCCGGGAATGCAATCGTGAACCACATTCTGCACCCCGAAACGGATATTGTGTTTCGGTGTGGGCAGCCAGGTAAGCTCGCTCTTAACGTTGTAGTCGCGAACCCCGGAGGTCAGCTTAAAGGAGTAAGGACTGATCCCCATATCCGTTCCGAAATTGTAGTAGCTGAAAGTCGCTGACGTGTTGAGGAACAGCCCGTTGGCGATAATAAAATTCCAACGGGCAGACGCGGCCGCGTTCCCCCACTTGAAAGTCATCTTCGTCTGTTGTGTCAGCGACTTGAAACCATAGACATCGTGTCCGTAGTACGCCCCGAAATAGAGCCTGTGCCGGGGATTGACAACGACATTGAACTTCGCATTGATATCATAGAAATAGAAATCCGTGCCTTTCATCGGCGATTCTTTCTTCAAGAAAGGCTGGATGAGGACATCAGCGTAGGTGCGGCGGGCGGCAATCAGGAACGATGCCCGGTTCTTCTTGATGGGCCCCTGCACGGTTAGATGCGAGAAAATCAGCCCGAGACCGCCATCCACCTCATACCGTTTCATGTTGCCCTCTTTCTGATAGACGTTCAGAATGGATGCCGCACGGCCTCCGAAATAGGCGGGCATCCCCGACTTGATCAGCTCTATGCTTTTCACAGCATCCGCGTTGAAGATGGAAAAGAAACCGAACAAATGATCGGGATTGTAGATT
>JAEEQE010000021.1 GCA_016285145.1 Bacteroidales bacterium | reverse complement strand
ACAACACAGAAATCGAACATTTCTCAGCGGTGATGGGTTGTACAAATGTCTCCCCCGTTGTGGAGGAGGATCGTTTGTTGGAGCTCCGGAACTATTGGCGCGACAATAATGATCCAGAGCCCGACTGCTACTGGTACCACACTGACCATCTTGGTTCGTCTTCGTGGATAACCTACACCGACGGTTCCGCCGTGCAACATTTGCACTATCTACCTTGGGGTGAAGATTTTGTTGACCAGAGGACAACCAACTGGCATGCCATGCACACCTTCTCCGCAAAAGAAAAGGATTCCGAAACGGGCCTATCTTATTTTGGCGCACGCTATTACAGCAGCGACTTGAGCATTTGGCTCAGTGTGGATCCGATGAGTGACAAATATCCTTCTCTAAGCCCGTATGTTTATTGCGCTAATAACCCGGTGAAATTGGTGGATCCGGATGGGGAAGAATTTGAGGAGGGCAAACCGCCTGGAAGAATTTCCACCTTTTTAAACAACCTTGACCGCAAAATTGTTGGTTCTTCGGAAAATCGAAAAGGGGAAGGACATAGTGATGGGGCAAATCAGGTAACAGACGATAAAGTGGTAGATGCAGTCAAGCCTGTGGCTGAAGCAATTGCTATTTCTTTTCCATTAATCTCTACCATTAATGATGCTAAAACCATAATAAAAGGAAAAGACATCTACGAAAATAATGCAACAACATCAGATAAGATAGTTGCAACGGCAAGTATTCTGTCTGGGGGTTCTACTAAAATTATATCTAAAACTGTTAAAACAGGGGAAAAGCCAATATTGACTATGATTTCAGAAACTGCTAATATTGTGACAAAAGGATATTCTGTCGTGCGTACTTTTTTTGGGGAAAGGGAGAAAAATGAAAAGAAAAAATAAAATCATTATTTTTATTTGTGGATTTGTATTTATGTTAATTTCCAACATCCTGTTACTTCATAATTTTTCTTTTAAAGGAAGAGAGCCTATGAGTATGGAAGAAATAATTCAATCATTATGGTTATTTATCATAATTTCAATGTTATGCAGTTTAGGAATTGTAGTTGTAATAGATGATGGAATAATCGAATATCGAAAAAATAAGAACAACAAAAACAAAAACAAAAACAAATGAATTCATCCTCCCGCACATATAACCCCACCTCCTCTCACAACGTGGTGCTTCCCGCGCCGCCCGCGCAGGCGCACGTACTCGCTGGCGGGGCGAAGAGGCGCAGGAGTAACCAAAAGCCACTAGCTAACGGCCAAAGGCCAATAGCCAAAATCCAACACCCAACTCCCAATCCCCAATTCCCAACGCCCCGCTGGACGCACACCTTCTCCGCAAAAGAACGCGACGCGGAAACGGGCCTAAGCTACTTTGGAGCAAGGTATTACTCCTCGGATTTAAGCATCTGGCTGAGCGTTGATCCGCAAGCCTCGAAATATCCTTCTTTAAGTCCGTATGTGTATTGCGCGGACAACCCGGTGAAGTTGGTGGATCCGAACGGGGAGGAAATTGAGGGGGAGAAACCGCCCAGTTGGATATCAAACGCGTTGTGTTATCTTGACCGTAAAATCGTTGGATCATGTGATAACAGAAATGGAGAAGGGGGTGGTGATGGAGCCAATCAAGGTGCAATGACGATGCAAGATGTTGAAGTAGGTGTTTCTGTTATAGCAGCGATGATATCCGCTGGTACAGCTATTGAAGCAGAAAGTGCAATCGAAGCAACTATAGCTGTATTCTCTGCTGCAAATAGCGTTGATGACGCAACTGTTAATTCCTCCGGACAAACAGTATCACAAAGAGCTACCGCCAATAGCAAAGTGGCAAGTAACACTGTCACTTTTTTGAAAACAGCAACCTCCATGACATCAGTTGGAGAGTCTTGTCGTAATGTGAAAAATATTGTTGTAAAAGGGACGGAAGAAATCAAGAAAAATGCAAACAAGATTGCAAACAATATTTATAGTGCTGCCTCCAGTGCCTATAGTACATTTTCATCTTTGTTCAAGAAGAAAAAATCATAAAATGTTGAATAAAAAGAAACCTCTTTTGAGAATAGCTTCTTGGTATATTTTGACTTTTCCAGTCATTTCTTCGGCTCTTTTATTATGTAGTGGATGTGACTGGAAATGGTGGGCTGTAATTGCCAGTCAATTTCTCTTGTTTTATCCTCTCATCTGTTCTGTTTTTCAATTTGTGTGTTTTTATGAGAATTGTATGGTTGTTATTCGTCCATTACATCTATTCCGCATGAAGAAAGTCATATCATATAACCAAATTGACCATATTAAGGATGCACTTCTTGGTCGCACTACAGTTGTTATGTCACCTTATGATTTGTTGGTATATATACAAGATAAAAGAAAGCCCATCGGAATCCCCATGCCATCATCATCAAAAAAACAAGAAATCTTTAAGAATTTGATTGAATCAAAGGGTGTGTGTGCAGAATGGGGTATTTATGAATAGTATTTTGAGGAAAAGATTCCTCATTCAGACAGAAATATTATTTCATTTTTTCATAATTTCGCACCTTTAAAAACACCACCAATGTACCACCATCGACCATACTGTCCTGTGAATCCCCTGACCCCTGTCCCCTGGACTTTCACCTTCTCCGCAAAAGAAAAGGACTCCGAAACCGGCTTTTCTTACTTTGGTTCAAGGTATTACAGCTCCGATTTGTCCATCTGGCTGAGTGTCGATCCGATGAGTGACAAATATCCCTCATTGAGCCCGTATGTGTATTGCGCGGATAACCCGGTGAAGTTGGTGGATCCGAATGGGGAGGATTGGATAATTGATGGGATTCGTTATTTACCCGGACAAAATTGCCCTGACGAGGTGTCTGAAAGTACACGTGATAAATGGAACACCATGAATGAAATATATAAAACCAAAAATGGGCAAACTCTTATAGATGCTATGAATGGCGACGATTGCCATTATAACGTAAGTTCCGATATTAAGTCCAGCGGTCAAGGTAGCTTTTCACCGAAAGACAAAACAATATATCTTAATGGAAATGACAAGAGTGTTGGGACACTGGCTCATGAAATGTTTCATGCATATCAAGACTACAATAAAAGGTCTGAATCATCAATTTTTAATGAGGTGGAAGCCAATCTATTCTCCTTTTCGGTTCTTTCTCAGCAATGTGAGGCTGCTGGTAATTGTATTATGGAACCAGCGAATTCTTCTCTTCTAAATGGCACACCATCTGACAACTCTCCAACAGAGTATCATAAATATTATGGAGATGCGTGTTTTTTGCTGATGGGAAATTTCGATCGTAAGAAATTCAACAATGTTGTTTCTGGATTTTTGCAATATTCCAAACATAATGCGAACGGTAAGTATAGCAATGGCTACAAAGAGGGATATGATATTTATGAAAACACTCTTATAAAAAATTTTTTAAGATGAAAAAGATTGTTGCGATTGTTGTTATAATTTGGATTGCTTTGTGTTGTATTAAGGCATCTGCCCAAGAGACATGTATTAATAACATAAAAATAGACAGTCTCTCACTTTCTATTTCTCATTGCCATGTGTATGATGTTCCCCGTGAGTTTCTAAAATATAGTAAGTCATATACTTTCGTAACTGTTTTTGCAGGATTGGTCTTTAATGATTCTGTTTACCACGATAGTACCGAACTTGAATTGAAAAGAGTGGAGATTTACGCCCTTGGATTACAAAATCCTAAAGACACAATGACAGTTGGTAATCTGGTTGTTATGCCTGTTTATCTTGGAGAACCGCCTTGTGGATGGACTAATGGTAAAAGGAATCGTTTTTTGAAAAAATCATCTAAACAACTTAGTCGCATATTTAAAAAAGGCATTTATACTATATTTTTTGAAAAGCAACTGTCAACACCTTTTTTTATTGACACCTTTAGTATAACACTGATTGAACATTTGTAATTTTTTCTAACGTAATAGTTACTCTTACTTATTATGTAATAATCCATACCAATTAATGCCAACGGTCAAACCCCTAACACACAAAGTTTATGGTTTCTTAACTTTTGGGTTTCTTGGCTTCATAACTCTAAAAATGCGATTTCCTTCCGAAAGGTGGACAGGTAATTGCAATTATTTCGTATCTTCGCGCTCAAAATGAGCACCATAACACCAACATATAACCCGCATATCCCGCAGACGCGCACAAGATGCCCGCACACCTACGGCGTGCGTGTGTGCTTGTGTGTCACCCCTACTACCGAGCCCTGCAGACCTACGGCCTGCATTTCCAGAGCCCATTCACCTGCTGTTCCCTGTCCCCTGCCCCCTGTCCGCTACATTTTCACCTTCTCCGCAAAAGAACGCGACGCAGAAACCGGCTTCTCTTACTTTGGCGCACGCTATTACAGCAGCGATTTGAGCGTTTGGCTGAGTGTCGACCCGCAGGCCTCGAAATATCCGTCATTATCGCCTTATACGTATTGCGCGAATAATCCGGTGAGGTGCGTGGATCCGAACGGAGAGGAGATAGGGGATTATTACTCTTTCAATGGAACGTATTTTGGTAGTGATGGTAAAAAAGACAATAAAGTCTACCAACAAAGTGAAAATGGAGATGTAATATACGGACTTGGTGTGTTAATAAAACCAACTTTTAAATATGTTGGTGAAGTGGATGAGACTGCATTGAAGTATGAGGGAGCATTGGATGAAAAAAAAGATGGTGATCCTAATTTTACAGGCCCTATTTCTGTGGGCAAATTGACATTCGTGCAAAAAGTCGGTGAAAAAGAATTCGTTAAAGAAAGTTACGATGTTCTGTCTGGTGGTTGGGGGAATGGTTCCTTACAAAATGGCGACTATATGGTAAATAACCTACGAGATAATAGAACAGGCTCTTATGAAAATTACGGAATCGGTTTTACTTTTGATGTAAATCCAAAATTTGAAACTTGCAGGGCTTTGTTACGGATACATCCAGATGGAGGCATAAAGGGAACGGAAGGATGCATCGGATTGATAGGTGGTAAAGAAACGCTTTTGCGATTTAAGAATTCTCTAAATAATCTACTGAAAAGCCAAGGCTCGGTAAATCTAAATGTTTCTATAGGCAAGAATCCCAATCGTAGCGGATGCTAAATATTTCTAATTTCTAATCACAATGAATAAAAATATGAAAAGAAATATTTTTTTTGTTTTAATTATTGTAATATTCAGTTTTCAATGTGTAGCTCAAGAAGTTTTTTCCCCCGATTCTACAATCAATGGAGTGTTGTTATTGTCAAACCCTCAATCTGCTCGTTTTTTTTATAAAGACATTTCTAAAATACAATTGCAAGATGAAATGTCGTCGTACAATCCATTCGGATACTCATATGTTGCTTTCGTAAATAAAGACACCTCTCAATATTTAATTGCATTTGAATATGATGGCGATGTGATCAACTCATTTAGTGCATTTGAGATTGGCTATGTGACATCTGATTTTCTTAAAAATGTAAATACTTATTATGCAATAGATTGTCCTATATTTAAAACAGAAAGTGGGATATGTTTAAACATGCCATTAGATCAATTGTTTGATTTAAAAGGGGAATGTTGTTTGAACAAGTACAGAAATACTTTTTTTCACGTCATAAAGGCTGATGAATCTGTTTTTGTACAAAAAAATAAGCACCCTGAATACTATATGATATTTACTGTTGAAAAAGAAGCAGTGTGTAAAATAGAATTCGGCTTTACATATCCATAATTTGATAATCTGTATTAAGAAGTGATCTTTAAACACATTGCATAAATACATTTGCATTTTATATGATGGACGTAAATTTTTGTCTCTCTCCCTAACTGGCCCTATCATTTCGGCCGTCTTTGCCACAAACAACAAGTTTATGGCAAAAAGCAGCCCTCGCAGGGTAACCATATACATCAACGGCAAGGAGGTGGGAGACTCTGTCAAGCAGATTCGTTTAGAGTGGAAGGAGTTACGTTAAATACGTCCTCCTTCTTTTTTCATATGCTTAATGATATAGGTTGTATAGGTGTTGGATTCGTTTCAGGGCGACCGGGTACGCTTTCCGCTCGAATTTCATACTTCGTACTCATAACCGCTGCAATCGATGTCGCGGTATTAAGGAAGATGAAACCGCAGTCAACCAGCACGACAGCGTTTTCCCGTAAATATTCTAAATGTATCATTCCCGTTTTCCAACGCACACATCGTCCTTTCGCGGCGGTCCCATCCCGTTCTCCGTGGCACGCGCCTGCCGCGCCGCGATGGTGTGTGCGGGGGCACGTTTCTACAGATATGCAACGCCTAACGGCGGTAGGGGTGGGGACAAAGAACTGAGAACATAGAATGGAGAACATAGAACGAAGAACATAGAACGAAGAACATAGAACGGAGACCTAAGAACCGAGAACATAGAACCGGAAACCGAAACCGCAAATCCCAATTCCCAACACCCAATATCCAATCGTAAACCGCAAATCGAAAAAAACACTATCTTTGCCCCCGAAATGCCGAGGCATATCCACTTTGAATCCCGACACCGCCAAACCATCTTGACGGTGCTTTTCAGACCTGATTTGCGCTTTGTGTTTTTTTAGAAATCATGTATTAAGATGAATATCGGTTGGATAGAAAAACAATAAAACACACCCTAAGTATGAAGAAAATCCCGACCATTCTGCTGCTTTGCACGCTCCTTTTTTCCGCGCACGCCCAAAGTCCCGCGGACACAATACCGGCCAAACGCGACGCATCCTTGACCGGACGTGTCGTCTCCTGGTATAACAGCCACCTGAACTACGGCACCGTGACTCTGCTGATGGCCGTGGAGAGTTCCTTCATCCCGTTCCCGTCGGAGGTCATCGTGCCGCCGGCCGCCTACCAGGCCTGCAACAGCGACAACCCCGCGCTCTACAAAACAGACTCCAAGATTGTGAATGTGATCCTCGTCATCCTGGTGGCCACCTTGGGCGCTCTCATCGGCGCGTTGGTCAACTATTTCCTGTCCATGATCCTGGGCCGTCCCATCATCTACTGGTTCGCCGACAGCAAGGTGGGACATCTTCTATTGCTCAACAGCGAAAAGATAAAGAAGGCTGAAAAATATTTCATCGACAACGGCAAGAGTTCCACCCTTATCGGGCGGCTGATTCCGGCCATCCGGCAGCTGATCTCCATTCCCGCAGGCCTCGCCAAGATGAACCTCGGCGTATTCATCCTCTTCACAACCATCGGCGCCTCCCTCTGGAACACGATTTTAGCCCTGTTAGGCTACTTCGCCCACGGCCAACAAGACCTCATCGAAAAGTACAACGACGAACTGAAGATTGTGCTGTGGGGACTTTGCATCCTCTTTGTCTGCTATCTGGTTTACAAGGGTGTAAAAGCCTCCCGCGCTCCGAAAGCCTCGCCCGAAGACCTTGAGACACCCGCGGAATGAGACAGTACGGACTGATCGGCAAGACGTTGGGGCACAGCTTCTCCCGAACCTATTTCCATCAGAAGTTCGCAGCCGAGAACCGTCCCGACTGCCGGTACGACAACTTCGAGTTGGCCATCATTGACGATCTGCAGCCAATGATTCGCCAGCATCCGTTTTTGATGGGCTTTAATGTAACCATACCTTATAAAAAAGCCATCATCCCTTTTTTGGATGAGCTGGACCCTGAAGCACAACAGGTGGGGGCCGTCAACACGGTGCGCGTGCTGCGCGACGGCCAAGGTCTTCGACTAATCGGCTTCAACACCGATGTAGAGGGGTTCCGGCTTTCCATGGCCGGCGCGCCCATCCCCTCCCGCGCCCTGATACTGGGCACTGGCGGCGCGGCGGCGGCCGTGACATTCGTCCTCCAGCGGTTGGATGTGGAGTGCCTCTCGGTTTCGCGCCACCCGGACGCAAACCAGATCTCCTACAAACAACTCACCCCCGAAATCATACAGCAGCATCCACTGATTGTAAACTGCACGCCCGTCGGCATGCACCCGCACGTGACCGACTGTCCGCCACTGCCCTACGAAGCCATCACGGCAGAGCACTTTTTATACGATTTAATATATAATCCCGAAGAGACCCTTTTCCTGCGGGAGGGCCGCCTGCGTGGGGCCCGCACCCAGAACGGCATGCGGATGCTGCGCCTGCAGGCCGAGGCCGCCTGGAACATCTGGAACCAGCCTAAAAGAACATTATATTCTGAATGACAGGAATCGTATAGTCCGCATTGATGCGCTCGATAATCATGGACTTCCGTCCGTTCAACTCGAAACGGAGGGCGGCGTTCGGGACTTTCACCTTCAGTATGCCGTTGCGGATGGACACACACTGCGACTGCGCCGCGCACATCTCGCCCACATACTCCGGCCAACGGTCCATGACGGTCCGTTCGGCATACAGTTTCTGTTTGCCGCTTTTGTTGACAAAATCATGGATTAAATCTTTGAGGGTGAGTGTTTCTGCCTTGTGCATAGTGGAGTTGTTTTTCAGCGGCAAAGATACGGATATTTTCCGTACTTTTGCGTTTTCATACAAACAAAGGCATCCTTTGCCCCACCAACCCCATAATCTATGTCCAAACCCCTGTCCGAAACCCCGCTTGAGAGAGCCGTCCTGCTGGCCGCCTCCACCCCCGCCGTCACCGAAGAGAAGACCCGCGAATATCTTGACGAACTGGCCTTCCTGTTAGACACTGCCGGCGGCACTGCCGTCCGCATGTTCGTGCAGAACCTGCCTTATCCGGACCCGCGCACCTATCTCGGCTCCGGCAAAATCAAGGAGGTGGCCGAATACGTGCACACGAACGACATCGGGATGGTGGTGGTGGACGACGAACTGACCCCTTCCCAGCAGCGCAACATCGAAGCCGTGCTGGGCTGCAAGGTCATGGACCGCACGCACCTCATCCTCGACATCTTCGCCAAGCGGGCGCAGACGGCCCATGCCAAGGTGCAGGTGGAGCTGGCGCAGTACAAGTACCTGCTGCCGCGCCTCACGGGCATGTGGACACACTTGGAGAAGCAGCGCGGCGGCATCGGCATGAGAGGTCCCGGCGAGAAGGAGATTGAAACCGACCGGCGTATCATCCGAAACCGCATTTCATTGTTAGAGAGCAAGCTCCGTGACATCGACCGGCAGAAGGCCACCCAGCGCAGCCATCGCGACAAGTTCGTGCGCGTGGCGCTCGTGGGCTACACCAACGTGGGCAAATCCACCATTATGAATATGTTGAGCAATGCCGACGTGTTTGCCGAGAACAAGCTTTTCGCCACCTTGGACACCACCGTGCGCAAGGTCGTCTTCGGTAACCTGCCCTTCCTGCTCTCCGACACAGTGGGCTTCATCCGCAAGCTCCCGCACGGACTGGTGGAATCCTTCAAGTCCACACTGGATGAGATTCGTGAAACAGACCTCTTGATCCACGTGGTGGACATCAGCCATCCCGATTTCGAGGAGCAGATCGCCGTGGTGAACCAGACCTTGGCCGACATCGGGGCGGGCGGCAAGCCATCCATTCTCCTTTTCAACAAGATAGACCAATATACCTGGGTGGAAAAAGACCCCGAGGACCTCACTCCGAAAGGCAAGGAGAACATCACCTTGGAAGAGCTGAAGGCCACCTGGATGGCCAAAGCCACCACCAAGACTTTTTTCATCTCCGCCAAAACCAAAGAGAATGTGAACGAGATGAAGGAGATGCTGTACGAGGAAATCAAGAAGCTGCATATACAGATCTACCCTTACAATAACTTTTTGTACTAAACAAAGATTAGAGCTTATCAATATCCAAACCCCACTGCCCATATCGGTAGTTTTTTGCCAATAGCTGTTTCCAAATTGTCGGATAATATGTATGAATCGGGGATGTCAGCAATTTGTGTGAAGTCCTTGTTCTCGCCACCCACTTCCAATACATACCTGTTATCCACTAAAAAGTCCCCATTTGTTTTACGGTATTCAACCGTGTGACACGCCGACAACTGATTGGCGACAAAGGTTTCACGAGCTGTGCCTATATGTATTGGCGCTGTTGCCCATGCGTACAACAGATTCGTGTTGTCCATGTAAATCTTGTCAGGTTTTTGCATACGTTTTACACTTTTGAGGTCGGAATAATACAAATGTATCAGTCTGGCCTTGTCAAGATATCCCAAATATGCCACTACAGTGTCCCGCTTAAGCCCGCTCAAGGTGGCTAATTTGGCTATATCCACTTGGAATGGCACATTTGAACAAAGTATGGTGAGCAGTGACTTGAGTTTGCGCGTATTGCCCAAATCCACCCTGCATATACGAGGCAGTTCATTATCAATGATGTGATTCACAACTTGCTGAATGGTCGTATAATAATCAGTCTCATTGTTCAAATAATAAGGGTAATAGCCATACTTGAGGTACTCATGGAAAAGAGCAACCGGTCTGCCTTCCTTGTTCATCTCTTGCATAAGCGGAGCCGGATTTTTAAGCAATTGCTCCAAAGGGAACACAGGTATCTCTATCCCTTTATAAAAATGCAGGAACTCCCGAAAACTAAGACCTTGTATGTCGTGGTTTACGCATCGTCTTGACAAGTCGGCATCGCCCTCCGTAAGACTCAGCAAGCTGCTTCCACTCAACACAACACGCATTGTGGGATAGAAATCATATATTTCTTTCACTTCACGACTCCAATTGGTATATTTGTGAACTTCATCAAGGAAAAGATGTTTACCGCCTATCAAATAAAACTGCTCTGCAAGATCCAAAAGAGTATGTGTGTTAAAATAATTGTCATCACAAGATGCATATAGCACCTGCCTGTCTAATGGTTGATAATGCAACTTTATGTATTGCAGCATCATGGTTGATTTACCCACACCTTTCGGGCCGCGAATCGCCATCATTCTCGCCTCCCAATTGATGGATCTTGCCCATTGACGGATGATCTTTGTCGGTGTGACTTCTAACAAACGGTCGTGTTTCTTGAAAAGAATCTCCATATCGTATTTTATTTATAATCAATTAAATAATTCAATAATGCAACATAGTGCCCTCTATAAAGGGCAGATTTTAACATTATTTGCCCTTTCCAGCGGGCAAAAGTATAAAATTTATTATACAAAAACATCCCCCCATTAAAAAAACACCATCCGGCATTTTTTGTTTTTTCATGATTTCTCCCGCCCTTCCGACTTATTAACAATTTATACACTTTTTTGCGCAACCCCTTATTTGAAAAAGGCTTCCAATGTGAATAAATTTTCATGGGGTTTTCAGAAGAGAAAAAGGTCAAAAATCGTACTTTTGCAACCGGATTCAGGTTCCGAAAGGATCAAAAGGGAATCCTGTGAAAATCAGGAGCTATTCCCGTAGCTGTCAGCCCCTTACAGCTTTCCGGCACCAACGTCACTGACAATAAACCGTTGTTGGGAAGACGCCGGAAAGTGGGACGAGCCAGAAGACCTGCCTGCATCTGCCAGAACGTAGCTTTCGGGATAAAAGCGCACCTGTCCGCAAGGACCATTCTATTCCGGTAAGTTGCAAATAACAACTTAACACAAACCAAACCTATGATTGAAACCACTTACATTATCAAACGCAACGGCAAACGAGAGCCGTTTTCCATGGAGAAGATCCGCAGCGCCATCACCAAGGCGTTCGTGTCGGTGGACTCCTTCCCCACGCAGGAAATCATGACCAACATCCTGGGCCGCCTTTCCATCCACGACGGCATCGCCGTGGAGGAGATCCAGAACCAGGTGGAGAAATCCCTTATGGCCGAACGCTACTATGAAGTGGCCAAATCATACATCCTGTACCGCCAAAAACATTATGAAGACCGCGAGGTGAAGGACAAGCTCGACTTCCTCATCAACTACTGCAACGCCAAAAACGCCGCCACCGGCAGCAAATACGACGCCAACGCCAACGTGGAGAAAAAGAACATCGCCACGCTTATCGGCGAACTGCCCAAGTCGAGTTTCATCCGCCTCAACCGCCGTATGCTTTGTGACCGCATCAAGGAGATGTTTGGCAAAGAGCTGTCGGATAAATACTTGAGTCTTCTTAATCACCACTTTATCTACAAAAACGACGAGACAAGCATTGCCAACTACTGCGCCAGCATCACCATGTATCCGTGGCTGCTCAGTGGCACGCAAAGCATCGGCGGCAACGCCACCAAACCCACGAATCTGAAATCGTTCTGCGGCGGCTTCATCAACATGGTGTTCATGGTCTCCAGCATGTTGAGCGGCGCCTGCGCCACACCCGAATTCCTGATGTACCTCAACTACTTCATCGAGCTGGAATACGGCCCCGACTACTACAAGAACCCTGACAAGGTGGTGGATCTCTCCACCAAGCAGCGCACCATCGACAAGATAATCACTGACTGTTTCCAGCAGGTGGTCTATTCCATCAACCAACCTACGGGCGCACGCAATTTCCAGTCCGTATTCTGGAATATCTCGTATTACGACAAATACTATTTCAAGAGCCTCTTCGGCGAGTTCCGCTTCCCCGACGGCAGCCAACCGCACTGGGAGTCCGTCAGCTGGCTTCAGAAACGCTTCATGCGCTGGTTCAACCAGGAGCGCACCCGCGCCGTGCTCACTTTCCCCGTGGAAACCATGGCCCTGCTCTCCGAAAACGGCGACATCAAAGACAAGGAATACGCCGACTTCACCGCGGAGATGTACGCCGAGGGCCACTCCTTCTTCACCTACGTGAGCGACAACGCCGACTCGTTGAGCAGCTGCTGCCGTCTGCGTAACGAGATCAAAGACAACGGCTTCAGCTACACCCTTGGTGCCGGCGGCGTGTCCACGGGTTCCAAGAGCGTGCTTACCATCAACCTCAACCGCTGCATCCAGGAGGCACACCGTCTGGACAAACCCTACCTGCAATATCTGGAGGACATCATCGACCTGACCCACAAAGTGCAGATGGCCTACAACGAGAACCTCAAGTACTTGTTGGAGAAAGGGATGCTACCGCTGTTCGATGCCGGCTTCATCGCCATCAACCGCCAGTACCTCACCATCGGCATCAACGGTCTGGTAGAGGCCGCCGAGTTCATGGGCATCCCCATCAACGACAACAAGGAGTACCAGAAATTCGTGGAGGGCATTTTAGGCCTCATTGAAAAATACAACAAGAAATACAGCAAGAAAGGTCTGCTCTTCAACTGCGAAATGATACCGGCCGAGAATGTGGGCGTGAAACATGCCAAGTGGGACAGAGAGGATGGCTATGAGGTGCCGCGCGACTGCTACAACAGTTATTTCTATATTGTGGAGGATGATTCTCTGGATATCATCGACAAGTTCAAACTGCATGGGCGCAACTATATCACGCACCTCACCGGCGGGTCCGCCCTGCACATGAACCTGGAGGAGCACCTCTCGCAGAAACAGTACCGCCAACTGCTGCGCGTGGCCGCCAAGGAGGGCTGCAACTACTTCACCTTCAACATTCCCAACACTTTGTGCAACAACTGTGGCCATATTGACAAGCGCTATCTGAAAGAGTGTCCCCACTGCCACAGCAAGAATGTGGACTACCTCACCCGCATCATCGGCTACATGAAACGCGTCAGCAACTTCTCGCACGCCCGCCAGATTGAAGCGTCGAAGCGGTATTATGGGAAGTGGACGGAGTAGCCATTAGCCATTAGCCATTAGCCGTTGGCTATTGGCCTAAAATGATTTTTTTTCAACATACGCCAAAAGCCAATGGCTAAAGGCCAACAGCCAATATGAAATACTACAACTACGACATTGTTTTCCAGGAGATTCCCGATGAGGTGACGTTGGCCATCAACATCACGCATTGTCCGAACCTTTGTGAAGGATGCCATAGTCCGCACCTGCGCGAGGATATCGGCGAAGAGCTGGACACCGCCGTTCTGGACCGTCTGTTGGCACGCTATGCGGATGACATCACGTGCGTGTGCTTCATGGGCGGCGACCGCGATGTGCCGGCGGTGGAACGTCTGGCAGAACATGTACGCACACAATATCCTCTTAAGACGGGCTGGTATTCCGGACGCAACGATATGCCACCCCACCCTAACGTGTTTGATTTCATAAAATTGGGCCCCTACATTCCGGGAAAGGGAAGTCTGAAGCAACGCACCACCAACCAGCGTCTCTACAAAAGAAACGGCCACGCGTGGGAGGATATTACAGGGAGGTTTTGGAAAACCTTATAAACCAACTATCCCCTATTCTCTATTTTTTTGTATCTTTGCGCGTTTTTTTGATTTTTTTTGAATCATTATGCTAAAGAACAAGAAAATATGTGTGGTGCTGCCCGCCTATAACGCCGAATCGACGCTGCGGCAGACATACGAGGAGATCCCTCTTGACATTGTGGATGAGGTGATCCTGGTGGACGATTGTTCGCAGGATGCCACGGTGGAGGTGGGACAATCGTTAGGCATCCATCATATCATCCGCCATGATGTGAACAAAGGCTATGGCGGCAACCAGAAATCCTGCTACACGAAAGCTCTTGAGTTGGGCGCCGATGTGGTCATCATGCTCCATCCCGACTACCAATATACGCCGAAACTGATTGAATCGATGTCGTATGTCATTGTCAATGAGCTTTATCCCGTGGTGCTGGGCTCCCGTATTCTCGGCAAAGGCGCCTTGCGGGGCGGCATGCCGCTGTATAAGTACATCTTCAATCGCTGCCTCACCTTCACACAAAACCTGCTGATGAACCAGAAACTTTCCGAATATCACACGGGCTACCGCGCCTTTTCTTCGGAGGTTCTGCGGAAAATCCGCTTCATGGACAATTCCGACGACTTTGTGTTCGACAACCAGATGCTGGCCCAGATCTTCTACGCCGGCTATGAGATCGCCGAGATCACTTGTCCCACGAAGTACTTCCCGGAAGCCTCCTCCATCAACTTCCGCCGCAGCTCCAAATACGGCTGGGGCGTGCTCTGGACCGCCCTGCAATACCGCCTCCAGAAATGGCACCTCGCCCACTTTAAGATCTTTGAACAATAAGCTTTATTAACAAACTTCACGAACACAATAAACATCACAAACCCATAAACCCCATTATATCGCATGAGAAAAAGTAAACTCGGATTGGATTTCGCACAGGTAGATGCGGCCAAACAATTAGCAAAGAACATCGCCAACCAGGTTCAGGAATTCGTGGATGCCTACACCACCGTGACGGTGGAGCGCACCTTATGCCGTTTGATCGGCATTGACGGGGTGGACGAGAACGGGGTGCCGTTGCCCAACCGCGTGGTGGACTCCGTCTTGGAAAAGGGCGTGCTGAACCAGGGAATCCTGTATTTCATCGGCAATGCCATTTTAGAGACGGGCAAGGACCCGCAGGCGATTGCGGAAGGCATCGCTGCCGGAACGCTGGATATCACAACGTTGAAACTGAATCCCATAGACAAAATCCAAGCCGCCGTGCAGCCCTATATTGAGGCCTGCCTGACCCGTATCAAGGGCAATGTGGCCAAGCGTAACGAATATCTGAACACCATCGGCGAAGGCCCCAAACCCTATCTCTACATCATCGTGGCCACGGGCAACATCTACGAGGATGTGGTGCAAGCCCAGGCCGGCGCGCGCCAGGGTGCCGACATCATCGCCGTGATCCGCACCACGGGCCAGAGCCTCCTTGACTACGTGCCCTACGGTGCCACCACCGAAGGTTTCGGCGGCACTTTCGCCACGCAGGAGAACTTCCGCATCATGCGCAAGGCCCTCGATGAGGTGGGCGAAGAGGTGGGCCGCTACATCCGCCTCTGCAACTACTGCTCCGGCCTCTGTATGCCTGAGATCGCCGCCATGGGCGCCCTCGAACGCCTCGACGTGATGCTCAACGACGCCCTCTACGGCATCCTCTTCCGCGACATCAACCCGCAACGCACCCTTGTGGACCAATACTTCTCCCGCATCATCAACGGCTATGCCGGCGTCATCATCAACACCGGCGAGGACAACTACCTCACCACCGCCGATGCCGTGGAGGCCGCCCACACGGTACTTGCCTCCGACCTCATCAACGAGCAGCTGGCCCTCCTGGCCGCCCTGCCGGAGGAACAAATGGGCCTCGGCCACGCCTTCGAGATGGACCCGATGCTCGAAAACGGATTCCTCCTCGAGCTCGCACAGGCGCAGATGACCCGCGAAATCTTCCCGAAGGCCACACTCAAATACATGCCGCCCACGAAATTCATGACCGGCAATATCTTCCGCGGCCATATCCAAGACGCCCTCTTCAACATGATCGGCATCTGGACCCACCAGGGCATCCAGCTGCTCGGTATGCCCACCGAGGCCATCCATACGCCGTTCATGAGCGACCGATACCTCTCCATCGAGAATGCCCGCTACATCTTCAACGACATGCGGAGCATCGGCGAGGAGATGGAATTCCGCGAAGGCGGCATCTGCCGCGAACGCGCCAAAACCGTGCTCAACAACACCATCGAACTGCTCAAGCAAATTGAGACCGAGGGTATGTTCTCCGCATTGGAGAAGGGTATCTTCGGCGACGTGAAACGTCCGATGAACGGTGGAAAGGGACTCGCCGGCGTGGTCACCAAGGGCGAACATTATTTCAATCCCTTTATTGAGTTAATGAAAAACAGAAAATAGAACCAATCACTACATAGTTAATAATTAAGAATTTAAAAATGAAAAAAACATTTTTGGTCTTGGGTCTGCTCCTATTGATAGGCAGCCTGATGGCCCAGCATAAGCGCCCGACGACGGAAGCCACCGAGCCTAAAGAATCTATCGTCTATTTTTGCAGTGAGATAACCCCGGAGAATATCCTGAAACTTTATGAGGCTATGGGAGTGGATGTCTCCAGTTATAAAAACATCGGTTTGAAGGTACACTTCGGAGAGCGTGGCAACCAGAACTTCCTCAATCCTGAATTGCTACACCCGCTGGTGGACAAGGTACACCCCACCTTTGTGGAGACCAACGTGCTGTATGTCAGCGACCGTCGCTTCACCAAATCCCACATCGCATTGGCGAGGGAGCACGGGTTCACGTTTGCCCCCATCGACATTCTGGATGCGGACAACGAAATCATCTATCCGGGTGATGAGAATTTCCAGTTCTGCAAGACCGTGCGCACGGGCGACCATTTCGAGAATTACGACTTCTACATTATCTATTCCCACTTCAAAGGACATGGTTCGTCAGGATTCGGCGGAGCCATCAAGAATGTGGGTATGGGTATGGCCTCCCCGGGAGGCAAGATGGCCATCCACGCCAACAACTATCCCAAGGTGAACACACCCGACAAGTGTTTCCAGTGCAACCGTTGCGCCAGTCAATGCCCTGCCGTGGCCATCTCCGTGGACGACCATGGTCCCGTCATAGATACCACCAAGTGCATCGGGTGTGCCAAGTGCATCGCGGAATGCCCGTTGAAACTTTTCTCCCCGGACAATTCCGGCTACGACGAGACCCGCTTCCTCGACAAACTTGTGGAGTACACCAAGGTGCTGGTTGACCATCGTCCGATGGTGTTCATCAACGTCATGGCCAACATCTCCACCACCTGCGACTGTTCCGCCAAGGCACCCAAGCCCTTCATGCGCGACATCGGTGCAGTGGCTTCCAAAGATGTCGTGGCCATCGACCAGGCCTGCCAGGACCTCACATCCAAGGCCTACGGCTGCGAGCATGTCTTTCAGAAAGTGAATCATGTCAGCGGCATCGAGCAATTGAAATATGCCGAGAAACTGGGCATGGGCAGCACCAAATACATCCTCATCGATGTGGCAACCGGCCAACGCATCACGTTGGAAGAGGCAGTGAAACAGTCTGAAAAGAAACAAGAACAGAAATAACATCAATTGATTATGGATAAAGACAATCTCGCGGTAGGAACCCGTGTGAGCCACGAGAAATATGGCGAAGGCATCATCAGCATGAATGGTGCATTGACGTACAAGGTCATCTTTGTGCGGGGCGGCGAAGTGGAATTCTCGAAGATGAGCGTGCAGCTGGAAGTCGTCGAGCCGGTGGAAGCCGCTGACGACAACCAGCCGAAGCTGAACCTCAAGGAGTTTGAGCGCGTGCTCACCCATCTGCTCACCAAGTACAACGGCATCGAATACAAGGCCGAGTTGGGGCGCAAGTGGCAGGGCGGCACCATGGTGCTGCGGCCCGCCAACCCCGACCTCGCCCCGAAGGAGATCCCCGTGGAGACCTTCTTCCACAAGATTGTCATGATGCGCGACCGCCTGCGCGTGCTGGAACAGAACATCAACAGCAGCGACAGCCTCACCGACGAGGAAAAGGTGAACCTGCAGCAGTACATCTCCCGCATCTACGGCAGCATGACCTCCTTCAATGTCCTGTTTGAGGACAAGGGGGATTATTTTGTGGGAATGAAAGCGTAAAGTAGAGAAATCTCATAAAACGGAAATGTCATATACAACCTGCCTGGCTAATGACATAGGAACAGAATGAAAAACGGCATACCCTTCTGTTTTTGCAAACGGGCACTCATTCCGACTTGTTCTGACACACGTTCCCCCTTTTTCTTCTGCACGATTCACATATACTTCACCCGTTTTTCTTACCCTCTTGTCTCATCGGGAAAAAGAAAGCAATGATATAGAAGTTGAACTGTCATTATCTTCGTGGCATTACAGAATGTCAATTATCATGGATTTCTATGTGAAGTGTCTCGGACTGGTTGTGGAGATGGCGGCTTCCATAACGATAAGCCGGATTACAACTCACAGGGAATGATAACCCATATTAACTACCCCGCCCTTCGGGCACCCCTTCTTAAAATTAGAAGGGGAGATGACTTCGTGCGGTACCGAGGTGCCACAAGCATTATTAACAATGGAAAAATGTCGCCATAATCTTCTCTTTCAACAGCGCAACCAGATTATGGTCTCTCCGTCGTTCAAGAACGAAGGAGCAATTTCCTTGATGCGTGGACTTCGGAGTTTGGGGATGGCCTCTTTTAGGGCCGTACCCCGGTTGTAACCGTGTACCACGACAATCTTTTCTATCCAGCGCGGGGCGGTTTTCATCTGCTCGCGCAGCAATTTGAGTGCCTCGTCCACAGTCATTCCATGAATATCAATTTGAATGGTGTTGTTTATCTTGGCCATTGGATTTAAAAATAACGATATCAAACGGGTATAGGGAAAAACTTTGCAAAAATAAACAAATATTCCATCACTATTTCCCTGCAAGCCTTGCAGCTTTCCATGCGATGGGATATGAAACGTATTTTTGCCGGGTAAAAATAAATCTGATACGTTTATGAGATGGCTTGTAATTATTCTCGTGGTTGCCCTTATCGGAGGGCTTATCGGAATGTTGGTTTCCGACAACAAGGCTGAAGGTTTTGCTGCCGGTGCGTTGGAATTTGGTGGCGGTTGCGCCGGCATAATATGGAAAATATTTATTTGGGGAATCGCCATTGTTTTGATTATTAAACTTTTCGGATGGCTTTTTGGATAAGATGCAATGGCTTTTTTATTTAGAAATTTAAAAATTCAGGGAATTATATACTTGATAGCACAAATCAAGGTTCTGCATTATTTTTTTGATTTGGGCGTGCCGGCGCGGCGGCGGGACTTACGCCACATTTGCACACGCAATCCAATGCCACCGCGCCGTCGGGCTTTCCGCTCCAATGTCTGGCAGCAACGAGACAAGTGCTTGTCAGTTTCTCCCTTTTTGCCAGTCTCCAAAGGTGTGCAACGGTTCCCCCGCCATCCATTTCCACTGCAATCCCTCACGCATGCTCGTCGCGAAAGGGAGGCGTTGGGAAAAAGCGTTGTTTGTAGAACTGTCCATGCCAGCCTTGCGCCATCATGTACATAACCGCCTTTTTTTAATCCCACTATGACGAGTGCCGCCAGCTGTTTGGTCAATGGGGAAGTGAACGAGATGATGCTGAAGCGTATCCTGAACGCACTGCCCGGCACATTCAGCCGTTTGGTTATCACCGCCGATTTTCGTATTCTGCTTCCAGATTTTGAGAAGGAGATTGTCTGACATCATTTTTGATCCTTTTTTTCAAGATATTGGAATATTTCGTATCTTTGCCGCTTTAAAAAACGAATCTAAAAGATAAAACAATCATCCCTAAAATAACAAAGCAATGAGTGGCGGTTTGTATTCAATGGATCAAAAGGATTTTGATCAGACATTAGATTTAACCCGGGTGAAACCCTACGGCGACACGATGAACGACGGCAAAACGCAGCTGAGCTTCACGCTGCCCGTGCCCTGCGGCGACGAGGCGGTGGAGGCGGCCAAACAACTCCTCAAGAAGATGGGCTTCGACAACCCGCAGGTGGTTTACTACAAGGAGCTTACCAATGGGTTCACGTTTGTGAACTGCTACGGCTCCACCACCCATACGGTGGACTACACCACCATCCACGTGCCGAAAGTGGAGTCCACGGTATGGTCCATGCAGGAGACCGACCAATTCATCCGCGAGCATATCGGGCGCAAAATCATCGTGGTGGGTGCCAGCACTGGCACGGATGCCCATACCGTAGGCATCGACGCCATCATGAACATGAAGGGCTACGCCGGCCATTACGGCATTGAACGCTACGACATGTTCGACGCGCTGAACATGGGCAGCCAGATCCCCAACGAGGAGTTCATCGCCAAGGCCGTGGAGATGCATGCCGACGCGCTGTTGGTGTCGCAGACCGTGACACAGAAAGACGTACACATCAAAAACATGACCGAGCTCATCGAGATGCTGGAGGCCGAAGGTCTGCGCGACAAGCTCATTGTCTGCGCCGGTGGCCCGCGCATCACGCACGAGCTGGCCAAGGAACTCGGCTTCGACGCCGGCTTCGGCATGAACACCTACGCCGACGATGTGGCCTCCTATTTAGCCCAGGAAATGGACCGCAGGCTTCATGCCTGACCCGTTCCTTGACGGCGGGGAATAACGGCTCCGGACCTGCCGGAAGAGCCCTGTTTCACTTAAAAAAACGGTATTCTGAAAAGTGTGTTTTTTATCATGAAAACGCCTCAGGCTACCGTTTTTTTTCGTATCTTTGCACGTTTTATAGAATTAACAAAAGAGATTGAAAATGAGTGAGATAGAAAAGACTATTCCGACTGAAGAAACCTATAGCGCCAGCAATATTCAAGTTTTGGAAGGCCTTGAGGCCGTCCGTAAACGTCCCGCCATGTACATCGGCGATGTCAGCGACCGTGGACTGCACCATTTGGTGAACGAGGTGGTGGACAACTCCATCGATGAGGCACTGGCCGGCTACTGTAACAATATCGAAGTGACCATTTTGGAAGACAACTCCATCTGCGTGCTGGACAACGGCCGTGGTATTCCCACGGACATGCACGAGAAGGAGCACCGTTCCGCTCTGGAGGTCGTGATGACCGTGCTCCACGCAGGCGGCAAGTTCAACAAGGATTCCTACAAGGTGTCCGGCGGTCTGCACGGCGTGGGTGTCTCCTGCGTGAACGCCCTGTCCAAGCACATGATCGCCGAAGTGTTCCGCGATGGCAAACATTTCATGCAGGAATATGCGTATGGCAAACCCCTCTATCCGGTGAAAGTGGTGGGTGAAAGCGACTATCGCGGCACCAAAATCACCTTCACGCCCGATGAGACCATCTTCTACGTGACGACCTACGACTTCGAACGTCTCTCCGACCGCCTCAAAGAGCTGGCCTACCTGAACAAGGGCATCCACCTTTCCATCGAGGACCTGCGCAAGACCAACGAGAACGGCGAGCACCCGAAGCACATATTCTACTCGGAGAACGGTCTGCGCGACTTCATCATGTATCTGGATGAGGGACGTACCAAGATCACCTCCAAGCCTATCTACATCGAAGGCGAACGTCAGGGAGTGCCGGTGGAAGTGGCCATGCAATACAACGACTCCTTCACCGAGAATATCCATTCTTACGTAAACAATATCAACACGATAGAGGGCGGCACCCACCTTACGGGTTTCCGCGCCGCCTTGACCCGTACACTGAAGAAGTACGCCGATGACAACAACATGCTTGACAAGCTCAGCAAGGGCAAGGAGCGGGTGGAGATCTCAGGCGACGACTTCCGCGAAGGTCTTACGGCCATCATCTCCGTGAAGGTGGCGGAACCGCAGTTCGAAGGACAGACCAAGACCAAGTTGGGCAACAGCGAGGTGTCGGGTATCGTGAACCAGATGGTGGGCGAAATGCTGACCAACTATCTGGAGGAGAATCCGAAAGATGCGAAGGAGATTGTCGATAAGGTAGTGCTGGCTGCGCAGGCCCGTCACGCCGCCCGCAAGGCGCGCGAGATGGTGCAACGCAAAACCGCCTTCGGCGGCTCCGGTCTGCCCGGCAAGCTCTCCGACTGTTCCTCCAAGGACGCCTCCAAATGCGAACTCTTCCTCGTGGAGGGTGACTCCGCAGGCGGCACGGCCAAGCAGGGCCGCGATGCTCATTATCAGGCCATCCTGCCGCTGCGAGGCAAAATCCTCAACGTGGAAAAGGCCATGCAACACCGCATCTTTGAAAGCGAAGAGATCAAGAACATCTATACCGCCCTTGGCGTCACCATCGGCACGGAGGAGGACAGCAAAGCCCTCAACATCTCCAAACTGCGTTATCACAAGGTGATCATCATGACCGATGCCGATGTGGACGGAAGCCACATCGCCGCCTTGATCCTGACCTTCTTCTTCCGCTATATGCGCGAGCTCATCGAGCAAGGCCACGTCTATATCGCCACACCGCCGCTCTATTTGATCAAGAAGGGCAAATACCAGAAGTATGCGTGGACCGAAGAACAGCGCACCCAGTACACGGCGGAGGCCGCCGGCGACAAGGAGGAGGCCAAAGTCCACGTGCAACGCTACAAAGGTCTTGGTGAGATGAACGAGGAGCAGCTCTGGAGCACCACCATGGATCCGCAGTTCCGCACGCTCCGCCAGGTGACCATCGAGAACGCCCTCGAAGCCGACCACGTGTTCTCCATGCTGATGGGCGACGAGGTGCCACCACGTCGAGAATTTATTGAACAAAATGCCACTTATGCAAACATCGATGCCTAATCCGGACCAGGAACCCGTAACCCCTGAAACCGTAGAACAACCGCAGGCCGACACGAACGAGATGCCGGCGCAGACCGACCAACCGCAAAGCGATGGTCCCATCATCTCGGAACCCCCTACCGTGGTGTCGTTCCAGAATGTGGACATCTACCAGAAGAAAATCCTGATTCTGCCGAAAATATCCTTCACGGTGAAACAGGGCGAGTTCGTCTATCTGATAGGTAAGACGGGCAGCGGCAAATCGTCCATCCTCAAAACGCTGATTTCGGAAATCAAGCCCAAAGGTGAAAAGGCTGAAATCATTGGCTTCGACCTGTTGAAGATGAAGCCGAAGCGCATCCCGGAACTGCGCAAGAAGCTCGGCGTGGTGTTTCAGGACTATCAGCTGCTGAACGACAAGACGGTGATCGAGAACTTGTTGTTTGTGTTGCGTGCCACCCGTTGGAAAGACCGCAACGCCATGCTGAACCGTTGCGAGGAGGTGCTCTCCATGGTAGGCCTTTCCACCAAGGATTTCAAATTGCCCTATCAGTTGTCGGGCGGCGAACAACAACGCGTTTGCATTGCGCGGGCCCTGCTCAACAACCCGGACGTGATCCTCGCCGACGAACCCACGGGCAACCTCGACCCCATCACCGCCGAAGAGATCTTCCAGCTTTTCCATACCATCAACAAAACAGGAACCACGGTCATCATGGCCACCCACAATTTCCCGATGATCGACAAGTTCCCGACCCGAACCATCTGCGTGGAGGACGGGAAACTGATTGATACTGTTGTCTGATGCTCTCCATCCTGATTCCGGCCTATAATGTGGACCTGCGTCATTTAGTGCGCGACCTGCTGCGCCAATGCCGCCAGCTGGGCCTCGTCTTCGAGGTGCTGGTGGAAGATGACGCCTCCGATGCCGCGTATCATCGATTCTATGAGGATGTTGCCCATGAACCGGAAGTCATTCTCCTGACGAACACGGAGAACCAGGGCCGTTCCAAGGTCCGCAATCATATGGCCGATACCGCACGCTATCCCTATCTGCTCTTCATGGACTGCGATGCGAATGTGAAGAAGCCGGACTACATTTCCCACTATCTGCAATGTATCCGCAACCGTTCTGCGGAGAGTAAGCCGTTCGTGGTGTCGGGCGGACTGGCCTACCGCGAACAAATGCCGGAAGAGGGCCATCGACTTCGATGGAAGTATGGCGTACGCCGCGAGGTACGCACCGCCGCCCGCCGGAACATGAAGCCTTACGCCGCCTTCACGCCATTTAACATGCTGACAACCAAGAATCTGTTCCAAATTTGCCGCTTCGACGAATCCATCTCCACGTATGGTTTTGAAGACACACTCTTCGGCATCCAACTGCAAATGGCAGATGTGCCCGTGGAACATGTGGATAATGAATTGTATCACGACGGCATCGACACGAACTATGTGTTTCTGCTGAAAGTCGAGACTTCCATTGAAAATCTCATCCGGCTTCATCGGGATCGGAAACTGCCGGACAACTTTCTTCAAAACAGCCGGCTAATGCGGATGTATGCCCAATGCAAGCGCTATCATCTGACAGTTCCTGTGCATAAATTGCTGAACGCCGCAGAGAAAATCCTACAGCATTTTGTCCTGAAAAAATCCTCCCTGCTGGCCCTGGATCTGATGAAAATGAAATTCCTCTGCGACCGTATGGCCGAGGAATCCGTCACAGACTGAACATAATTTGCGCCTTCACTTCGGATTTGTGCGGTTTGTCAATCTGATTCAGACCACTACTGATGATTTTCCGGTCCAGATATTCGGTTCGCGACACGCGTAGCCATACACTTAGCCATTTGTACTTGTAGCGAAGCACAATATACCCCCGAATCCCTTTGTAATAATAGCTTCCGATGGTGAACGCGTAGTAAACGTCATCCTCATACGCATATAGCCGATCATCGTACCGATCCGTGTCGAAAAAGGCCATCCGCAACCGCAGACTGATATCGGGCTTTTTTATACTCCAGGCAAAATCCTGATACAAAAGAATACCGCTGTATGTTAAGCGATTGCGAGGGTAATGGCTGAAACAGCCTTCGATTCCGGTCTTCAGTCGCACGTTCGGATGTGGCATGTTTATCCATAACATCCTAAATTTATGCCTGTTATATGTATTGATAAGACGATAATGCGCGTCCGTAAGGTTTTCGGATTTGTTTGTTAATGTATAACGGATGTCAATCTGACTGTTTCGTGAGAATTGGCAGTTGGCAGAGGCACCCAATGCCAAGCACACCACGGGAGCGTCGCAGCGATAGGAAGGAGTGGTCAGATGGTAATAGTCGAAATAGGCATTCGCCGTCACCCGCCGACTGAAGATTTGCTCGAAGGTAAGGTATACGCCACTCTCGCCCCGGTTGGTGCTGGAGGCGCTGAAAGCCCTGCCCAACGGGGCGTGGAAATCACGGTCGTAATGACGCACCAGCAAACCCGCTTTGGTCGTAGGGGTCATGGGGTAAGTGGCACCTTGCAAGACTGCTACCTTTCCGTTTTGGTCAACTCCCACCTCTCCAAAAAACACGACATGTTTTATAAGAATTTGATAATCAGCGGAAACATTAAAGCCAACAGGAATAAACGATGACGCGATTTTATGCGACAGATCTTCCTGAATGGTGTCGGTGAGGGTGTGGCACACTGCCCGAAGTCCGACTCGGAACAGCGCTCGCTGCCAAGAAAGGTCGGCCCCATAGTGGTTATCCAACGTTCCGAAGGAGCGTCCACCAAAGAGCGTGCCTTTCCACTGCTGATCACCTAAGCGAAGGGCAAAGCCCCGCAGGAAGTTGCCCTCATTGCAGGGTGCCACCGAGCGGATGGCGGTCCCGAAGCGACGCAAGGCATCCGGGCCGCCACCTCTACCCGAAAGCAAAGCACTTCCCAAGGCCAATCCCTGCCCGTAGTTGAGCCGGTAATCACCCACCGCCGCCTCCTTGACAAGTCCTATATTTTTAAAACAAAGGGATCCGGCGTAAAAATCGAACCCGTAAGGCTGTTTCCCCTTGAAAAACTGCTCACCGGAATCTTTTTCACCAGCTAATTTAAGGATTATATGGTCGTTCATATTCCAAGTGTAGCGGAAGCACACATGTCCGGGCGTGCCTGCGTAATGCGTGGGGCGCGTGGTGTCGTATCCGGCCTGCCGCTCTAACACCCGCCCATACCGGAGCCAAAGGGTGTGGCGACTTTTTCGGAGAAGGTCACGCCATTGGAATTTCGTGTTCCCCTGGCCGGACAGCGTCAGCCGATGCCGTAGCCGCTCCATGTCCTCTTCACTGAAACCCGGTATAGCGGCTATCTCATATAATGTGACAAGCGGTCCATACTGTTCAATATAAAGTTGCAGCTGGTAAAACTGGTATGGTGACATTCTAAGGGTTGTTACAGCATATTCGTATGGCAAGTCATTGATATTGTATGTGTTGCAAGCAGAATTTTCTATTTGTTCCTGCAGCTCTTCCGTATAATCATAATTGTTTTCCTCGCTTTGGTCCAACAGATTTTCCAGCTCATCCAGCAGATTATCCACAGGAAACAGGCTGTCCGTTTGCGCCCTCAATAGAGCAGGACTGATTATTATAATATGTAAGACAAGGAGGCATAGCAGACGGTATATCTTTCGTGAATATATAATGGGAGAAATGAGATGGATAATCATGGCATGAAGGGTTAAAAGATACAATCGATGTGGCAAGCGGGCGAAAATCCGACCCGGTAATGCCATTGGGCGGAGCATCCGATGTGGAATCTCTTCCACGGCACGGATGCGCGGACGGCCAGACTGCTGAGTCCGCAGCGGGTTTCCAAAAACAAGTAGGTAGTCGGGTGGTACAGCAATCGGATGCCGGCATTGAATTTTCCCGGCAGCTCTTTTTCGCAAAACAGGCTGCCGGCCAGACGGCGGTCGGGCAGGTATCCAATTTGCACATAAAATCGGATGGGGATGGTTTCGCGCCCGACGATGCCCTGTTTCAGCGCCGCCGGATTGAACACGGCCACCCCGAGGTTCAGTTTTTCGGTTATGGCACAATAAAACGAGAGGGAGAAGGTGACGGAATGTTGGCAAGCGTAGAGGCGGGCGTGTTGCAGGCGATAGACCCCTTGGAGCGTGGCGGCCACACGCCCGCCGAAGCGTCTGCCGTAGCCCGCCTGCACCGTCATTTCCCCGAACGCATGGTATCCATAATGCGAGAACGAAAGCAACAGGTTGTGCCCCTTGCGTGTGTATGTGCCGCGCAGCATGGAAGTCGTCATCTCCTTGGTGCAAAAATCGTTGCCCACTTCTAAAGACAGAACCGACGAGTTCATCATGCAGTATGCCGCAGGAATGTCCGATGCCGTATAAAGCAGAAAACAAGTACGGGTGTCCATCTGCGCCCGCCCCTCAGGCCATCCTCTTCCCAGTACAATCCACAGTAAAAGAATACGGATTGCTATTTTATAATCGCTGTTTCCCCTCCCCTCTATCATATTCAATTTTTTATCAGCCACAAAGATACAAAATATTTTTATATATTTTACAAATAATTTATTTTAACAATCAATTGTTAAATATAACATGGAAAACAATGATTTTAAAATGACAATCGAATATTTAATCTTGTAAAATATTGTTATCCTTAAAATTATCGTCGAATAAAACATACTGTTTTCCAATCATAAAAAAACATTACTTTTGCAAAATCAATTCATCCTGTCTTTAAGCAGGAATGTTTAACATGAATAATTTGGAAAAAAATAAATGAAACTCAGCAGAATCCTATTCGTCCTTCTATTAGGCTTCGCGGCCGTATGTTGCACTTCCTGCTATCCGGAAAGCGCCAAAATCAGCCCCGAATACCGCATCATCAACGCCTGGAAAGTGGCACACGTCTATCTGAACGATGAAACCATCGAGGAGGCTGACCTTCACGCCAACCGACCGGGAGTCTATTACAACATGTATGCCGACCACATCCTGACCGTCATGCTTTACCACAACGGGCAGGTCCGCGAATCCACTTTCAGTATGTGGCGACTGTTGGACAAAAACAAACAGCTGAGTCTCGATTTCACTATTATCGGGCATCATTACCAATATACAGCTAAGGTAATGAAACTCACGAAAAAAGAGTTGATCTTCGAATACGACGACGAAGATCACAACCATTGGCGACTGGTGTTGTACGCCCAAGCCGCCATATAACCCGCCCGCGCCATGTCATCCGAACTCGCACCCGCCATTTCTGAAACGGAACCGAAGAACCGCCGCACCCTCTGGCGATTCATCCGGATTCTTTTGATAGCACTCTTGTGTCTCGGGGCCGGCTGGTACTTCTATCACCAGAGCAAAACACCCCCCAAGCCGGTTGTGCGCATCATCTTCGCACCCGACACTCTTGCAGAAGACGGACTCATCCTTGGGTTCAACGAGATCATCATTGATCCCAACCGAAGTTTCCTGTCTGGCAGCCACCCCACCGTAACGTTCCATGGCACGGCACATTCGGACAAAGAGAAAATCAAGTATGCGCAATTCGCCTACAGCACAAAAAAACATCCGCAACGATACGTCGTGGACGCCACCCGCCGGGAAGGGGACGACTTTTTCGTGAAAATACGGGATTTGGAACCGGGCGATGTCGGCGTGTGCCATTTCGTGGCAACCACCCGTCGCGGCAAACACGTCAGCCAGCCTGTCACATTCCGGATTCCGGAGAAGTGACCTGTCCGCCCTCTATTTGCATCACATCGTAAACAGGCACCTGCACTACCGCCTGCAATGCCTCACGCAGCTGACGCGACTCCACTTTGAAGCCCGTGGGCGACACGGGATTCACACACATCGCCAGCAGATTCGGGGCCTTCAGCACCATCAGCTGTCCGCCCTTCTGCAAGAAGCCTTGCAACACAAACGGAGTTACAAATATTTTCGTAAAATCCTTCACCACCACCTTCACCTCCTTCACATTCGGCTGCACCCGCAGGTAATCCAATATCGCATCCGTCACGATTCCGCTGACAAACAGTGTGTTGCCTTTTGTAAAAAGCTGGTCCTTGCACTTGGCGAACAACAACGGAGAAGCCACAGGCAAGCGATGAACTGCATTCTCCCCTATCGTAAAAATGCCCGGCTCGGCCAGCAACAACTCTTCCCGCAAAGGAGTGTCATATTCCGGCAGGCCAATCAACTTATACACAAAACGGGTTTTCGACACCACAGTATTCAGATCCGGGGCGATGGCCGCGCCAGTGGTCAGAATGAGGCCGTCGGTAACGGATGGGGAGGCCGGACTCTTCCGCGAAAGCGCCCCGTCAATTATGGTGAGGTCCACATCCCGCTCACGCATATCCCGGATCAGTTCGCGGATACGGCCCGTGGACGACGGCCCCGTCAGGATAACTTTGCCCTCCTGCAATACGCGGGCCGTCACCAAACGACCCAGCGAGGTTGTTTCCGACGAGAGCGCACAAATCTCGGAGAGCAGCTGCCGCTGGCGATAATGGTACTCCGACGTCACAAAATAGGTGCCCGCCGCCAACGTCACCTCCGGCTTCTCAGTCTGCGTCACCTGGTCGGTCTTCTCCCCGTCCAACCCGATGGAAGTCACCGCAATCACCTTGTCCGTCCGGCGCAGCTGGTCCAGAATATAGTTCAGACAGACCGTCTTACCGGTATTCTTAGCCATCCCGACAATGGAAAGGCTGCGACAGGATAATATTTGCGAAAGGAGGAACATTTACAATTAACAATTAATAATTAACAGTTAACAATTAATAGTTTAAAATGGTGGAATGATTGCTTAGTTTCTTAGTTTCTCCAAAAGTTCAAGGTTCTACCGCATCATTTCCCGTTCAATTTCATCCACCTCCACTGGCGTGCCGGCGAAGAGGTCGATGGGGTTTTCGGCCACGACGACATCGGTCTCGATACGCACGCCTATGCCCTCCTCGGCGATGTAGATGCCCGGCTCGCAGCTGAGCACATGGCCGGGTTGGAACACCCAGTCGCGCTGGCCCACATCATGCACATCCAACCCGATAAAGTGGCTGGTATTGTGCATATAATATTTCTTGAAACAGGGCTTGGCCGGATCCTGCAGGGCCACATCGCGCTCGGTGTAAAGACCCAGCTTGATCAGTTCCTCATCCATCCGTTTGAAAACAAAATCATTGATTTTATGGATGGTCATACCGGGTTTGAATTTCGGGATTGTTTCCTTATAAATAGACAGCACCGCCTCATACACCTGGCGCTGGCGCGGAGTGAACTTGCCATTCACGGGCACCGTGCGTGAGCAGTCGCCGGCATAGTTGGCATACTCGGCCCCGAAGTCCATCAACAGCAGGTCGCCATCCTGCATGACCTTGTCATTTTTTATATAATGGAGAATACAGGTGTCGGCACCGGAAGCCACGATGGGGGCAAACGAGTGGGTAGTGGCGCCTTGCCGAAGCAGTTCGCACGTCATCTCGGCCTCCACCTCATACTCATAGCGTCCGGATTCCACCACCTTCAATGCCCGCTCGAACATAGCCCGCGTGATCTGGCAGGCCTTGCGCAGGGTTTCCAGTTCCTCGGGCGACTTGGTGGCGCGCAACGGATAGAGAATCGGGGCTAAACGGCGGTAGTCGTGCAACGGGTAGTCGTTGCGGAGCTGCTTGGCGAACCGTATCTCGCGCGTGGGAAAGTCGGGCTTCATGCGGGGATCCTCGGGAATGTGCAGATATACGTGTCGCGCGTGCATCATCAGGTCATTCAGGACACCATCGAACTCCTCCGCGAACATCACCGTCTTGATGCCGGAGATTTCCGAAGCCTGCTCCTTGGATAGACGATGGCCGAACCAGATGATTTTCTCAGGAGAGGGATTCTTTATAAAAAGGATCTCCCGGTAATCCGGATTGGGATGCCACGGCGAGAGGGTCAGGAAAGTATCCTCCTGGTCGATGCCGCAGAGATAGAGCAGATTGGAGTTCTGGCGGAAAGGGTGCGTCGTGTCGCCGCAACGGGGGTATTCGTCGTGGGAGACAAGCACGGCTATGGATTCGGGTTCCATTTCACCCACCACATTCCGGCGGTTACGGGCATAAGACTGGGCAGAGAGGGGTTGATAACGCATAACGATAAGGTTTTAATAAAAACAACAGGCGGCAAAGATACTCAATTTTCGCAAGCATTCACCATCCTTAAATTCGACAGATTCTTCAATGCCTATTGACGGTAAACCCATCGCAATCGTTCGGCGATATGTATCAAGAATTCACCCAAACGACAACCTGTTTATACAATAACGACCGCAAGATTGTGGTGGATACGAAAACGCTTAAAAATACGTATTTGGGGATAGATTGGCATAAAAAATTTAACAATGGCAAGGACTTGATATGAAAAAAATGTAACTTTGCCACGAAATAATATAGCGAATCGCATCCGACTCTTGAAAGCCCTTCTGCTTTACTGACTACACGGTATATTATTTGTTCAACAAGTTTGTCCACCAATAAAACAATCCTTATGTTGTCAGTAATACGTAATCAGACGGAGTCAATGTTGAAAACATTCCGTTACGACAAGCTCAACCGCATCAAACAAATGCAGACCGCCACGCTGAACGGGACGAACTGGGGCAATCCGGCCTACAATTTCGCCACACTCTACTCCTATGACTTCAACGGAAACATCACCTCACTGTATCGCAACAACGCCTTCCAGCAGACACTGCACAACATCGCTTACCAATATAATGTCTTAGAAAACCGTCTGAGGTCCATAACCGCTACCGGACTGAACAGCAGCTCGTATCAATACGATGCCGTAGGCAACCTGACCCATGATAGCGGCGAGAGGCTGCGGGTAGCCTGGAACGCGGCAGGCAAGGTGGACAGGATATGGAGAAACGATAGCTTGCTGACCATGTTTCGCTACAATCCCACCGGACAGCGGCAGGTGAAGCAGCGGGGCGACACTACAGACTACTACCTCCACGACGCCACGGGCAACGTGATGTGCATATACACGCACAAGGGCGACACACTGACGGCCATCGAGCGACCTTTCTACGGCAGCAAGCGGTTGGGCGAGTCGGAGCAGCGCTTCCTCCTCGGACCGGGCGGCACGCTGCTCTCCTACGACACGGCGACCATCGGGCTGCGCCGCTACGAGCTCACCGACCACCTCGGCAACGTGATGGCCGTCATTTCCGACCGCAAGATAGGGGTGGACACCGACAGCGACGGCTACGTGAACTACTACGCCCCTGAAATTATTGCCGTGTACGACTACTACCCCTACGGGTATCCTATTCGGGAACGCTGCTTCAGTAGGGAAGATTATCGGTACTTCTTCAACGGGCAGGAGGTTGATAATGAGGTGCTTGGGGATGGGGTGAGTTTGAGTGCGGATTTTTGGCAGTACGACAGCAGGTTAGGCAGAAGATGGAATGTGGACCCTGTTTTCAAGGAGTACGAGAGTCCGTATGCGTGCTTTGCGGGGAATCCAGTGCGGTTTGTAGATTATATGGGTATTGATACTAGTTTTGCAAATAATGAAGCACGTGTTCAATTTAATGATACTTATAAGAAAGTTTGTGATGAAATCAATACAATAAGTAATGCTATCGAAGAGTTATCGAACAAATGGTCCACAATGGGCTATGATAACAAAAAGATTAACAAAAGAATGACGCGTGATATCAAAGAACTTAATTCACGGCGTTTGAGGTTAATCTATATTAAAGATGCTTTTGAGGAGGTAATCAGTTCTAAGATAATGTTTTATTATTTCGCAAGACCTAATCCCGAAGGGAAGTATCTGTCTGGGGGTGGAATATCTTACAACAAAGACGACAACAAAATGGTTATTTGGTTCTATTCCGGATTGCCAAAGACACTGGTTCATGAAACAAGGCATGGTGCTGGTTTTTCATGGGGAGAATGGGGCTGGAATAACGAAACAAGCTCGCCTACGTATTATGATTATCAAGATGAATTCGAAGCCTATATGTTATCGAATTATTATGGCAGAATGATCTTGAAAGAAAAAATAAAAAACAAAAAAATGATTATCGAAATGATAGAAACTGAATATGGGAACAAAGACAACATTATTAAAGAGTTTGAACAGCATTGTGCTCCTGATAAATAAGCATGTCATGAAAAAGATAGCCTTTCCACTGTTTTTTTTGTTGGTTTCATGTGTTTCGTACAAAAACGAAGTCAAGAGAAATCCTTTTTCTTGTTGTAACTTAGAAATCAAACAGATGGTGTTGCCTTATTCTAATGATTATTCATTTGTTGTTACGAATGAGTATCTGTTAGTTTTTGAATTGAAAAAAAACACATACATAACGGCTAACAAGAGCATGCTTTTAAAAAGGAAATTAACGAGGGAGGAGATGCTTGACATTGAATCGGCATTGCAGAAGTTGGATAATATTGAGACCCACTATATAGATGATACGTGGATCGATGGAATTTATTGGGAAATCGACTATGCCGTTGGTGAAACATCCCGAAAAATCATCGTTGAAAATATGGAAGTTAATGAAATAACAAATCTTTTTGAAACTATCAACAAGTTTATTCCTGACAAATTACCATCTTTAATTCTATGGGAACCTCTCAATTAATTTTCAGCAAGAAACCCTCATATTTCTTTAGTCTAACCAGAAATAAAATCTACCGCGCCATGACCCACACCATCACATACCAGCCAAAATTCTCTCTTCCCGCTATGGGGGGATATCGGTACTTCTTCAACGGACAAGAGGCTGACAATGAGGTGCTTGGGGAAGGGGCTCTGCACGCCTTCGAGTACCGCATGCACGACACCCGCATCGGACGTTTTTGGAGCGTGGACCCGCTGGCGGGGAAGTTCCCGTGGAACAGTGCGTATGCGTTTGCGGAGAACAGGGTGATAGATGGAAGGGAGTTGGAGGGGTTGGAGTATATTTCGGTTAAAGACTCTGGCATTGACCCCGAACAGCATAGGAATGAAGACGGCACCTATAGTTTCTCGCTCGGTGATTACGATTTTTCTAATGTGCCTATTGTATCATGGATGGGGAATGACTATTTCAACATCAAACAGCACATGTATAATGATGGGAATGGATGGAATACAACAGGCACCGCTGACCAACAGAAGACACAATGGGTTTATACAAACATCCAGAATTTCAATCGCAAGTCTATGCATACCTATTTTTGGGGAGACCCAGCTGTAAAAGGAGTTGACGGGGATGGAAAACCGTATAATAATGATTGTGCCCGTTTAGCTGCTGCGCAGGCAAAGACAATGGGATCTTATTTGATGGGCAACGTGGTGACCACGACCGGCGCCCTCAATCATAATGGAGTGCAATTGGAGAAACTCAACTATAACGAGGCTGTTGATTACATTAACCGAGAGTTGGAATCAGGTAGAGCCGTTGTTGTTGGTGTAAATTATGATGACAATAAAAAGACTGACAAAATTGGAACAGACCATTACATAGTTATCACAGGAAGAACAACACGCGGTGGTTATGGCGTATTTACTTTTTTAGAAAATGCTGTCTCTGACCCTGCCAAAGTTTCCAATTTCAATCAAAATGTTCTATATCCCCAAAACAACACCATTTCCGGTCATTCGGTTTGGAATAACCACAAGCATGAGGTGACTCGAGTTCAAAAAAACAGGCAATGAGGAAATATTTGTTTTGCATAATTATTGTTGCGCTTGTTTCTTGCAAGCCCACTTCTTTGATAAAAACCAGCTCTATTGAGCAATCTGTAGGTGAAGTGTATGATTTTTTAAAGTCATACATTGACACGGTAAGTAACACAGCTGTAGGTGAGTGTTTTGTCGAAGCAGAAAAATGGCCCATAAAAGTTAATTCAAGTATTAATTGTTGCGACCAGGGCATTATAATAGACGATGTTTATTTAATACGTGACGATATCTTGTTCGCCAGTTTGTCTGGAAGAAATAAAAGCACCAGATATGGTATGATTCTAATCGCATCTGACACAGCATTACTCTTTTATAAAGAAAAAGGAGAGGAGTTAATCAAAAAGGAGGATGATGGGTCGTATGGCATATATGTTATTGGAGATTTATCATATAAAGTTTTTTGGTCTCCTACCATAAAAAATCAAATTGACAGCTTGACAGTTTACAGCGAATCGTATTATCCGTACAGAATTGACACTTTGCCAGAAATGTTTGACTACAGCGGTGTCACCCTGCTCAAAAGCGATTCTATTACCATTAGATTTTAATTTTTTCCTTATCTTCGCGCCATGAACCACACGGCCACACACACATATAATCCTTCGGGCTCGTCTCACACCGACCATCTCGGCAACGTGATGGCCGTCATCTCCGACCGCAAGATAGGGGTGGACACCGACAGTGACGGCTACGTGAACTACTACGCCCCAGAAATTATTTCCGTGAGTGACTACTACCCCTACGGGTATCCTATTCGGGAACGCTGCTTCAGCAGGGAAGATTACCGGTACGGGTTTAATGATAAGGAGAATGATAACGAAGTGTATGAACCTTCCACCTTTCAGGATTACGGTTTCCGGATGTATGACACTCGAGTTGCACGTTTCTGGGGTGTTGACCCATTGACCAAAAACTATCCAATGCTGACACCGTTCCAGTTCGCCAGTTGCTCCCCGATACGGCTTATTGACATGGACGGGCAAGAAGGTATAGAGAACACCATTGGGTACACATCGGACGGAATACCATTCAGTTATTTCAATGCAAGGCAATCCACGTATGTGATACCGAAAGCAATGTCCTTAGCCGAATTGAAAAAACCAATGGTAAAAATATCCACGGCACAACAAATTCTCTATCAGGGCGAAGTCAGGCCTGCAAAGTCCGAATACGAAAAAGAATGGGAGTTTTCCGCTGGCCCTTTTGCAAACAACATTCGCAGTGACCGCGTCTTGCAGGCTATTTCCACTGGCGGTTTTATGGTCACAGGTTCTACATTCGGCGCATATATAATAAAAGAGACACAGCCATTCGTGATTAAAAACATTAATAAAGTTAAACCACACATATTGAAGTACTACAACGATCCCAAAATAAAATTTTGCGTAGGAGGAGGCATAGGATATCTTTCAAAGAAATTAGACATCTCGCCAGATGTTACTTTACCAGACCCTATTATGAATCTTGGCAATCAAATTATACAATTTGGTATATATTTAAATGATGAATATAAAACCGATGCTTTTAAAAAAAAATACAACAATGGAACTACGAAAGTCCAGAAAACCGAATAATTATATTTGTTGGTATTTGACTATTGTGCTTTTTTTGTTTCTTATTTTGACAGCAAGAACAAAAAGTGGAGATACATTAGATTATAAAATGCCCCAACCTTACAATCCTGCTCCAAACTCTTGGAATGTTGTATGGGAACAGACACCAAATAATCTTTTATTTTCATTTGTTTTTGGCTTATTTGCATTTGCAGCAACTAAATATTTTATCAAAGATAACTGAATTTATATTCTCCTCTATCGACACCAAAGAACTAGGAACAGGGATAATGGACGAGAATAGAAAAATCGATGACATCCTAGTTGAAAGACGAGAGTTACAAATGGAAGACATAGAACAATTGATAGAAGACTCCAGCAATGAAAGAATAAAAATGGTTTATGAATGAACCTATTATGGAAAAAAAACAAGCAAACATATGTTCTTTTTATAACACCCCATTAGGTCAACGAAAACCGATTGTAGGATATACCTATATCTCTGAAAAATCAATAAATCATCAATCGGCTCAACAAATGAACTTTGAAATATTAGATTGTTTTTCCAATGAAACCCGCCGCCACATACACATATAATCCTTCGGGCTCTTCTCTCACCGACCACCTCGGCAACGTGATGGCCGTCATCTCCGACCGCAAGATAGGGGTGGACACCGACAGCGACGGCTACGTGAACTACTACGCCCCGGAAATCATCGCCGTGTACGACTACTACCCCTACGGGTATCCTATTCGGGAACGCTGCTTCAGTAGGGAAGATTATCGGTACGGGTTCAATGGACAAGAGGCTGATAATGAGGCGCTTGAAGAAGGAGCTCTGCACGCCTTCGAGTACCGCATGCACGACACCCGCATCGGGCGGTTCTGGAGTGTGGACCCGATGGCGGGGAAGTTCCCGTGGAACAGCACGTATGCGTTTGCGGAGAACATGCCTATTTGGGCGAGAGAACTGGAGGGTTTGGAAGCAGTTGTCGGTGTCAGTCTTGGCGGAGATGTAAATTATCGGAACCCTTTACTGAAATCCATACATGAGTCAGCAATTGTAGAAACTATCGTTGCTGCAGATAAGCAAGGCTCTCCAAATGAGATAGAACAATTATGCGGTCTATTAAAGAGAGCGACTGCCGAAGACCCTGGGCACACTATTGGTTTTGTTGCAATATGGGGACATGGTTCATATGGCGTAGTTTATGGATACAACGGTAATCCTAGAGGACGGATAGAAATTTCTGATTTAGCTTATCTGAAGACAGCTGTCGATAATGGTGATATCGTTTTCAACAAGGATGCTTGTATTCTGATTACAGCATGTAATGCAGGGTCAGACTGGGATGTGGACGATGGAAACGGTTCAACTCGAGTTACTTCTTTTGCCCAAGAACTAGCAGATATCACAGGAGCCACTGTTTATGCAGGACGTGATGTGGAAGGGGACGGCGGTGTTGCTCCGAAGACTGAAAAGCGAGGTGTGGAGATGACTTATCAAATGAGACATTATAAAAAGGGCTCTTTCTTTAAATTCACCAAAGGGAATGATCCAGAAGATGTTGGTAATATTTTCAACACAATGGATGGGATAATTCAAGGCACAAATAAAACTGAATTTTCAGATGAAACACAAGAAGGTCAATAAATATGTTTTATATGGGGCGATAGTTAGTCTTAACCTGTTGTTGTCATGTGGTTCGTCTAATAATCAAGATCTCTATCTGTCGGCATCAGACACTCTCGGAAGGAAAATAGAGGATTGTGACCTTGAAGACAAAGCACAAGCACCCTTGCCATACTTGATGCCTATTGACAGTTTATGGGCTTATTATGATGCCAATTGGACAACTTCAGGACGATGCAACAGACCCGATATTTTTGATGACGACAGCAGTAAAAACTTGATGTACGGCTTTTATACTATATTAGACTCTCGTTTAAGTTCTATGCCGCCTATAGTTGCGGATATTATTGTCTCCTATCGAAAGAACAAGTCTTGGTGGTGCTCGGACACCACGCAAAAAATCAGAGTTATTCACGTCAAGGACAGACTGTTTCTTCTGCCAATTGCTTCTTTCCATGTTGGGGATCATGTCTGTTGTATAAAAGATAAGACGGCGTACAAAATAGAAAACTATTATTGCTTCTCAGATGAAAAATATTGTTATGCGGTCGAATCCCAACATGACACCATACAACATTTTTTTGTATTTCCTCACAATTTGACAAGTGATTGGACTCGGATTTTGAAATATGTCAAAGCCCATTAATAACCCGAAAAATTCCTATCTTCGCACCATGAACCACACCGCCACATACCCGCCAAAATTCCCTCTTCCCGCTATGGGGGGTTATCGGTACTTCTTCAACGGGCAGGAGAGCGACGAAAACAGGCCATTCTTTTCTTTCATCCGAGAATGAAGAAACTCAAAAAGGATGATGACATTCGATATAGTAATGAGAACAGGTGCTTATGTCCGATAGATACTGAAGGGACGAAAGACTAAATTGCAGGATGAAATAGATGGACATATGGAACCGAAATGGGGATTCACATACAGATTTGTCACATACAAGGCGTGAAGGCACGGCCTCGGGAGGCTGAATTCCACTTTCTTTTTTATTATCCTTATATCCGAAAAAAACATATCTTTGCCACCGCGTTGTGCAAGTCCGCAACCGTTTTCTTTTCATTAACATAATCAATTAATCCCATAAACACCTAACACTTTATGAAATCTAAAATCGTCATTGGAAACTGGAAAATGAACAAGGACTTCGAGGAGGCCGAAGATCTGATCAGCACCATCGAAGAAAAATTAGAGAACTACAATCTTGCCACCGAGGTTGTGCTGTGCCCGCCGTTAGTCTATGCCGAGCTGGTCACCGACCACGCCAGCCAGGATGGCAGCCAGTTTTACGCCGGTGTGCAGAACGTCAGCGAATATGAGAACGGCGCCTACACCGGCGAGGTCTCTGCGGAGATGCTGGCCAGCATGGATGTCTCCTTCTGCATCATCGGTCACTCCGAGCGCCGCAAGTACTTCGGCGAGACCAATGCCATCGTGCTCAAGAAGATGCTGCGCCTGTTAGCCAACGACATCGTGCCGGTGATGTGCTGCGGCGAGTCGTTAGACGAGCGCAAGGCCGGCAAGCACTTCGACGTGGTGCGCCAGCAGATTGAGGAGACCCTCTACACGCTCACGCCCGAGCAGATGGAGAACGTGATGATCGCCTACGAGCCCATCTGGGCCATCGGCACCGGCGAGACTGCCACGCCCGCGCAAGCACAGGAGATGCTCGCCTACATCCGCTCCCTCATCGAGAAGAAGTTCGGCACCCAGATGGCAGTGGACACCTACATCCTCTACGGCGGCAGCTGCAACGCCAAGAACGCCCTCGAGCTCTTCTCCCAGCAGGATGTGGACGGCGGCCTCATCGGCGGCGCCTCCCTCAAGGCCGACGACTTCGTCAAAATCATCGAGGCGGGGGAAACGGTGACGAAAGACAATTAATACAATTAACAATTAATAATTAATAGTTAATAGTTAACATTCAAGCTACCTCCAATCACTGATCACAAATCAACAACACTCTGACAATGAATCGATTGTCCATTTTTTTCTTCGTGGCTGTCATGGCTTTCGCCGGTGCGGGATTCGCGCAGGAGGAGGAAGATCCGTGCCAGCAGAAAATGGACAAGAACAGCGAGAAACTCTTCAAAAAGGCCCGGGATCTGCATACCCATGCCAAAAAAGACGAAGCCTACGAACTCTACAATGAAATCATAGACGAGCATCCCGAATATCTGGAAGTCAACTATTATTATGCCATGGGGCTTTACCTTCCCATCGAGGCCAACCACTATCAGGCCCGTACCAAGGACAAGTCAGACTTGAACAAAGCCTTGGCGGCATTCAACCGGATTTACGATGTCTGTCCCTATTTCAAGATACACCACAACATCTACGCGGCTCGGTTAGCCTACTTCAACGAGCGCTTTGAGGAGGCCATCAAGTTTGCGCAAGTGGTGGTGGACAACCCCGATGCCTTCACTGGCAGCAAGGACACGCTTCTGCAGGAGGCCAAAGTGCTGATCCGCCGGGCAAACTTCTTCAACAACATCCTCAACCACCCCGTGCCGTTCGACCCCAAGCCTGTGGAGGGCATATCTACCGTACACGATGAATACTTAGGAACCCTCTCCCCCGACGGCGACTATTTCTATTTCACCCGCCGGCAGGAGGTGATGGACGACAGTCCCTTCGGCCACGGCGAGACGAAGCTGAAAGAGTTTTTCAGTTTCAGCAAGAAAAAGGGCGGGCATTTCGGCGCGGGCAAACCCCTTGAGGAACCCTTCAACAACTCCAAGGGAGAAGGCAGCCCCACCATCAACATCACCAACGACCTCATCATCTTCGCCAAACTGGTGCCTGTCACCATCAAGAACACCACCTACAACAACTACGATCTCTACTACTCCGAGTGGATTGACGGGGAATGGACCAAGCCCCAAAGCCTGGGGACCAATATCAACCGCAACGACTCGTGGGAATCGCAGCCGTCGCTGAGCTCGGACGGGAAAGTGCTCTTCTTCGCCTCCGACCGTCCCGGCGGATTCGGTGGCTCCGACATCTGGTTCACGCAGCGCAACAGCGACGGCACCTGGAAAAAGCCCGTCAACGCGGGCCCCATCATCAACACCGAACAGGACGAGCGTTCGCCGTTCCTACACACGGACAGCAAAACGCTTTATTTCTCCTCCAACGGCCACGACGGCATGGGCGGACAGGACATTTTCTTCTCCAAATTGGATGAAAAGAACCGCTGGTCGGAACCAATCAACATCGGATATCCCATTAACTCTGAAGGAGATGACGTGAACTTTTTCGTCAGTTTGGATGGGAAAACAGGTTATTTCTGTTCCCGGAAGATAACGGAAAAAACGATGCAGAAAGACGACTGGAACTTTTACGAGTTCGAACTGTATGAGGCGGCCCGACCGCACGTGATGATGATTGTGAAGGGCGAGGTGACGGCCGACGACGGCGATCTCGAAGGGGCCACCGTGGAAATCCGCGACACCTCCACCAAGGTCATCGCCACCGGCGTGGTAAGCGCCAACACAGGACAATACGCCGTGGCCACCGAAGTGAAGCAAGAGGACCCGCAACCCCTCATCGTCACCGTGAAGAAGGAAGGGCACTCGTACGATTCCCAGCTCATCACCCCTGAGCAGATGACCGAACCCGTGGTCACCAAAAACGCCGAGGTGAAAGCCATCGAGACCGGTAAGGTATGCGATCTGCGCGACATCTACTACGAAACCAACTCCGCCACCCTCACTGCGGAATCCAAGATGATCATCGCCCTCTTCATCGAATTCCTCAAGGACAACCCCACCGTGAAGGTGGAGATTCAAGGCCACACCGACAACATCGGTGCCGACGACGCCAACCAGAAGTTGTCGGAACTGCGTGCCCACTCCGTCTATGAATATGTCATCAGCAAAGGCATACCCGCCAACCGGCTGCGCTACAAGGGCTACGGCGAAAGCCAGCCCATTGCCGACAACAACACCGCCACCGGCAGGGCCAAGAACCGAAGAACCGTTTTCCTGATCTATGACAAATAAAAGAATCTACTTTCTCGGCATCGGTGGCATCGGCATGAGCGCGCTGGCCCAGTATTTCCTGGCCGAGGGGGACAGCATCTACGGCTATGACCTCACCCCCTCCCCCATCACCGACATGCTGACAACGAAGGGGGCGGTCATCCACTTCGACGACAACTGCGCCCACATTCCTGAAAACGTGGATTTTGTAGTCTATACGCCTGCCGTGCCGCGCACCAACGCCGAATTCCAGCATTTCATACAGAAGGGCACACCCATGTACAAACGCTCACAGGTGCTGGGACACATCACCGAGCGGATGCCCTCCATCGCCGTAGCCGGCACCCACGGCAAGACCACCACCACCTCGATGGTGTGTCATCTGCTGGCCCCGGAGGTCAGCATCGCCGGATTCATCGGCGGCATCGCCAAAAATTTCGACGACAATCTCGTCTTAGGGGAGCATCCCGTCATGGCAGTGGCCGAGGCCGACGAATACGACCGCTCGTTCCTCACACTCCATCCCTCCGTGGCCGTCATTACCTCCATGGATGCCGACCATCTGGACATTTACGGCACCCGTGAGCAGCTCATTGACGCTTTCCGCCAGTTCGCCTCGCAGGCGCGCACCGTCGTGGTGGAGGAGAGCATCGAGCACCTGATCATGCATCCGCACAAGATCGTGTACGGCATGGGCGACCGTGCCGACTACCGCGCCGGCAACCTGCGGACCGCGCCCAACAACATCACCTTCGACCTGCACACCCCCGCTGGGGAGATCAGCAGCCTGACGCTCCATGCCAACGGACGCTACAACGTGCTGAACGCCACCGCCGCCATCGCCGCCGTCACAGAAGAGACGCAAGCGGGCATCCACCTGTCGCGGGAACATATTCTGGAAAAGATACGGACCTTCGCCGGCGTGAAGCGCCGTTTCGACTACATCCTTGACCGTGAGGACCTGGTTTACATCGACGACTACGCCCACCATCCGGAAGAGATGCGCTCGTTCATCACCGCTGTGCGCAACACCTATCCCGGCAAGCGCATCTGCGGCGTCTTCCAGCCCCACCTATACAGCCGCACCCGTGACTTCGCACCCCAGTTCGCGGAGGTGCTGGCCCTGCTGGACGACATCATCCTGCTGCCCATCTACCCCGCCCGCGAAAAACCCATCCCCGGCATCACTTCCGAGTGGCTGCTCTCCCTCATCAGGCATCCGAGCAAACGGGTGCTGCCGAAAGAGGAGCTTCTCCCCTACCTGCAGGCGCACCGCCCCGATGTGCTCCTCACCATCGGCGCCGGCGACATCGACCGTCTTGTGAAACCGCTGGGGGAAGGGCTTTAAAACCTACCGCCAAACCAGTAAGCATCCCCCTTCTTTATTGTTCATAACCCTGTTAATATAAATATCCATTTGTGTATTGGATACAATAATCAATTGTATATTTTTGCAGCGGTGGATTAAGTGTACGAGCGATGAAGATAACCGAATTGAAAAAAGAAGTTGAAAGCAGCAATCAGGTGTTAATGTAAAGTAATCCTCCTAAAACAAACAGGATATGGAAAATGTAACAGTAATTATTGAGAGAAACAGCGACGGCACTTTCACGGCCATTCCGCAACAAAACCATAAGATCGGTTTCATTGGAATGGGAAAAACGGTGGAAGCCACCATCGCCGACCTGCAGAACTCATACGAGGAAGCGAAGGCTATGCTTCCTTCATTGCCAGAAATGGCATTCGAGTACAAATTCGATACCGCCAGTTTTCTCCATTACATCAACGGCAGGCTCAACCTCGCCGATCTTCAAACCATAACCGGCATTAACCGGCATCAGCTCAGCCACTATGCCACAGGCAAAAGCCGTCCTTCGGCAAAGACCGTACAAAGAATCCAGGATGGCATTATCCGATTCTCCGAAGAGCTGCGCCGCGTGTGCTTAATTTGACAACGATTGGATTTTGATTCCCGACCGTTAAAACGGCATACTAATCAAAGGAGGCATTGTAGATCTTCGGGGCCGGATAATAATCCCCTTCACATACCACCTCCCGGAAACTGACATGGTTGACATAGCGCATACGCACATCTCCCATCCCTCCATAACAGTTCTTTTCAACCAAGATTTCAGCCATGTTTTTACACGGAGTATCGTCTTCAAATACCTCAATACAATAATATTCCGGACGATAAAGGAGCATCACCAATGAGGAAAGCAACTCAAGGTGTCCAAAGTCTCTCAAGTCGCTTAACATGGGCCGTCTGCTCCCGGCACGAATCTCCACCGAACGATTTAATGGGGCGACTACAACTACCGCCACCTTCAATCGGTGGGCTGCCTGACGCAATTTTATGATCTCCTGTGCTAACACTTCGTATTTGCCTGTAAGAAGCATCTCTTTCAGACTATCAATAAAGAAAATGCGAACGTTATTCTCCTGATGCAAACGCTCCATACGACTGATAATCTCATTCATGGTCACGCACAAGTCGTGTTCTATCCACACTGGGGCCTCTTTCATCAGTTTCAGGGCATTGTCAGCCTGATACTTTTCATTATCATGCCAAACAAGATTCTTATCCTGTTCGGTCCGATGGAGGAAGCCGGCACTCTCGAATTCTTCAATCACCGCTTTGGGGAGCGACGGCCCATTCTGTCTTCTCTGATCAACCTCCCAACGGCCTGTCAAAGAGGCCTTCAGTCTTTTTACAATCTCAAACTCAGACACATCTAACGACAGATAGGCCGAGGGTACTTTCTGAATCACCCCGATATTGCGCAGCAGGGAGACGGCAAAAGCCGTATCGCCCATCCCTGGTCGTCCGGCAATGGTCGTTATTTCCCCAATAGGCAAGCCGTTCGTTTTTATGTCAAGAGCCGTGAAGCCGGTAGCTATCGGCTCCATTTCTTTGCTGGGGGTAAGCCCCATTATTCTGTTCAGTTTCATATCCTGTTGTTCTTATATAATTTGGCTAATGTGTTGATATCTTCCCGGTGGTTTTCCATAAGCTGGTCAAACCGAATCTTCAGGCCTTTGTAGGTGGAATCCGTTTCGCCCTTTACCATCTTCATATAGAGCAGTTTACCAGCAATGATATTCTCAATTTTATGCGTGCCTTTCCATTGCAGGTTGCGGGTATTGGTCGTCACATAGTGCGCCAGAAAATCGGCCTGGGCTTTTTTGTATCCGTTCATCTCCCAGTTGTGCAGCAAGGTTCTCAGCTGCCGCACATAGCTGCGCGACACGTTGGGTTTCTCATTCACCGTAACGCCTGTCACCTCCTGCCTCTTGCCCCGATGTCCCAAGCGGGTCTTGTTCCAGTTAATGGTGAAATGTTCCTCCTCTTCTACAATATGGTTCAGGAGCGAACAAAAACGTCCGTCCGATGCAAACACATATTTGCTGCCGCTGAAGGTGATGTCGTCCGCATATCGGGTATAATGAAGTCCGTATGCTTTGGCTAACTTTTGCAATTTTCGATCCATCCGCTCGCAGATGATGTTGGTGATAATCGGAGAGGTGGGGGCTCCTTGGGGCAGCACCTTGTTCCCGTCGCTGTTGGTAAAACAGCAAAGGTCGCAAATGAGACTGGCAATTTCCGGCGGCAGGGAGAAAGGCTTGGCAAGCAATCGGGCATATACGCGCCCCGAATGGACGGATGGGAAGAAGTCTTTCAGATCGATATTGTAGATGTACCGTTGTGAGAGATGCACGCGGGCATTGTCCACCACCGAGCGACCTGGCACGAACCCCATGACCGCCTGATGGGGCGTGTACACCGCCTGAAGCACGCTGTTGAGCGCCCGTTGTATGTTTTTCAACGGCGCTATAGGGGCATCGATGGAACGGAATTCACCCCTCTTCTTTTTGGGAATCCGGAAGGAGGTGTAACGGTGTTCCCCGTTGGCGGTATAAGCCATGTTCGCCAGCTGTTTCATACTGACTATTTGTGCCATATCGCCATACAAGCCTTCTAAAGCGATGTTGATGAGGCGAAGCAAATCCTGTTTGCTTTCGAGACAACGCCAAAGGTCACGCAGGCGCACCGACACATCCTTTGTGGGGGATTGAACGTCGTGCGTCACCGTCTGCTCCATTGTGTTATCTGTTCGTCTCATTTTTTCTATTGTAGAATTATTGTTGTCTTATCCACGACTGTCTCTCCGCCGATATTACTTCAGGTTTCTTGAAGAAAAGCCAACTGCGACTGAAGGTACGAAGTACCGAAGGACGCAGTTGCCATGCAGTTGCGACTGAGGCTACGGAGTACCGAAGGTAGCAACTGCCGTCTGCGCGCGAGCCCGTGCGTGATCCGGGACGGCACGTGCGCGGCTTCTGAACTGACATTCCAACCAGGGCAAAGTGCCGGTGAAGGCACCTCCCATCGTCTGCCGATGACGGCAGACACGCCATCCCTAAGGCGAGACAGCAATTCTAATTCAGTAGCGAAGTGACAATCGTTTCAAAGAGCGTTTAGCAGTTTGTAATATTGGGTGGGACATCGCCATCCCACAGCCTTCATTTTATAATTTATTGAATACTAATAAAGTGTGACTAATATTTTCTGCTTACAAAAATAACAAAATCCCATTGCCAAACCCATCCCTTCCATAAGCTTTGCAAAAATACTTCCTAACATTGCACTCTATCTGCACAGTTGCAAAAAATTGGTATCTTTGCAACTCTTTAACATCAAAAATTCGCGGCGGTTTCATTCATTCTCCGTGGCAGGCTTGTGCTGCGCCGCGATCGCACGCATATGTGCATCTTTTCCGAATTCCCGTTCCGACAGGGACGACAAATTGGTAGCCTTGAGTATGTCTGCACACAATATCGCGGCGCCATGCCCCAGACCTCGTTCCTTTTCGTGACAACCAGTACGGATGTCCCAGGGGGACATTATCCCATTAACCTCACATAAGCGACCACAGGGAGCGCAGTGTGGGGAGTGGAAAGCCGCGGGGGCAGTCGCGGCGCGACACACGTGTGAGACGGAGAAGGGATGTGCTCGCCGCGAAATAGATGGTATGTGCGGCGGAGAGCAGGTGACATTCACGTTACGAGTTGGCGAACACCATCTTCGCCCACGCCGACAAAATCCGCATCGTACGCGACCCCAGCGGCAAACTCACCGCGGAGATCCGGCGCCGGTGGGAGAAGGCGGGGGAAAAGATCGGGCAAACCCGGAGATTGTCCGGCAATCGCAGTTAGCCGTTGGCCATTGGCTATTGGCCTTTGGCATTGGCGATTGGATGTTGTTCTTTGGTCTCTGGTCTTGGTTCTTGGTTCCTTAACTTCTTAACTCTTTAGTTTCTTAACTCCTTAGTTTCTTAGTTCCACCCCTCAACACTTCCAAGGGCAAGCCCTTTCGTTTCGCGGCGGTCCCATTCCATTCTCCGTGGCACGCGCCTGCCGCGCCGCGAGAGTCCACATGGCGCCGTCAATCCCCACACTGCGCTTACGCTTGTGTGGGGTTATTAGGATTCGGCCTCTCCGAGGCCGTACACTAACGCCATCTTTATGACAACCACCAAGGATGTCCCGAAGGGACATAATATTATTAACCTCACATAAGCGACCACAGGGAGCGCAGTGTGGGGAGTGGAAAACAGCGTGTGGCAGTCGCGGCGCGGCACGCGTGTGAGGCGGAGAAGAAATGTGCACGCCGCGAAAAGGACGATGTGTGCTGCGGAAGAACACCCCCACCCCTTAACTCCTTAGTTTCTTAGCTTTTTAACCCCCTCGCCTCAACACCTCAACGCCCCCACCATGGCAGAACCTGACAACGGAGAATGCCAGCTTAATCCTTATTTTCGTGGACATTTTTTTCTTCGGTTAGCGGTTGCCCATTAACTAAAAAGGCACCCTCCGATGGGAGGGTGCCTTGACTCTATTCTTTCGTTTAGGAGAATTATGCGTTACTTCTTCTCCACGCATCGCACGCTTTGGCCGCGGACCTTGAGCTGCTCCTGGCTCACGATGTCAGGGCACGTGTGCGTGATCACGCTGCACTGGCCCATTGCGGAATCCGGGGCGGATTCGCCCGTCCAGAAGTAGGTGTCGCCCAGCAGGTTGTAGTAGCGACCCGTCGTCGGGTCATAGTAGCCGGCGCCTCTTGCGTTGAAGTAGCAGTTCGGGTCCGTGCCCGCATAGCCCGGCAGCCAGTACTGGGCATCCTTGTCCTTCACACCGCTCGTGCCGTAGCCGTTCTGCCACAGGTCGTCGTACTGCGCCGATGTCGGCAACGCCCAGCCGTCCGGACAGATGCCCTTCACGTAATGCTCGCCCATCGGAGCCACGCTGTCGGCAGGCACCGCGCTGTTGTCGCCTTCCGCAACCTTCACCGCGCTGTACCACGTGTACAACAGGCCGAAGCCATCCTCGTTGGACGGGTCGTCGCCGTACACCATGCTCGCCGGAACATCCGTGCCGTCGGCATAATGAGTGTTGCGCAGGTTCTCCTGCAGCCAGCACTCGCAGCCCACGCGCACCGTGTGGTACACATGGCCGTCGTAGCTCACGTCGTGGCCCGCGCCGCATGGCGGGTAGTTGACG